>NZ_JAODNM010000047.1 GCF_025464955.1 Amycolatopsis sp. | reverse complement strand
ACCGAGAGTGAGCAGATGGATTTGGGTCGGTCCAAGAGAATTATCACCACCGGGCAACGGCGAAGACTTGTCATGCGGGACCGCGGTTGCGCGTTTCCCGGTTGTAACAAGCACGCTAAACACACTGAGGGTCACCACATCGTTTTTTGGATCCTTGGTGGGCCAACCGACCTGAACAACTTGACCCTCCTCTGTGAACGGCACCACCGATTAATTCATTGTGGTGGTTGGGAAGTGCGGATGGGTGGTGACGGGAGACCGGACTTCATCCCGCCCGCTTATCTCGATCCGCTTCGAAGACCCAGGCGAAATACCATGCACGTGTAACAGAAAACCCATGCCAGGGCTCGTGAGTGTCGCGACCGGATCATCCGGCCGCGACACTGACGAGCCCTGACTGCATTCCCGGCTTTAGCAACTCGCCGTCGAGTTGCGGTAGTTGATCTCCGCAACGATCGCAACTCGCCGTCGAGTTGCGAACGTCGTCCTACTCCGGCCGCGAGGCGACGAAGACGAACTCTCGACCTGGGCGGTCCGGGGCGTCGCGGACCTCGTCGACGGTGTAGCCGTGAGCTACCAGGGCCGCCTCGACCTCGTCGCGTTCACGAAATCGCAGCGTCGAGTCCGACGTCAGCACCTCGCCGTCCGATGCGAATACGAAGGTCCCCCGGAACGTCACCAGCGGCCCGTTGACGTCGATCAACTCGACCCAACTTTCGACCTCGCCGACACCTTCGATCATCGCGGTCTGATACGACGCCGCACGGTTCCAGTCCCGCCAGGCCCGGCGCGCGGGGTCGCGGGTCTCGAACACGAGATGCCCGCCCGGCCGCAGCGCCCGCCATGCGCCCCGCAGTGTTCCGGCCCAGTCGGCTGGGTCGACGATCGCCTGGGCGACGTTCGCGGTCATGGTCGCGAGGTCGACCCGTATCGGGGGCAGGGCGGTGGCGTCACCGTGGATCCAGCCCACCCGCTCAGCGCCTGGCTTGGCCCGAGCGACGTCGAGCGACGCGCCGGCCGGTTCGACGCCGGTGACGTCAAGGCCGAGGCCTGCCAGGAGGAGCGCGAATGTGCCGGTACCGCAACCGATGTCCAGCACAGCGCGGGCACGGAACTCCTCGGCGATGGCCACGTAGACGTCGAGGTCGCTGCGATCCGGGTCGAGAGGGTCGTAAACCGCAGCGAGCCGCGGGTGCTCGAACACGTCGTCGGCCATGAGCTCGATGCTAGTGAGCGCACGACCAGGCGCGCGATCCCGGATTCACCCTGGTGTCAATTTTGACCACGTGGTAGAAATTCTGGGTAGCCGACGCAAGGGAGCGCGCCATGAGCAACCATTCCGTGCAGCTGTACTCGATCCGACAGGACTTCGCCGTCGATCCGGCCAGCGTCCTGCGCCGGGTCGCGGAGATCGGGTTGACGCAGGTGGAGCCATATGGCGTGGTCGAAAACGTCGAGGCGCTGCGCCTCGGGCTGCCCGCCAACGGGCTCACCGCGCCGACCGCGCACGCCCGGCTCCTCGGTGCCGACCAGGAGGCCGTGTTCGCCGCGGCGGCCGAACTCGGGATCGGCGTGGTGATCGACCCGCTCGTCAAGCCCGAGTTGTGGCTGGATCGCGCCGACATCGCCGCCACCGCATCGGCGCTCAACGACGCCGCCAAACTCGCGAGCCCCCACGGCGTGCGCGTCGGCTACCACAACCACTGGTGGGAGCTGGAGTCGCAGATCGACGGCCGCAGTGCCCTGGAGCTGTTCGTCGACCAGCTCGATCCCGAAATCGTCCTCGAGATCGACACCTATTGGGCCACGGCCGGCGGCGAGAACGCGGCCGCATTGCTGGGCAGGCTCGGCAGCCGGGTGCACGCCATCCACGTCAAGGACGGCGGCCTGAACCGGGACGACTCGGGCCAGGTGCCTGCCGGACAGGGCCAAATCCCGCTGCCCGAGGTACTCGCGGCCGCGCCGGACGCGCTGCACGTGATCGAGTTCGACGCCTTCGACGGCGACGTCTACGAGGCCATCGCCGCCAGCTACGCCTACCTCACGGCGGCGGAGTGAGCGGGCCCGTCGGGGTCGGGATCGTCGGCGCCGGAGTCATCAGCGACACCTACCTCGAAAACCTCACCGGGTTCCCGGACGTGCGTGTGGTGTTCGTCGCCGACCTGGACGTGACGCGCGCAGCCACGCAGGCAGCCAAGTACGGCGTTCCCGGCCACGGGTCGGTGGCCGAACTGCTGGCGCACCCCGACGTCGAACTCGTCGTCAATCTGACCGTTCCCGTCGCTCACGTCGAAGTCGGGCTGGCCGCGCTCGACGCGGGAAAGCACGTATGGACCGAAAAGCCGCTCGCACTCGACCGGCAGAGCGGCCGGAAACTGCTCGACCGCGCGAAAGAGAAGGGGCTGCGGGTCGCCTGCGCGCCCGACACCGTGCTGGGAGCGGGACTGCAGACCGCACGACGCGCTATCGACAGCGGACGCATCGGCGAACCGCTCACCGCGCTCGCGCTGTTCCAGAGCCCCGGCCCGGAAAGCTGGCATCCCTCGCCGGAGTTCCTCTTCCAGGCCGGTGGCGGGCCGCTGCTCGACATCGGCCCGTACTACCTCACCGAGCTCGTCCAGCTGTTCGGCCCGATCCGCAAAGTCACCGGCGCCGGCGGCCGGGCACGGGACACGCGCGTCATCGGGTCAGGCCCGCGAGCCGGCACCGAATTCGCGGTGACCGTGCCGACCACGGTCACCGCACTGCTCGAGTTCGAACGCGGCGGGTCGGCTCAGGTGGTCTTCAGTTTCGACTCGGCACTGCTGCGGACGGGGTTCGTCGAGATCGCCGGGCCGCTGGGCACCGCGGTGCTGCCCGATCCGAACCGCTTCGACGGCGTCACGGCGTTGCACCTGAGTGGGCAGCAGGATCCCGAACAGCTCGAACCGCGGGGCCACCATGCCTCGCGCGGGACGGGCGCGCTCGAACTGGCGCGCGCGATCCGTTCCGGCGCACCGGAACGGGCTTCGGGTGAGCTCGCGTACCACGTGCTCGACGCGATGCTGGCCATCGAAGAGTCGTTGGCGGGCGGTCAGTCCATTGACGTCGAAAGCACCGTCGAGATCCCCTCAGCCTTGCCCGAGGACTGGGATCCAGGCGCTAAGACGCTCTAAGACGCCCTCTAAACGTCGAGCGGGACGGCGAGCAGGTTCTGGAGGTAAAAGCGGAGAGAGCCGACCAGATCGACCTGGTCGGGCGTGGTCAGCCACTGGACCTGCAAGCCATCCATCAGCGCGATGAACGTCAGCGCCGCGAAGTCGGGATCGACGCCCTCACGGAGGCTGCCGTCGGTGGCCAGCACGCGGAACGACTCGACCACGCTGTCCCGCGCCGCCCGGTAGTGCCGCTCGAAGTAGCCGTGCGCGGGATGGTCCGCGGAGACGGCCTCCGCGGCGAGCCTGCTGTAGAGATCGACGATGCCGGGATGCCGGACGTTGTGGCCGGCCAGCGCGACGAAGTGGCGCAGGACCTCGAGACCGGGCTGGACCTCTAGCTGCTCACGCTCGCGGTCCTCGGCGTCGCGACGTTCGAGCACCGCTGCGAGCAGCGCTTCCTTGGTCGGGAAGTAGTACAGGAGACCGGCGTGCGTGATGCCGACCCGCTTGGCGATCTCCCGGAGCGAGGACCCGTGGTAGCCGGCCTCGCCGTACAGCAAGGCCGCCGCCGAAATGATGTCCTCGCGACGGATCCGGCCCTTCAGGTAGCCCCCGGTCACGGGGTCGCACTCGTCTCGGCGGTCTGCACCGGACCATCATGCCGCAGACCGCCTCAGTAGCCCGCGTTCACAGGCCGATCGCGCCGTCGATGCGTTCGCGGAGGAGGTCGGCGTGCCCGTTGTGCCGGGCGTATTCCTCGACCAGGTGAACGAGTACCCAGCGCAGCGACACCGTGCCGCGCCAGGAGTCCTCGCCCGTGAGGTCGAGGTCGGGCGCACCGGCGACGAACCGCTCGGCGAACGCGACCTCGGCGCGCCAGGCGTCCCAGGCTTCGGCGGCGCAGGCGGGGTCCGACGTCGCGCCGTCGAAGTCGCCGTCCGGGTTCGCGTCCGAAACGAAACGCGCCGGAGCGTCCTGTCCGGCCAGCACCTGCCGGAACCACCGGCGTTCCACGTCGGCGAGGTGCCGGATGAGCCCGAGCAGCGACAGCGTCGAGGGCTCGACGGATCGGCGGGACAGTTCGACGTCCAGGCCTCCGCACTTCAGTTCCAGCGTCGCTCGTTGAGCTCTGAGGAACTCGACAAGCATGGTTCGGTCGTCGCCGACAGCCGGACCACCTACTCGGCTGCCGACGAACATCTCGGCCCTTCTGCGCACTCTGCCCATACCGCGTGATCCTGCCTGCCGCCGGTCTCGATCGGAACGTGTCGAACCGGACATCGGGTACCCCGGAATCGATACACTGGGTGCCCCACCGATCACCTGCGGAGGCACCTTTGACGCGGCTCACCGCCTTTCTCGCCTGGTCCACCCAGGCGGGCTCCCCGGACGCCGTCAAGAGGGCGCTGGTCGTGATGAAGCGCATGCTCGCCGAGCACGGCTACGACTACTACGACTGGAACGAGAACCAGAGCGTCAACAAGGACATCGGCGCCAAGGTGAGCGACGAGCTGCTCAAGTCCGACCTGGTCATCCTCGAAGCCAGCACCCAGCGGCCGAACCTGGCCTACGAGGTCGGCTTCGCGCACGCGCTCCACCTGCCGCTGGTGGTGATCAAGCAGACCGGGTCCGAGCGGCTGCCGGAGAACTTCGGCGAGCCCGACTACCTGGTCTATCCCTCCGACATCGGCGACGACACGGGGTTCGCGAACTTCGAGTCACGCTTCACCGCTTGGCTCCGGAAGCTCGCCGGTACGACGCTGTCCGCGGGGCAGCGGTCCGCGCGGCAGGGCCGCAACGCGTTGAACGAGCAGGTCAACAAGTTCATCGACGGCTATCCCGAGGAGCACGCGAGCCTGCACATGCTCGGCGGCTGGGCGGGCGCGCTGGCCCGCGAGCTCGACTCCGGAGGCGCGTCGCAGCTGGTCGTCGACGCCGGGTACTACCTCCCCAGCTTCTCCAGCCTGCGCGAGTGGACCGGTGGCGAGATCCGCGCGATCGCCGACCTCACCGACGAGACCGAGCAGTTCTGGACCCCCGACCACCCCGAGGAGATGACCGCGAACGTCAGCGAGCGGATCTTCCTCATCGACTGGTCGTGGTTCTTCGAGAACGAAAACCGGCTCTCCCGGCAGATCGAGCTCTGGAACCGGCACCAGGCACGCCACCGGGACCGGACCTACGACATCTACATCGCCGCCAAGGAGGAGTTGCAGCCGGGCGAGGTCCACCCGTCGGGGCCCGACGCGGTCGGGCATCACCTGCTGCTGCTCGATCCCGACCTGGTCGGCGGCTACCGGGGCAACCCCGGCCGCACCGGCGGACGGCAGCTGGTCATCGAGCGCAACTCCCTGCGCTACGAGAGTGCGGCCCACTTCTACGACTCGATCAAGGCGCGCGCGGTCCAGTTCCAGCCGAAGATGAAGGCCGCCGACCTGCGCCGCGCGTGGGTGGCGCGCACCGGCGTCGGACACTGGGACGACGACTGGACCGCCGAGACCGAGTTCCGCTCACCCGACTACTTCGACCTGTACGACCGGCACATCCGGTGCTGGATCCCCCGGTACGCCCAACTCGTCCAGGACAGCGCTGCCACGGTCTTCCGCGAGATCCTCCGCATCTACGCCGATCGCATGCGCTCGGTGGACGTCCTCGAGATCGGCTACGGCACGGGCCGGCTGACCAGCGAAATCGTGCCGTGGATCCGCAACATCAACCGGCCGTTCTACGACCTCGAGCACTACGGGCCGGTGCGGCAGTACCGCGGTGTCGATCGGGCCGACCAGATGGCGCAGTATGCCCGCGAGCTGCTCCAGCCCGAACAGCAGACCGGGCTGGACATGCGGCTGGTCCGAGGCACCGCGTGGGAAGACGTCGACGGCCGTTACGACGTCGTGTTCGGCTCGCTGGTGATGCACTTCCTGATCGGGCCGGAACCGACGGCCGAGACGCTCGACGAGTTCTTCACCGACGCCGCCGAGCACACCACCGAGGACGGCACGCTGGTGTTCGCCGACGTCTTCGGGGTCGAAGGCGACCGCCAGGGCACCTCGGTGATGACCAAGTGGCGCGAGTGGATGCTCCGCTACGGCCTCGCCGAGGAGGAGGTCGACGGCTACCTCGCCGGCAACGCCGACATGACCAGCGCCGCACCGGTGTCTCTCCTCCGCAAAGCAGCCGAGGCACACGGGTTCAAGACCAGCGCGAAGGTCGTGGGCGCGCCGACGCTGCCGTTCCGCATCGTCGTCTTCCGGAAGGAGCACGTGGCCGGCTGACCGGGCAGCGGATGAGGGAGCACGGCACATGCGGGTGGTGAGAACGACGAAACGACCGGCACTGCTCGTGCGCGGCCTGTTCGGGGTGCTCGCGGTCGTCTCACTCGTGCTCGGTTATCTCGGACTGGAGGAGTACCTGGCGGCGAGTACCCAGTTCGCGCACCGGCCGATCGACCTCGCCTACTACGATCTGCAGCTGTTCGTCATCAACTCCGGTCCGGTCACCAACGGCGGACCGTACCCGTGGCCGCTGGAGATCAGCCGGTTCCTCACCCCGGCAATTACGGGGTACGCGCTGGTCGAAGCCGTCCGGCTGCTCTTCGCCGGTGAGATCGCGCGACGCCGGGCTCGGCGCCGCGCCAGGCACATAGTCGTGTGCGGCGGTTCCGCCGCGGCGCGCACGCTCGCGACACACCTCAGGACGGCCGGGCACAACGTCGTCTCGATCGACAGCGCCCGCGACCCGGACGCGCTTGCCGCCGCCGGTCTCGCCAGGGCGGCCCGGCTGTACGCCTGCGACGAGGAAACGCCGGCGAACATCGCGACTGTGCTCGCGGCGAGCCTGGTCCCCCGCCGGGTCCGGGCACCGCTGGAGGTCCATGCGCATGTCGCCGATCCCGAGCTCGGTGAGGCCCTGCGCGGTGACCGCTGGCGTCCCGAGCTGGAAGTGGACTTCTTCTCCCTCGACGGCGTCGCGGCGAAACAGGTGGTCGCCGCCGAGGAGCCGGACGGGGACCAACTGGTGGTGATCGGGCTCAGCGCGTTCGGCCGGGCCCTGCTGCTGGAGCTCGCCCGCCGCGCGTGCCGGGCCGGGGAGGGACCGGTCGCGGTCACCGTCGTCGATGCCGAAGGCGATGCGGTGATAGCGGGCCTGCACGCCAGGCATCCGGTGCTCGCCGACGGGTGCGTGCTCACAGTGCGTCCGTTCTACCAGCCGGAACCAGGTGCGCACCTCGTGTTCGTCTGTCACGATGACGAAGAAAGGGCGCTGAGGGACGGCCTCAACGCGGCGGCTACGGTCGACTCCACCCGGGGTACGGTCATCGTCCGGATGGCTCAGCTGGCCGGGGTCGGCGAGATGATTGTGCAGCATGGTCAGGAAGACCGGCTTCGATTCGTGGGAGTGCTGGACATGGCGAGCATGTACCTGTCTGAGCGGATCACCGATTCGCTGGCGCGTGCCGTGCACCGCCGCTATCTGCGAGACCAGACAGCACTGGGGCAGACCCAGGCGACCAATGGCTCGCTCGCCGGCTGGGACGACCTGCCGGAGACGTTGCGCGATGCCAACCGGGCCCAAGCGGCGAGCATCGAGCAGAAGCTGGCGCTGACGGGCTGCCGGATGGTGCCGAGCCTGGAGGAAGTCCCGTTCGCGTTCGAACCCGACGAGGTCGAAAGCCTGGCGGTGACCGAGCACGAGCGCTGGATGTCCGAACGCCGTTCGGCAGGCTGGCGCTACGGCCCGATCCGCGACAACCAGACGAAGGTGCACCCGGACCTGCGGCCGTGGGAGGACCTCGGCGAGGAGGAACGCCAGAAGGACCGCAACGTGGTGCTGTCACTGCCGGAGATCCTCGCCGACGCCGGCTTCCAAATCGTTCGCAAAGCCCGGCGCACGCGTTAGACCACGGTCTGGCAACTTTCACGGGATACCCTGTGGCATACTGCCACCAGGTGTCAGCGGCTCGTTCAGCTCCTGACCTTGCCTGATCTCGGCTGCGGTGTGTGATACCGCCCGCATCGCCACGCTCCCTGCTCAGCACGGTGAGCACCTCGAACGCTCGTTCATTCCCAGCTTCCGGATGCGTCGACCTTGTCCGCAATCCCACGCTGAACCGCAGCCTGTCGCCGACCACGGCACCCCCCAGATTTCTCAGCCGCGCAAGAGAATGGAGCGAAAACCCATGAGCACCAAACGAATTACCCATGGCGCCGAGCGAGCGATCATCGAGAACATGCTCGATCGCAACCGCGAAGCCCTGATCGAGACCGTACGCGGCCTCTCCGAAGCCGACGCTCGCCGACGACTCGTCCCGTCACTGACGACACCAATCTCCGTGATCAAGCATGCCGCCGGTGCCGAGCGAATCTGGTTCCAGCGATTCTGGGCGGGTCTCGACGAATCCGAATGCGACGGATACTCGAAGCGGGACGTGGGCACGTTCACCGTCGCAGACGACGAGCCCCTGGCCGACGTGATCGCCGAGTTCGAGCGCGCAAGCCAACGATCACGGGAGATCGCCGCTCGCTTCACCCTCGACGACACCAAGGACAACCCCCGCGAAGGAACAGTCAGCATGCGGTGGACCCTGCTCACCATGATCGAAGAATTTGCCCGGCACGCGGGACACGGCGACATCCTTCGCGAACAGATCGAGCAGAGTTGACAGCCAAACCCGTGAACGGCCGCTCAACCGATTCGTACCAGGGGACCTTGGCGATCGGTTACGGCGGTCATCAGGAAGTCGTCGATGCCTTGCGCTCACTGCTCCACGAGCACGCCGCCGCGGGAACGCTCCCAGAGCGCGTATTCCGAGTTGTACTTCTGCGACACCTACGCTCCCGATTTCCTGGGGCCGGTCCTGGTCACCTCAGGTTGTTCCACTGCGGGCGCCGGGCAGCCAGGGTTGCCTGACGCTGACCCGCGTCGACGGAGCCGCCGTCGATCTGTGGATCCGCCACCCCGCCACCCCGCCGACCTGCGCCGCACGCTCAGACTCGCTGCGGCAGGCTGACCCGATTGCCTCCCAATTGGTCTAGTCCACAATGGTGGTCTAGTCCATACTGGCGACAATCCGAACACTGGTCATCGGCACGAAGGACGTGTGAGCCCATGCAGGCACACCCCGCACCACCGAAACGCACCAGGAGACAGTCGACCGCCCGTCTCGGCGGGCTCGTGATGGTCGGCGGCTTGCTCGCACTGGGCCTGGCGGCCCCGGCGGCCGCGGCCCCGACCGCCGCCACCACCCCACTGCCCACCGCGGTCTACGCGAAGGCGTCCGACTGGGGATCCGGTTTCTCCGGCGGTTACACCATCACCAACACGATGTCGGTCCCGCTCACCACTTGGGCGGTCGCCTTCACCCTGCCGTCCAGCGAGAAGGTCACCAGTCTGTGGAACGCGCAGCTGACGACCAGCGGCAACACCTACACGGCGTCCAACCTGTCCTGGAACGCACCGCTCGCCCCCGGCGCGTCGACCACTTTCTCGTTCAACGCCAGTAACAGCGGGACCTATCAGGACCCGCCCGGCTGCACGCTCAACGGCAACCCCTGCAACGGCAGCGCGGACACGATCGCGCCGACGACCCCGGCCAACCTCGCGGTGCTGAGCACGACCGCGAACAGCGTGTCGCTCAACTGGACGGGCTCCACCGACAACCTGGTCGTCGCCGGGTACAACATCTACCAGGGCACCACCAAGGTCGCGACCAGCCCGGGCACGGTGGGCACGGTCAACGGGCTCACCGCGTCCACCGCGTACACGTTCAGTGTGCAGGCAGTCGACGAGGCCGGAAACACCTCAGGCAAGAGCAACACGGTGTCCGCGACGACGAAGGCCGGCGGCGGCACCGGACACCTGCCCGGGATCGCGGCGCCGTTTGTCGACATCGGCTCGTGGCCGACCCCGAACCTGACCCAGATCGCCGAGACCACGGGTCTGCGGGCCTTCTCCCTCGGCTTCATCGTCGACGGCGGATCCGCGTGCGTGCCTTCCTGGTTCGGGGCGTACTCGATGAGCCAGGGCTTCGAACAGGCCGACATCGCGTCGCTACGCGGCATCAACGGCGACGTCAAACCGTCCTTCGGCGGTGAATCGGGCACCGAACTCGCCCAGTCGTGCACCGACGTCACCGCCTTGACCGCCGGCTACCAGTCGACCATCGACGCCTACAGCCTCACCCAGATCGACTTCGACATCGAGGGCGCGGCGGTCGCCGATCCGGCGTCGGTGGACCGGCGGTCGCAGGCCATCGCCAACCTCCAGACGGCCGCGAAGGCCAAGGGCAAAACCCTGTCCGTCACGCTCACCCTGCCGGTGCTGCCGTCCGGGTTGACCAGCCAGGGCCTCTACGTGGTGCAGTCCGCGATCAACCACGGCGCCGCGATCAGCACGGTCAACGGGATGGCGATGGACTTCGGCGACTCCGAGGCACCGAACCCGAGCGGCAAGATGGGCACCTACGCGATCAACTCCGCGCAGGGCCTGCACAGCCAGCTCGCGCCGCTCTACCCCGGCAAAACCGACGCGCAGATCTGGAACATGATCGGGGTGACCCCGATGGCAGGCCAGAACGACAACGCCTCCGAGGTGTTCACCCAGGCCGACATGAACCAGTTGCTGACCTTCGCCGGCCAGCAGCACCTGGCCGAGTTGGCTTTCTGGGACGTCACCCGCGACGGCAACGCCTGCACCGGGTCGCTGTCCAAGTGCACCAACATCAGCCAGACGCCGTACGAGTTCAGCAAGATCATCGCGCCTTACGTCGGATAGGCCACCGCTCGGCGCCTGGGTTGTGGTGTCGGGGCGACTGGTGAGGTTCTCGAGGTTCGTGGCGGGGTCAGCCGTCGGTGAACGTGGGGCTCAGCCCGCGAGTCCCACGTTCATACCGGCGAGTCCCACACTCGGCTACCGAAAACGCCGTACACCGCGTACCTACACGACACGCGCGACCCTCGGATCAGCAAGGGAGTACCCACTCGTCCCGGTCCTTGCCGCTGGAGAACGCAACCGGTCCACGTCAAATCGACACTCGAGGCCATCGCGGACCCACGGATACGGCAGGCGCCCCTGTTTTGCGCGCGCATCCGCCGAACCGGCAGTCAATCCGGACATTCCACTCGCGGCGGTTGCGAGGGCATTACACCCGGGGTAGATCTCTACTTCTGTTCTGAACCGGCCGGAACGCGCCAACGTCGGCGCACTGGGGAGATTTGATGAGCACTACCGCCGAGACGGCGACACCCCGAGTCAGCCTCGTCCCGTCCCGGATGGACCGGTTGCCGTGGACGAAGTTCCACTGGTCGGTGGTCATCGGCCTGGGTGTGTCGTGGATCCTCGACGGTCTCGAAATCCAGATTGTCTCCTCCGCCGGGTTCCAGTCGACCCTGCACATGAGCTCGACCGAGGTCGGGGTCACCGGCACGGTCTACCTGATCGGACAAGTCGTCGGCGCGCTGTTCTTCGGCAGGCTGACCGACAAGATCGGCCGCAAGAAGCTCTTCATCATCACCCTCGCGGTCTACCTGGTCGCGAGCGGGATCGCCGGGCTCTCGTTCAGCATGTGGTTCCTGTTCCTCTTCCGCTTCATCGCGGGCCTGGGCATCGGCGGCGAGTACACGGCGATCAACTCGGCCATCGACGAGCTCATCCCGTCGCGCTACCGCGGCCGGGTCGACATCGCGGTCAACGGCACCTACTGGGGCGGCGCGGCGCTGGGCGCGAGCGCGAACCTGTTCCTGCTCAACCCGGACGTCATCTCGCAGAGCTGGGGCTGGCGCCTCGGCTTCTTCATCGGACCGGTGCTCGGCCTGGTCATCATCTACCTGCGCCGCCACATCCCGGAAAGTCCGCGCTGGCTGATGACCCACGGGAAGCTCGACGAGGCCGAGCAGACCGTCGACGCCATCGAAGCCCAGGTCGAACGCGAGGGCGTCACGCTGGAGCCGGTTCCGCAGTCGCGGGCGATGTCGATCGTCGAAGCACCCAAGCTGTCGTTCAGCGTCGTCGCCGGGATCTTCCTCAAGAAGTACCCGAGGCGGACGTTCCTCGGCTTCACGATGATGGTCACGCAGTCGTTCCTGTACAACGCTATCTTCTTCACCTATGCGCTGGTACTGCACAACTTCTACCACATCAGCGACAGCTCGACGTCGTACTACTTCTTCCCCTTCGCGATCGGCAACCTGATCGGACCGCTGGTTCTCGGGCCGTTCTTCGACACCATCGGCCGGCGGAAGATGATACTGGGGACCTACGGGTTCGCGGGGATAGTGCTCGCGGTGTCGGCGGCGTTGTTCAGCGCCGGCTCGCTCACCGCGACGACCCAGACGATCTTCTGGTGCGTCTCGTTCTTCTTCGCTTCCGCGGGCGCGTCCTCGGCCTATCTGACCGTCAGCGAGATCTTCCCGCTGGAGCTGCGCGGCCAGGCGATCTCGTACTTCTTCGCCATCGGCCAGGTCGCCGGTGCGATCGCGCCGACCGTGTTCGGCTCGCTCGTCGGCGACGGCACCGCGCGGGGTCCGCTGGTCATCGGGTACTACTTCGGCTCGGCCATCATGATCATTGGCGGCCTGGTCGCGTGGTTCTTCGGCATCAACTCCGAAGGTATGTCGCTGGAAGACATCGCTGATCCGTTGTCGAAGGGGCCGTCTTCGGATGGTCCCGCCGACGAACCCGTGCGAAGCTAGATCCGCGATCAGGAGGTAGTTGTGGCCGGACGTGCTTTCATCGTCGTCGGGGTGAGCGTCAGCAGCGGCTCGCCGACGGCGTTGCGCTGGGCCGCGGACGAGGCCACCCGCCGCGACTGCGCCCTCGTCGCGGTGCGGGCCTGGCGCGCGCCCAGACCACCGAGCGCCCCGGCGGGCAAGCTCCCTCCGGTAACCAGGGACGCCGACGCAGAGTTCGCCGCGGCCGAGTCGAAGCTGCGCGCCGACGTCGCCGCGGCACTCGGCAAGAGCCGCAAGGTGCAGTGTCGGCTGATCAAGGGCAACGCCGTGACCGTGCTGCTCAACGAAACCGCCGACGCGGTCATGCTCGTCCTGGACGCTCCTCGCCGGGCCAACATCAAGGCGACCACCCTGCTCGCCCACCGGCTCGTCTACAACGTCGGCTGCCCGGTCGTGGTCATGCCGCCCGCACTGACCAAACCCGCGCCGAGCAAAGTGGCCCGCGCGGGGAAGCAACTCGGCAGCAAGCTGGCCAAGGCCGCCGCGACCGCCGGTCGCCCCGGCATCCGGATGCCCCCCAAACCCAGCTGAGCGCCTTTCGCACGGGTCTTCCCCGTCGAATGCGAAATCATTTCACATCAGTCGGCTCACCCAGTCGTTTTCACCGTTCAGAACGGCGCGTGAACGTTCCTTTTCGACCCGCGGAAACTTCGGAAAGGGCAAGATACACGCAGTTCAGAGCCTTTTGACCGGCAACGAAACCCGTGTGAACGATCACGGAAACGCGGTGAATCCTACGAAAGGCCGTTGTCGCGTCACCTCGCGTTCAGGCACCGTATTCCCCGTCAGGAAGCGCGGAACTGCAGATCCGTCCCTTCCTTCAGTCATTCCACGGCATTCCCCGCCTTGTTCGTATGAAGGAGCCCGACGGTGAACAGAAAACCCACCAAGACCGTGGTCCGAGCCGGCATTATCTGTGGTGCCGCGCTGTTCGCGTCCGCCCTCGCCGCTCCACTGGCCACCGCGCAGACCGCGAACGGCCCGGCGACGCCGAACGGCCTGATCGGGACGCACGCGGCGCAGGACCACAGCACACTGCGGACCGCCGCCAACCCGCGCGCCACCGGCCGGACCCAGCTGAATTACGCCCAGCAGGTGCAGAAGAACGACGAGTGGTGCTGGGCCGCGGACGGCTCCAGCATCGAGCAGTTCCACGGCGCGTCGACGACCCAGTCGCAGTTCTGCGCCGCCGGCAAGGGAACCTCGGTCGGCAACTGCCCGAACCAGGCCGCCGAGATCGACGAGATCGTCAACGGCTTCGAGAACACCGGGTTCAACGCCACCAACGCGAACGGCCCGATCTCGTTCAACTCGGTGCAGCAGCAGATCAACAACGGCACGCCCGCGCTGACCGGGATCTACTGGACCTCCGGCGGCGGCCACGCCGAGGTCATCTACGGGTACGACGCCTCGAACTCGACACTGAACCTGGGCGACCCGTGGCCCACCTACCAGCGCTACCAGACCTCGACCTACAACAACTACCTGCGCAACAACAGGTTCACCTGGCAGGACACCATCGTCAACATCAACCAGGGCTGAGCGGAGCTCCGATGATCGTGTCCGTACGCCGAGTGGTCTTCACCGTCCTGGCGGTGGCCGGTGTGTCGTCCATCCCCACCGCGGCACTGGCCGATACCCCCGCTCAGGTCCAGCCCCTGTCCCCCGCCGAGGTGAGCGCGGCCGTCAAGGCCGCGCACGCCCCAGGGGCGATCAGCTACGCGAAGACCAACTTTCGGCAGAACGGGCACCCTGACCCGGCGACGCTCGCCGTCGCCGGGTCAGGCTTCGTCGCCTACACGCTCAACCCCGACTTCGTCCGCGGGATCCCCGGCGCCCCAGCCGGAATCTTCGACTACGTAGCGGTGCCGGTGACCGCCCCGGACGGCCGCACCGCCACCATCCAGGCCACTGTGGACCCGGCTGATCCGTCCCACTCGTGGACGGTCAGCAGTGTCCTTTCCGGAGACTACGAAAAGACGCTGTCAGCCAAGCTTTCGCCGGGCGCGGCGCTGCTGGGCGAGCCGCAGATCAACGGCTGGTACGAGCTCACCGGTAACGGAGTGCGCCTGCTGCAAGCCAGCCTTCCGCAAACGCCGGTCGGGCAGTTAGTCCCGCTCGCGGACTACCAGCGCCAGGTTCACGACCGTTACGCCGATAAGCTGCCTGGGTCGACCTATCAGCAGAACGGCGGCATCGGGTTCAAACAGAACCCGGCTCCGGCCGCCCCGGCGCCCGCCGCGCCCAGCAACACGAGCGGCTATCTGGGGATCGGCGCCGCGGCGCTGGTGGTCCTGATCGGAGCGGTCGTTCTGGTGGCACGCGGGAGGAAACGCGCGGATCAGTCCCATTCGATGTCGACACCGGCGACCCCGGGGCCGACACCGGCGAAGTAGGCGTTGACAACCCCGTTCGCGCCGCACAACAACGTCTCGCTGTCCAGTGGTTCGCCGTTCTCCCGCCGGCGCAGCCGCCGGGTGCACCGCACCGGCAGCCGAACCGCCTCGAAGACCAGCTGCAGGAGATACGCGTGCACCGGTTCCCGCAGCGTCCGCAGATAGCCCGGGCTGTCGCCCGACGCCCCGCCGTACGTGGTGAACGCGAAGACGTGCGTCTCCCCCTCGGCGAGCCGGTGGTCGAACAGCAGCTCGAACACCACGCCCGAAGACGTGAGCTGCCTGCGCACCCGGCCGATCCGGCAGCCGTCCAGTGCGACCAGTTCCGTCGCGCTCACGTCGCTGCCCGGGTCCGCCTGGTGCACCGCGATGAACCGGTCCACCCCGAACGTCCGCGCCCGCACCACGGTCCGCGCCGAGATGCGGGCCAGCTCGCCGTCGGTTCCGATGTGGACGGTGTCGAGCACGGACAGCACCTCGAGGTCGCGGTTGCAGCGGCTCTCGGGGTACGCGTCGAACTCCGACAGCAGCGCTGTCGTCGCGTGCCAGGTGTCGGTGAGTTCGGCGAACGTGGCGCGGCCCCTGGCTTCGTCCGTCGGCCTGCGCCGCGGCCCGATCAGCACCACGAGCGAATCCCTCTGCAGCCGGAGCACCTGTTCCAGGGCGTGGACGGTGTCCACCGCGCGCGGCATCTCCGGATGCCGCAGGCCCCGCTGCCAATAGCTCAGCGTGGACTGTCCTATCGCGATACCCTGCGACGCCAAATGCGCCCGCAGGCGGGAAAGCGACAGACCGCGAAACCTGATCGCCTCGGACAACGCGCGATGGAACGGACCGGTCCGCAGCACCTGCGCCACGTCGCCCGGTAGCTCGTTCTCGCCTTTGTCTCTGGACACGCGTTTCCTCCTTTGCCGCGAGTGCACTCCGTGCGCGGTCGCGGGTAGCTGACGCGCGGTCGAGTGCAGTAGGTACAGCGGCGGTCAGCCGGAGTCTCGGACAGTAAGGGAAACCGGCAGCAACTGCTTGTCGGGCTTGAGGTCGTCGTCGAGGAGGCGCATCAGGGTCACGACCATGGCATGTACCTGCTCGCGGGGGTCCTGGTGGACCGAGGTCAGCGGCGGGTTCATGGCCGGTGCGAGGGTGGCGTTGTCGTCGAAGCTGACGACCGCGACATCTTCGGGGATCCGCCGCCCGGCGGCGTCCAGCGTGCGCATCGCGCCGACGGCCATCATGTCGCTGGCCACGAACACCGAGTCGAGATCCGGCCGCCGATCGAGCAGCGCCGACATCGCCCGCGCACCCCCGGCCAGTGTGAAGTCGGCTTCCTCGGCGAGGCCTTCGGGGTCCAGCCCGGCGCCGAGGAGCGTCTTGCGCCAGCCGTTCAGCCGGTCGATCGGCGCGCCCTGGTCCTGCGGCCCGGCGACGGTGGCAATCCGCCGCCGCCCGGCCGCCACCAGGTGCTCGACGGCCAGCCGCGCACCGCCTTCGTTGTCGAAGTCGACCACGTGTACCCCGCGTCGCAGGTTGGCCGCCTGCCCGCCGAACACGACCGGAATCCGCAGCAGCCGCAACGACTTCGGGAGCGGATCGGCCCGGTGCGGCGCGAACACGAGCGCGCCGTCGACGTGACCGCCTTCGAGGAACCGAACCGTGCGGCTGAGGTCCTCGCGGGTATCACTGAAGATCAGCACCATCTGGCAACCGACGTCGGCGAGTTCGCGGTAGCCGGCACGCATGACGGCGGTGCGGTACGGGTCGTCGAGCAGTCGCTCCTCGGGCTCGGACAGGACGACCGCGATCGCCCCCGCCCGCCGGGTGACCAGCGACCGCGCCGCCTGGTTCGGCGAGTAGCCGAGGTCCTTCGCCGCGGCGAGTACCTTCTCCCGGGACCTCGTGCTGACGTACACGTCGTCGTTCAGAGCGCGTGACGCAGTCGAGCGCGACACTCCCGCGAACGCCGCGACGTCGTCGAGCGTCGGCCGCTCGTCATCGCGTGGTCGAGACCCCACGGCACCATCCTCAGTCGTCTCCGCCCGGTACTCCGGACAGCCTATCCGTCGTCCGCCCGGGAGCGTTCCTTGCCGAAACCGCGTGTTCACCTCCCCTTGACAGGGGCTGGGCCTGGGGTCAAACTCGACTCCCGTCTGGGAGCGCTCCCAGAATCCCGCGAATACCCTCGAGCAAGGGATTGGTCACGTGAGAACACTGCGGAACGGCTTGGTCTGGACACTCGGGCTGGTGATGACGGCGGTCGGCGTCACCGCCTGCGGAAGCGGCGGCAGCGACGACGTCCCCGCGGCCGCGGCGCCGGGTGAGCATGTCGACCTGACGCTGGCGACGTTCACCGAATTCGGCTACGAAGCTCTCATCCCGGAATACGAGCACCTCCATCCCACCATCACCATCACTCCGCGCAAGACCGGGCAGGGCGGCCCGTACGCCCAGGACATGATGACCAAACTCGCCGCCGGCTCCGGCCTCGCCGACATCCAAGCCGTCGAAGAAGGCAGCCTGTCCGACATCCTCGACAAGTCCTCGAAGTTCAACGACCTCGCCAAGATCGGCCCCGCGGAGATCACCCCGGACCGCTGGCTGCCGTGGAAGTACGAAGCGGGCAAGGACAAGAGCGGCAAGCTCATCGGTTACGGCACCGACGAAGGCCCGCTCGCCATGTGCTACCGCAAGGACATGTTCGCCGCTGCGGGACTGCCGACCGACCCCGACGCCGTCAAATCGCTGTTCGCCACGTGGGACAGCTACTTCGCGACCGGAGCGCAGTTCGTCACCAAGTCCGGCGGGAAGGCTTGGTTCGACTCCGCGTCACAGAACTTCAACGCCATGGTCAACCAGCTTCCCGTCGGGTATCTCGGCACCGACGACAAGCTCTCGATCGACCACAACCCGGCGATCAAGCGCGCGTGGGACCAGGTGACCGCGGCGGTCGCCCAGGGCGAGTCCGCGAAGCTGACCGCGTTCAGCAACGAATGGAACACCGGGTTCAAGCAGGGCGCATTCGCCACCAAGGTCTGCCCTGCGTGGATGCTCGGCGTGGTCAAGGAGCAGGCCGGACCGGAGAACGCCGGCAAATGGGCGGTCACCGCTGCCTTCCCTGGCGGCGGAGGCAACTGGGGTGGCTCGTATCTCACCGTGCCGACGCAGAGCAAGCACCCCAGGGAAGCAGCGGCGCTGGCAGCCTGGCTGACTGCCCCCGAGCAGCAGATCAAGGCCTTCCAGGCAACGGGCAACTTCCCCAGCCAGGTCAAGGCCTTGACCGATCCGGCGCTGCTCACCAAGACCGATCCCTACTTCGGCGGCGCGAAGACCGGCGAACTGTTCGCCGAGCAGGCCAAAAAGATCACCAAACCGCAGTACAAGGGTCCCGGGGACGCCCAGATCCAAGAGAACGTGGCCGACCCCGCGCTGCAGGCCGTCGAGCAGGGAAGGTCCGCCGCGGACAGCTGGCAGCAGCTTGTGGACGGCGCCACGAAGCTCACCCGCTAGCCGAGGAGTGCTCATGACCGTGGCCGAACGGATCTCCTCATCACCCGCCTCGCACGCGAAACCGCCACCACCGCGGCAACCGCTGCGCGACCGCCTCAGCCGGTGGGACGTCAAAGCGTCGCCGTACCTCTACATCGCGCCGTTCTTCGTCGTCTTCGGCATCGTCGGGCTGTTCCCGTTGCTCTACACCGCTTACGTCTCGCTGTTCCATTGGAAGGCGGGCGACGACAACCCGAACTTCATCGGGCTCGACAACTACAAGGAGCTGTTCGCCGACAGCCAGTTCTGGAACGCGCTGGAGAACACGGTCAGCATCTTCCTGCTCTCGAGCATTCCGCAGCTGATCATCGCGATGATGCTCGCCGCGTTGCTGGGAAGCAGGCTCCGCGGCGCGACCGGCTGGCGCGTCGGCGTCCTGCTGCCGTACGCCGCGAGTCTGGTGTCGCTCGGCATCATCTTCGCGAACCTGTTCGGCACGAAGTACGGTCTGGTCAACGGCGTCCTGCAGACCATCGGCCTGGATCCGGTGGACTGGCAGGCGAACCGCTTCGGAAGCCACGTCGCCATCGCGATCATGGTGAACTGGCGCTGGACGGGGTACAACGCCCTGATCGTACTGGCCGCCATGCAGGCGATCCCGAAGGAACTGCACGAGGCCGCGCTGATCGACGGCGCCGGCACCTGGCGGCGGTTCTTCCACGTCACCCTGCCACTGCTCAAGCCGACGCTGGTGTTCGTCACGATCACCTCGACGATCGGCGGCCTGCAGATCTTCACCGAGCCCAAGCTGTTCGACGTCTCGGGCGCCAACAACGGCGGCTCGACACACCAGTTCCAGACCGTGACGCTGTACCTGTACCAATCCGCTTTCGAGAACTTCAACCTCGGCTACGCGTCGGCGATCGCCTGGGTGCTGTTCGTCGTCATCGTGCTCATCGCACTGGTCAACTTCTTCCTCACCGGACGGCTGGCGGCGGTGAAGAAGAAATGACGACACTCGGTTCCGGCCTCAAAGGACACGTCGTCCGACTCGGCAGACCCCGCAAGGCGACCTACGGCGTCCTGATCGTGTTCGTACTGGGCTCGCTGTTCCCGTTCTACTGGTCGTTCCTGGTCGCCAGCCGCGACGATGGCATGCTCACCGAACGGGTGCCGCCGTTCCTGCCCGGCGGCAACTTCTTCGCGAACGCGTCCAGGGTGTTCGACACCGTGCCGTTCTGGCGGGCGTTGGCGAACAGCCTCATCGTGTCGGGCACGGTCACGCTGACCACCGTCCTGTTCTCGTCGCTGGCCGGGTTCGCCTTCGCCAAACTGCGCTTCCGCGGCTCTCGCGGGCTGTTCGTGTTCATCGTGGTCACCCTGGCGGTGCCGACCCAGCTCGGCATCATCCCGCTGTTCATCGCGATGTCGAAGCTCGGCTGGGCGGGCGGGCTGCAGTCGGTCATCGTGCCGAACCTGGTGACCGCGTTCGGCGTGTTCTGGATGCGTCAGTACACAGTGGACGCCTTGCCGTACGAACTGGTCGAAGCGGCCAGAGTGGACGGTTGCAGCATGTTCCGGACGTTCTGGAGCGTGTGCCTGCCCGCGGTGCGCCCGGCGGCGGCGATCCTCGCGATGTTCACGTTCATGACTTCGTGGAACGACTTCCTCTGGCCGCTGGTCGTGCTCGACCCTGGCAACCCGACCGTCCAGCTCGCGCTGGACAAGCTGCAGAGCGGCTACTACGTGGACTATTCGCTCGTACTGGCGGGGACGACGGTGGCGACCATCCCGATCCTCATCGTCTTCCTCCTGCTCGGCCGCCAGATCGTGGCCGGGATCATGCAAGGTGCCGTGAAAGGGTGACTATGTCCGTTGATCATGACCGGGTCGACCACGACGGCGTCCGGGAGCAGACCGCGTGCCGGTTCCCACCGGGTTTCGTCTGGGGCGCGGCCACCGCGGCGTTCCAGGTGGAGGGCGCCACCACCGCGGACGGCCGCACCGATTCGGTCTGGGACGCGTTCGCCCGGCAACCTGGCGCGGTGGTGGGCGGCGACACCGGCGAGCCCGCCGCCGACCACTACCGGCGGTTCGCCGACGACGTCGACCTCATGCGTCAACTCGGGCTCGGCGCGTATCGGTTCTCCCTGGCGTGGCCCAGGATCCGGCCCGACGGGGGCGCACCGAACCCGGCTGGACTGGCCTTCTACGATCAGCTTGTCGACAGCCTGCTCGAAGCCGGTATCCAGCCTTGGGCCACGCTGTACCACTGGGACCTCCCCCAGACGCTGGAACTCGACGGCGGCTGGGCGAACCGCGCGACGGCGTTCAAGTTCGCCGAGTACGCCGAGACCGTCGTGTCGAGGCTCGGCGACCGCGTGGCGACCTGGTCGACGCTGAACGAGCCGTGGTGTGCCGCGATGCTGGGCTACGCCTCCGGAGTCCACGCGCCTGGACGCACCGAACCCGCGGCCGCCGTTGCCGCCGCGCACCATCTGCTACTTGGCCACGGCCTCGCGATGGACGTCATCCGCCGGCACGCACCGGAAACGCCGGCGGGCGTGACGCTGAACCTGTACGACGTCGAGCCGGCCGACCCCGACTCCCCCGGTGACGTCGAGGCGGCCCGCCGGATCGACGGGTTGCAGAACCGCCTGTACGTCGATCCCCTGCTGCGCGGCGCTTATCCCGAAGACCTTGTCGCCGACCTCGCGCCGTTCGGGCTTTCCGACGTCGTGCGCGACGGTGACGCGGAAACGATCGCCGCGCCGCTGGACTGGCTCGGCGTCAACTACTACCGCGGCTACCGGGTGTCCGGCGCTCCCCAGCTCGGCAGCGAACCCGCGGGCGCCGAATGGGTCGGCGCCCGCGACGTCCAGTTCATCCGGGACGCGACCGCTCCGCGCACCGAGTCCGGGTGGGAGGTCCAGCCGGCCGGACTGACCGAGACCCTGCTGCGGCTGCACCGCGACTACCCCCGGTTACCGTTGTACGTCACCGAAAACGGCGCCGCCTATCCCGATGTCGTGCGGGACGACGGGGCTATCGCCGACACGGATCGCATCGCGTTCCTCAGCTCCCACCTCCGAGCCGCGAACGACGCCATCCAGGCCGGTGTCGACCTGCGCGGGTACTTCTACTGGTCACTGCTCGACAACTTCGAGTGGGCCGAGGGCTACGCGAAACGGTTCGGTCTGATCCACGTCGACTACCGGACCCAGCGCCGCACCCCGAAGCACAGCGCGCACTGGTACTCCCAGGTGATCGCGGCGAACGGGTGGGACTGACTGTCACGGTCCATGATCCACCAGGCGACCGATTTCGGCTGGCTGAGCGACAGGCGCGTCTCGTGACTACCGAGAGTTGTTCCTTACCAACCAAGTGACCGGCGTTGTCCACTACGACAGAAACGCCGTCCAGTGGAATCGGCCTGCTTTCCGCCCTTGATATCGGCCGAATGGTCTAGTCCACTGTCGAGAAGAGTCGCGGCACCGACCTCGGCAACACCTGCTCCAAGGGAGTCGCGCTGCTGTCCTTCTGGCCGGAAGGCCGGGACAACGGCAGCTGCGCCGGACAGCCGACCGCGAGCTCGGCGTGCGGCGGGATCGACCAGCGCGACGGGGCCTTCACCACGGCGTTCCAGAAGTTCGCCGGCTGACAAATGGACTTCGGGCCCTGTCCGGCGCAACCGCCGGACAGGGCCCGAAAGACTGTTCTAGTGGTTCACCTTGAACCAGGGCTGCGCCCAGCCGAGGTAGGTCTGGCCCCAGGTGCTCTTGATCTGCGCGATCGTCGTCTGGGTGTAGGTACCGCGGCCGTGGATGTCGTTCGACAGGAAGTTCCCGCCGCCGATCGAGATCATCGTGTGCCCGGAACCGCCGTTGCTGAAGAACGCCAGCCCGCCGGCCGGGACCTGGCTGTCACCGGGATGCTTGTAGGAACCCGGAATCTGCGTCCAGTGCACGTAGGCCGTCGTCGAGCCACTGGCGGTGAAACCGTACGCCAGTGCGTTGATGCGGTCGCAGTAACCGTAGTAGGACTCGATGTCGGTGGTGTGGACGTGCGCCTTCGCCCACGCGACGGCCTGGGCGCAGCTGTTCGAGTCACCGGTGCCCGAGGTCGAGCAGGACACCGTGGTGCCGGCGCAGTCCGGCGCCACCCGCGAGTCCGAGCCGGTGTAGACGTAGGTGTCGCTGACGTAGCCGCCCTTCGCCGGCACGTGGTCCCAGATATCGCTCGTGCCGTACTTCCCGGTCACCGTCTCACCATTGGCCTGGCAGTCGATCGTGACGGCGGCGCCGCTGGCGACGGTACCCACCGACTTCCCGCTGGTACTCGCGGTCGAGCGGACGGTCACGGCGACCCCGGAATCGGTGTGCACCGTGCCCGACGCCGCCAGTGCCGGGGTGGCACCGGCCAACACCACGGCCGCCGCCAAGGCGACCGCCCCCACCGTGCGTTTGACGAACGTCGACGGCATCCTCATGGCTGTCCTCCACTGGCTACTGAGCAGATGCTCCAGAGGATGGCCACTAGGGATACAAGCAACGTACAAACGCCAGGTCAGGCCACAAAAGCGCCTATTTGTGGTTCTCCTGCTCTATCCGTGGGTGACACCACCCCGACACCACAACCAGCCGCCGAGCGGTGGCCTTGAGGCAACACCGTCGCAACTCGGCGGCGAGTTGCGACGGGCTGTGCCACCCACGGATACGACAGGAGAGCCCTACTTGTACGGCGAGGCGGCCTTCCCTGCCAGGTAGTTGAAAGTCTTGAGCATGTACGGCCAGAACGTGCCGTCCACACACGAGTAGCTCGGCGTGAAGCCGTCGCAGGAGCCGCCCTGGTCACCGAGTTCGATCGTGAACGAGGCGATCCCGAGCTTGCCGTAGGCGTAGTCGTCGGAACCGCCCGGAGCGTTGTAGAGCAGGTCACCGGCCTGGCCGTACGGGTAGCCGGAGAACTGCGACATCGCCTTGCCCATCGTGCGGAACGGCGTGTCACTGGGCGTGTGGGCGGTGTTCGTGTACTCCCACGGGAGGATGATGATGCCCGCGTAGCTGTGCAGCATCAGTGCCGTGCCCCGCGCGCCGACATCGGGCTTGTCACTCGCGCCGTCTGCCCGGTGGTCGCCGAACAGGTTGGCCCACAACGCTTCCAGTGCCTTGGTCTCCGGCTCGGAGTCCCCGGCACCGTTGGACGTCGACGTCGTCTGGTCGCACTTCGACGTGTTGGACTGCCAGTGGTAGCTGAAGTTGCGGTTGATGTCGACCCCGGGCTGGCTGCCCGCGGTGTCCCCGCAGCGCGCCAGGTCAGCCGCGGTGAAGTCGGCGTTCTTACGGTGCAGGACCGGGTTGTTCCCGCCCTGCTGGACGAGGTTCACCCCGTCCGGGTTGACGATCGGGACCACCCAGACTTCGGTGGTGTTCAGCAGGTTCGTCACCGCCGGGTCGGTGCCGTAACCGCCGACCAGGTAGTCGATGTACTTGTACGCCATCTCTCCGGTGGCGATCTCGCGCGCGTGGACCTGCGCCTGCAGCAGGAAGCGCGGCTTCGTCGAGTTCGGGTTCAGCGCGCAATCGCCCGCAGCCTTCTTCGCGATGCAGATGGCCTTGAGGGCGTAACCGCCCTTGTTCTGTTGTTTGAGCCAGGACTGACCGTAGGTGACCACCGACGCGAGATCGGGATGGGCGGACGCGGCGGCGTCCATGTTGGCGTAATGCGCATTGACCGTGTGGTAACCGCCGTCGTAGGTCTCGTCCTGAAGCCCGGCGCCGGCCGGGCGGGCCGGAGCGGCCCAGCCTTCCTGGTGCGTGCGCTGGGAAACCTCGGCCCGGAACCCGAGTGCGCTCAGCTTGCCACCGGTCGCGTCATCGCCGAGCACGAACAGGTCGTTGCCGTCACGGCGGGACACGACGTCGAGACCGGCCGCCTCGAGGGCATCGCCGCTCTTCACCGCGTCATGGACCCGGTACTCGACAACGTCCTGCCCGGACGAACGTTCCGCCTGCGCGGCCGGACTCGTGGCGAACCCGGTCATCGCCACCAGCACCGCGGCGCCGGCGACCAGCGTCATCGCGCGAAGTTTCCGCATCCCTGCCTCCTACGGGTAACCCAGTGCGCACGAACAGTAGGGGCGCGGCGCGCACGGGGTCACCGACTGTCGTAGGGAAAACGACGAACTCCCGCCGACAGTCGGTAGGCAACGGGACTATTCAGGCACTGGCTCCAGGGGATCGACGGGCACGGCCGCCCCGGGACCTGACAACACGTCGACGTCGCCCGCGTGCATCGGCTCGCCGCAGTGGGCGCAGCGCAGGTCGACGCGGCTGATCTCGCCGCACGCGTGATGGCGGTAGAGCACCGGCGGGCCGGCCTCGCCCGCGAGCCACTTGTCACCCCAGGCGACCATCACCATGAGCAGGTCGACGAGCTCCGTGCCCTTGTCCGTCAGGACGTATTCATAGCGCGGCCGCCGATCGTAGGGCCGGCGCTCGAGCACTCCGTGCCCGATGAGGTGGCCCAGCCGCTCGGTCAGGACCTTGCGCGAGATTCCGAGGTCGGCCTGGAGTTGGTCGAAGCGGGTGAACCCGGCCCACACATCGCGCAGGATCAGCGGCGACCAGGGCTCGCCGATAACGTCGAGCGTGCGCGCGATGGAACAGGCCAGCTCACCGAAGTCCGTGCGTTGCATCGCACCAGTCTAACAACTGAGGTTCCCTTAGGGAACTCTGACTGCTACGGTTACGGAGTCTCCTCAAGGAACCCCAGGAAGGACTACCGAGATGAGCAAGGTGTTCACCGCCCTCGCGGTGTCGGTCGACGGTTACATCACCGGTCGCGCTCCCGGCGCCGGGCGCGGACTCGGCGACGGGACGATGCTTTTCGACTGGTACTTCGACGGCGACACGCCCAGCCAGGTGTTCGACGGGTTCAAGCTGAGCGAGCCCAGCGCCCGGGTGTTCGACGGCCTCGCCGGACGCGTAGGAGCGACTTTGGCGGGGCGCAACACCTACGAGCACTCCGGCCACTTCGGCGGCGGCGGGCCCCACCCGACGGCTCGACTGATCGTCCTCAGCCATCGGCCTTCCCCGGAGATCACCGAGCAGCAGACCCTCGTCACCACCGGCATCGAGGACGCGGTCAAAGCGGCTCGCGAAGCCGCCGGAGACAAGGACGTCGCCCTCATGGGCGGCGGCGTCGTGACCGAGGCGTTGAAGGCGGGGCTCGTCGACGAGGTGACCCTGCATCAGGTGCCGATCCTGCTCGGCGGCGGCCGCCCGTTCTTCCAGTCGCTCCCCGAGCATGTGCGCCTGCGCCTCATCGAGGTCGTCCCGGCGCCAGGTGTCACCCATCTCCACTACGCCGTCGAGCGTTGATCCCCGCAACCCGCCCAGAACTCAAGAAGGAGATGACCATGATGCTGACCCCCGAAGTACGCCGCATACTCGACGGCACCCCTATCGCGCACCTCGCCACCGTCCTCCCCGACGGCGCTCCCCACTCCGTCCCGGTCTGGATCGGCACGGACGGCGACCACATCGTCGTTCTTACCGGCCCGAACTCACGGAAAGCCCGCAACCTGCGGCGCGACCCGCGCGTCGCGCTCTCCCTCGCCCCGGCCGACAATCCGTTCGTACCGGTGATCATCCGCGGCAAAGTCGTCGAGTGGGTCGACGGCGACGCCGGCTGGGAGATCGTCGACCGGATCGCGACGAAGTACATCGGCGGCCCCTACACGCGCGACCAGGATCGGGTTGTCGCGCTCATCGAGCCGGAGCGTCAAAGTGTCGGTATGAGCTGAGGCGCTCGCCCACGATCGTCCTTCTTGACAAGTTGTCAACAATGCCGCATTGTCAACTGGGAGCGGCGGTCGGCGCCGGTATCACGATGACCCTCGCGGCCGATTTCCGCCTCGCCGCCACGAACTCCCGGTTCGGGTTCGTCTTCGCACACCGCACCCTGTTCCCCGAAGGCGGCTCGATGTCCTCGGTTGCGACCTTGGTATTTGTTGGCGTGTAAGGGTTTTCTGTCGCGAGATGCTACCCGTGTGAGTGATGCTGTTCGAACGAGTGTGCGGTTACGCTTGCTGTGTGGACGTGGAACAGATACCGGCGTGGACACTCACCGAAGGGGAGCTGTCCGCCGCACTGCTGCGCG
>NZ_JAODNM010000045.1 GCF_025464955.1 Amycolatopsis sp. | reverse complement strand
CGCGCAGCAGTGCGGCGGACAGCTCCCCTTCGGTGAGTGTCCACGCCGGTATCTGTTCCACGTCCACACAGCAAGCGTAACCGCACACTCGTTCGAACAGCATCACTCACACGGGTAGCATCTCGCGGAACAAAACCCTTACACACCAACAAATACCGACGTCACGAGCGCGCAAAATCATCGAGGCCACGTTCACGAACGCTCAAAGTGCGTGGTCGGCATCACGAGGTACGTCAGCTCGAACTCGCCGGGGTCCGTCGCATGGATGACAGTCGCCCGGCGGCCGGGCTGGATCCCGAGCCGCACCTCCGCGCCGCCGAAGGGCTGGAGTGCGTCAACCAGGTAGCGTGCTTGGAACGACGGGGAAGTACGACCACCGAGTACGTTCGCTTTGAGCATCTCCTCGGCCTCCCCAGTGTCCTGTTTGGAGCTGGCCAGCCGCAGTTGACCGTCGCCGACTTCCAAAGTGAGCACCCGACGGGTGTCCGCGAACATGCCGACCCGGCGGACGGCCGCGCTGAGCACGTCGGCCCGGACTTCGACGGTCGTGTCGATCGATGAGGTGGCGATCGAGCTCGCGGAGAGGAAGCCGCCGTCGAGCACCGCCGTGCTCACCGTGTTCCCGGACCAGCTGAGGCCGAACCTGCCGTGCTCGGTGTGCACTCCGACGATTCCCTTGGCCTGTCTGGCGATTTCGACGAGCAGAGTGGCAGGCACCAGTGCGTCGAGGGAGCCGGTGACGGCCAGCAACGGAACTTTGGCCACGGCCATCCGGTACCGGTCCGACGCCACCAGGTTCAGCTTTCCGTCGTCGATGTGCAGCCGCACGCCGGTGAACAACGGCAGCGTGTCGTCGTGCGACGCGGTGGCGGCCACGGTCCGCAATGCCGCCGCGAGTGCGGCGCCACCGACGTCGGCCACCTTGGGTGGAGGCGTCGTCCGTGTGTGGTGCAAGGCTTTGTCGAGCAGCGGGAGCGCAAACCGGGCACCGTCCACACGCACCGCCAGCCGAGAACCCTCGACGACGATCCGTACGAACGCCGCGTCAAGCATGCGCAGCATCTCGGCGAGCGGGGCGACAGGCACCGTCGCGTCGCCGTCGACGTGTGTGGTGGCCTCGCACGTCAGGCGTGTCCAGCGTTCGCTGTCGGCGCCCACGAGCGTCAACCCGTCGGCATTCGCGCGCAGCAGCACCGCGGACAGCGCTCCCGGCGACAGCTTGGCGGACTCGGAAACGGCGGCTGCCAGAGCACGAGTGGAAGCGGTGAGGTCCATCGTGGCAAGCTAGCGGCCACCACCGACAGTTCCGACGATCCGGAATCGATGGCTGGGTTGTGCTCGCCCAGATCGACAGCGAGGGCGACATGATGTGGGGCGACTTCGGCATCCTGTACTGGCTGATCCGGCCGGAGGACCTGGCCGCCCGCCGGTTCGCGAACGCGCTGTTCACCTGGCAGTGTGGCTGAAATACGTTGTCCGGTAAGGGAAGCGGCTCTGGTCGTGCTGGTCTTCGGAGCAGCACGACCAGAGCCGGGGCGTCATCCCCGGACGCCGAGGAGGTGTTCCAGAGCCAGCTGGTTGAGGCGGGTGAAGTGGTAGCCGCGCTTGGCTGCGAGGGTCTCGTCGAAGTTGTCGCGCAGCAGGTCGTCGAGGGACTCACCGGGGGACAGCGTGGGCTCGGTGAGTTCCGGCACACGTGACTCCGCCAGTGCCGCGGTGACCTCGGGGTCGGCGCGGAAGGCCTTCGACTTCTCCTTCAGGATCAGGTATGTCCGCATGTTCGCGGCGGCCGAAATCCAGACGTCGTCGGCGTCTTCGGTGCGCAGCGGCTTGTAGTCGAAGTGTCGCGGGCCCTCGTAGCCGCCGTTCTCCAGCAGGTCGACCAGGAAGAACGCGCTGGTCAGATCGCCGTGGCCGAAGATGAGGTCCTGGTCGAACTTCGGGCCGTGCTGCCCGTTGAGGTCGATGTGGAACAGCTTGCCCTGCCAGAGCGCTTGCGCGACACCGTGGACGAAGTTGAGTCCGGCCATCTGCTCGTGCCCGACCTCGGGGTTGACGCCGAACCGCTCGGGCCGCTCGAGCTGCCCGATGAACGCCAGCGCGTGGCCGATGGTCGGCAGCAGGATGTCGCCGCGTGGTTCGTTCGGCTTGGGCTCGAGCGCGAATCGGATGTCGTAGCCCTGCTCGACCACGTACGACGCCAGGAGGTCCAAGCCTTCCTTGTACCGGCTCAGCGCCGCGACGACGTCCTTCGCGGCGTCGGACTCCGCGCCTTCGCGGCCGCCCCAGACGACGTAGGTCGATGCGCCGAGCTCGGCGGCGAGGTCGATGTTGCGGCGGACCTTGCGCAGGGCGTGCCGCCGGATATCCCGATCGTTGCTGGTCAGGCCCCCGTCCTTGAACACCGGGTGGCTGAAGAGGTTCGTGGTGGCCATCGGCACCTTGAGCCCGGTGTCGGCCAGTGCCTGCTTGAACCGGGCGATCGCCTTGTCCCGATCGGGTTCGGTGGCGAGCAGGTCGTCGTCGTGGAACGTCACGCCGTACGCGCCCAGTTCTGCCAGGCGATGCACGCTCTCGACCGGGTCGAGCGGCGGCCGGGTGGCTTGCCCGAACGGGTCGCTCGCCTGCCAGCCGACCGTCCACAGGCCGAACGTGAAGCGGTCTTCCCTGGTCGGGGTGTAGGCGTCCATCAGCGATCCTCCATTTAGTTCACGTTATGGATTTAATATGCGTGCCGACTGCCTTCACGTCAAGTGCGTACTAGTCTCACCCTTGAGCGGAGGGGGTGCCATGACGCAGGCCGTAAGACACGATTCGATGCGAGCGCGCAACCTCGAAGTCGTCCTGGGCGAGGTCGGGCGCAGCGGCCCGGTGACGCGCGCGGCGCTCGCCGAGAGCACCGGGCTGACCAAGAGCACCGTGTCGAAACTGGTCGGCGACCTCATCGACGCCGGGATCCTGACGGAATCCGGGGTCATCCGCGGCGGCGAGCGTGGCCGCCCCGGAGTCGAGGTCGTCCTCAGCGGACATCGGGTCGCCGCGCTCGGGCTCGAAGTCAACGTCGACTACCTCGCGGTCTGCCTGCTCGACCTGGCGAAGAAGGAGCGGTTCCGGGTCCGCGTCGACCGCGACAACCGCGGCACCCAGCCTTCGGAAGTGCTTGGGGAGCTCCGGGTCCTCGCCCTCAACGCGCTCAGCGAAGCCGAAGTCATGGGCCTGACCGTGGCCGGCGCGGTACTGGCGATCTCGGGGCCGGTTGAGGACGGTGTGCTCCACAACGCGCCGAACCTCGGCTGGCGTGGCGTCCGGGCTGCCGAAGCGCTCGACCTGCCGCTGCGGGTCGATATGGACAACGAGGCCAATCTCGCCGCGCTCGGCGAGCTGTGGTTCGGCACCGGGGAGCCCGATTTCCTTTACGTCTCAGGAGAAATCGGGATCGGTGCCGGGCTGGTCGTGGGCGGTTCGCTGTTCCGCGGTGTGCACGGCTCGGCGGGTGAGCTGGGCCATGTGGTGGTCTCGCCGAGCGGCCCGCCGTGTCGCTGCGGTGGACACGGTTGCCTCGAGGGCTACGCCGGCCAGGAAGCGCTCCTGCGCGCGGCCGCGCCGCCTGGAAGCGTGGTGAGCGGGATGTCCGACCTGCTTCACCGGCTCGAGGCAGGCGACAGGCACGCGTTGGCGGCCTGTGCGGACGCCGGGCGTGCACTGGGAATCGCCCTGACCTCCGCGGTGAACTTGCTGGATCTTGATCGGATCGTGCTCGGCGGGATCTTCGCCCCGCTGTTCGGCTGGATCGCGGGCCCGGCGGCCGAAGCGATGGAGTCCCGGCTCGGCGGCCTTCGCCGTTCGGTGCCTTCGCTGGTGGGGTCCGGGCTCGGCGGCGACGCCGCGACGCTCGGTGCCGCCGGCCAGGTCGTCCATCGGGTCATCGCCGATCCTGGGCCCTACGTCGCCCGTGCCCGCGCGGCTGCGGAGGCCGCGCGGGTCTAGGAGTCGTGAGCGTTCCGGCCGGCCACTGTGGCCTGCGGGACACCTGCACCCGGGCGAACCGGAACGCTCACGAGCCCTACGAGCCGTACACCTGCATTTCGGAGACCTGCGCGGCCGGCCAGCCGGTGTTGCCGGTGAAGGCGAGCTTCACGTATCGCGCCGACGTTGACGGGATCGTGACGGTCACGGTGTTCCCGGTCGCCGGGTCGAACCGGTACCCGGCCGACGCGACGAGCGTCCTGAAGTTCGTCCCGTCCGTGGACCCGAGCACCGACAGAGTTTCGGTGCGCGCGCCCCAAGCCGCCGATGGCGGAAGCGTGAGCACCGCGCGGCCCACCGTCGTCGCCGAGCCGAGGTCGGCCTGGATCGACTGCGGGAACGTGTTGTTGGCGCTTTCCCAGTAGCTGTTGGCGTTCCCGTCGACGGCGTTGCTCGCGGGGAAGCCGCCCTGCGTGCTGCTGACCGTGACGTGGCTGTTCAGCGCCAGGTTCGGGTTCGCCGGCGGCGGGGTCGTGCCACCGCCGCCGATGGTGACCTGGCCGGTCAGCTTGAGGTCGCGCGAGGACGAGCCGACCGAGACGGTGTTGACCCCGGAAGCGTTGACCCAGCCGTTGTTCCAGTACTGGAAGCTGCGCGCGTCCAGGCTGATCGTCACATGCTGGGTCTGTCCCGCGTTCAACGTCACCCGCTGGAAACCGTGCAGGGCCTTCGGCGGTTCACCGACCCCCGCCGGCTGCCCGACGTAGACCTGCGGGACCTCGGTCCCCGCCCGGCTCCCGGTGTTGGTCAGGTCGAAGCCGACGCTCACCGCGCCCGAACCGTCCGGAGCGGACACCGTCAGGTTCTGGTAGCCGAACGTCGTGTACGAGAGGCCGAAGCCGAACGGGAACATCGGCGTGATGTTCTGGCTGTCGTACCAGCGGTACCCGACGTTGAGGCCTTCGGAGTACTGCACCGATCCGTTCTGCCCCGGCCATTGCTGCGGGGTGTGCGCGGGGACGTCGTTCAGCGAGTTCGGGAACGTGACCGGCAGCTTGCCCGAGAAGTTGGCGTCCCCGAACAGCAGTGACGCGATCGCGTTGCCGTCTTCCTGCCCGGGGAACCAGTTCTCGATGATGCCCTTCACCGACCCGGCCCACGGCATGGTGACCGCGGATCCACTGTTGACGACGACGACCGTGTTGGGATTCACCGCGGCGATGTCGCTGACGAGCTGGTTCTGCACACCGGAAAGGTCGATGTTGTTCAGGTCGCCGCCCTCGGAACCGGCGTTGCTGACGAACACGACCGCCATGTCGGAGTTGCGCGCGGCGGCCACAGCCGGGTCGTGCAGGTTCTGGTTGGGAATCGTCCAGCCGAGGTTGGCGACGCTGCCGCCCCCGTCCTGGAAGTAGTCGACCTCGATGCTGACGGGCTGGCCCGCGGTGAGCGTGATGTTGCCGGTGCGGGTGGTGGCCGGCTGGTTGAACCAGTTGTTCACCACGGTCTGCCCGTTGATGATCAGGCGGCTGCCGTCGTCGCTGGTCATCGCGAACTGGTAGTTGCCGGTCGTCGGCGGGGTGAGGGTGCCGGTCCACTTGGTGGACCAGCTCGTCGCGGGGACGCCGGCGAGCGGCGGCTGGCCGCCCCAGATGTAGTCGATCTTCGGGTCGACCCTGGTCGCCACCGGAGTGCCGGACATGGTCGTGCCGGTGTAGTACTGGCCGTAGAGGCCGTGCCCGCTGCCGCTGGACGGCGTCAGGAACGAGCTGTCGACGGTCTCGCCGTTGGGGGAGGCGACGCCCTGTGCGTAGGTGATGGCCGTTCCGGAACCCGCTCGCGTCTGGATGCCCTGGTACGGCGTGACGACGTACGGCGGGTTGACGCCGGCGCTGCCGCCGCCGCGGGTCATCGCGTTCTGGCCGGCGTCGTTGCCGATCACCGCGACGGAGTGGGCCGACGAGCCGATCGGCAGGACGTTGCTGTTCTTCAGCAGCACACTGCCTTCCTGCGCGACCTGCTTGGCGACGGCGGTGTGCGCGGCGGAGGTGACATTGGTGCCGATGGTGCCGCCGGGCGCCTTGTCGAACAGGCCCGCCTTGAACATCTCGACCAGGATGGGCCGGACGTGGCTGTCGATCGTCGCGATCGACACCTGTCCGTTCGCGACCGCCGTGGTCAGCGGGGCGCCGTAGAAGTCGCTGCCGTTCATCTCCATGTCGAGCCCGTTGTTCGCCGCCGCGACCGTGGAGTGTGTGCCGCCCCAGTCGGAGGTGATGAACCCTCCGAAGCCCAGTTGGTTGCGCAGGATCGTCTGCTGCAGCTGGGGGTTCTCACAGGCGAACGTGCCGTTGATCTCGGCGTAGGAGCACATCACCGAGTCCGCGCCGCCCTGTTTCACCGCGGCCTCGAACGCGGGCAGGTAGAGCTCCTGCTGTACGCGGTCGGAGACGACGGCGTTGTCGGACGTGGTGTTGCGGTAGGTCTCCTGGTTGTAGACGGCGTAGTGCTTGACCTGCGCCATCGGGCCCTGTGCCTGAATGCCCTGGATGTCGGCGGCGCCGAGCTGCCCGGCCAGATACGGGTCTTCGCTCAGCGACTCGAACGAGCGGCCCCAGCGGGGATCGCGGTCGATGTTGATGGTCGGCCCGAGGACGGTGTTCGCGCCCTTGCCCCAGGCCTCCGAGCCGATCACGCCGCCGTAGGCATTCATCAGCGCCGGGTCGAAGGTGGCCGCCCCGGCGACCGGCGCCGGCAGCTGCGTCACCCCGGCGACGCCGTCGGCGACCCCGGCCGGGCCGTCCTGCAGTCGCAGCGAAGGGATACCCAGCCGCGGGATCGGGTCGACGCACGCGCCCCAGTCGCATTGGACACCGCCGTGCATCATGGTGAGTTTCTCGGCGGTGGTCATCTGGGCGAGCAGCGCGCCGGCTCGCTGCTCGGGCGGGTCGGCGAGGTTCATCCACGCGTTCGTGGGTGCCGCCTGCGCGGCGGGGACCGTAGCGCTCAGCCCGGCCGTGGCCAAAACCACCGCCAGGAAGGCGCGGGAAAGAAGGCGTCGTCTCATCATGACTCCTTACTCAGCTCTGGTAGGCCTCGAACTCGCTCGCCTGCCCGGCGGGCCAGCCGGTGTTGGCGGTGACGGCGAGCCGGAGGTAGCGCTGGGTGGTGGCGGGGAACGTGATCGTCACGGTGTTGCCGGACGACGCGTCGAACGAGTAGCCGTGTGAGGCCGCGAGGGTGCCGTACGCCGAGCCGTTTACGCTGCCCAGCACGGAAAGCGTCTGCGTCCGGGAGCCCCAGGCGGGCGACGGTGGAAGCTTGAGCACGATGCGGCCGACGGCCGAAGCCGCTCCGAGGTCGACGGTCACAGTCTGAGGGAAGGCGTTGTTCGTGCTCTCCCAGTACGTCGACGCGTTGCCGTCGGTGATGTTCGACGCCGGGAAGCCGCCCTGGTTACCGCTCGCGGTCGCCGTCTTGTGCAGGGCCACGTTGGTGTTCACCGGCGGAGGCGGCGGGTCGGTCGGGCCGATATTGTCGAATTTCGAGGCCCAGTAACGGGTTCGGCCGAGATACGACGTCTCCGCGGCCGTTCCTGTCTGTCCGTAGGCGCCGTCGTAGGTCAAGTACGGGATGACGGTCGGGGGAGTGGACGTCGCGGGCTCGATCATCGACCCTTCGTGCCACTCGTTGAACGAGGTGACCGATACCCAGTCCGGGTTTCCGCCGGTCGCCGGGGTGATCGCGTTCGTCCACTCCTTGTCATAGGTGGCACCGTTCGCGCGATCGAGTGTCGGCGTGGTGTTGCCGGGCACGGCGCGGTCGTCGAGGTAGCCGGGGGCGACCGACGGCGACCAGACCATGCCGTGCGCGTGGCAGTACGCGCCGACGTCCTGCCAGCCGGTTTCGGTCGCGCCCGCGATGCCGTCGTAGGTGTACATCCCGTTGAAGTGGGCGACCTTCGAGACGTCGGTGGTCTGCGCGAGCACGATGTTGCCGGCGGTGACCTGGTCCAGGGTCGTCCAGTCGGGGATGAACAGGCTCTGGAAGATGTAGAACGCCGGCTTGTTGCCGTGGTCAGGATCGCGGTAGAACGCGGGGCTGCTGCCGTAGCGCGAGTTGATGTACCCGATGTCGGCGACCGTCGACGCGGCCGTGCGACCGGTGTACGGCTCGATGTGCCACGCGACCTTGATGCCGTGCTGGGCGGCGGCCGCCATCACCGCCGGGACGAGGTTGTCCTCGTAGGAGCCCTGCCCCCACCAGCTGTAGACGATGGTGCCCGCGCCGGCCTGGGTGATCCAGTCCATCTGCTGGTTCAGCACGGCGGGGTCGCCTGAGTCGTACGCGCCGAGCTTGGGGTAGAAGTTCGAGCTGATCTCCAGCGGCGGGGTGAGGTTTCCCTGCGGCCAGTGCCGGTAGCTTCCGTACACCGACGGGTTTCCGTACCACGGGTAATAGAAGAGCTGCACTTTCGGCGACACCGTCGGGGTCGCGCCGGGTGCCGCGGACGCGGTCACGGGGCCCGCGAGGGCTCCCGAGGTCGCGAGCAGTAGTAGTGCCAGGATCGCGGTGCGTAGGCGTCGCATGGGGGACCGGCTCCTCGTCGCGTCAGTGCGGATGGAGAAGAAGGGGGTTTGGGTGATATGTGGCCCGGATCATACAAATTTCCAACAGACCAGCGCAATAGTCGGACTAGTTCTCGCAAAAACCTGATTATTGTCAAAGATCAACTTCGTCTGAACCGTAGCTCCCGGGCATGCGTGAAGGCCCCCTTCACAGCGGATTCCGCTGCGAAGGGGGCCTTCACGCATGCCTGCAACACGCTCGTCAGCCGACCGAGTTGATGATCACCTTTCCGCTGCCGATGACGATCCCGTCGGCGGTCTGCACGGTGAGCGGGCCGGTGAGCACCCGGCCGGCCGCGGGTGCGGCCGACGCCGTCACCGTGCCCGGAACGGTCCACGAACCGCCCGACGCGTGTACCGCGTTCACGTCGGTCACCGCGACCGAACCGAACGCGGGGTTGACGAACACGTCGGAGTAGTCATAGTCCGTGGTACCCGAGGGCACCGCGTATCCGTCGACGAGCGCGACCCACTGGCCGGCCGCCGGGTTGGCGATGGTCACCGCTTCTTCGGCGGTGGCCCCACCACTGGAACCGGCGAGCACACACGTCCCCGACGAGCAGTTGTACACCGAGAGATCGAGGTCGGCCGCGGGGTCCGAGGCGTTCCCGATCTTGACGTTCAGCGACTGCGAACCCGGGGTGACGGTGATCGGGTACTGCTGCTGCGCGCCCGGGGTGATCGACGGCCGGCGTGCCGACGCGCTGCCGAAAGGTCCGCCCGTCAGCTTGCCGGTGAAGGCGCCGAGGGTGTTGGCGACCGTGTAGCTCCGCGCCAGCGGCGTGCCGATGGTCGCCGAAGCGATCTCGTCCGGGTTCGGGGTGATCGCGGTGCCGAGCACCGAAGCGCTCAGCGACCAAGGTGCCGTTGCCACATCTGAGGTCCGGCGCGCTTCGACGTCGATCTCCCAGACGCCCGGTGCCGGGTTGGCCACCGTCCGGCTGGTCGGCGAGCCGCCGACACAGCCGGCGCCGCCGTTGGGGTTGTAGCAGTTCGTCGTCGAGGTGACGTCGAGCGGTACGCCGGTCGGGTCGTAGCGCAGGAACCGCACCTGGCCCTTGCCCGGGTCACCGCCGCCGGTGAGGTCGATCTTCAACGCGCTCGCGCCCTTCGGCACGCGGACGAATAGGCTGCTCGACTGGTTGCGCGCGATGGTGCCGGAGTTGTCGACCTTGAACCCCTTGTCGGCGGTGAACTCCGCCGGCGCGAAGACGGTGTTCATCGTCTGCAGGTCGACCCCGATGGTCAGCGGGTTGTCCAGGTACAGCAACGCTGAATGCACGCCGCCGGTCTTCGGGTCGACATTGACGTCGAAGCTGACCGGCTTGTTCAGCGGTAGCGTCACATAGCCCGCGGACGAGAACGTGCCGTCGTCACCGACCCACCGTGCGAGGTAGAGCACCGGCTTCGCCGACCCGGTGGTCCGGTTCAGCGTGTAAGTCCGCGTGTAGGCCTTGCCCGTGGTCACGCCTTCGCGGTCGTGGATACCGACACCGACGTTCGGCGTCGGCCGCAGCAGCGCGGTCTGCACGGTGTGCACCTCGACCGAACCGGTCACGGTGTCGGGCTTCGGGTTGAGCTGCAGCGCCAGGAACGCCGCGGGGACGTCGAACAGGCCCGCGCCCTGGGCGTAGGCGTCGATACCGCGGACGAACCGCGCGGTCGACTTGATCGCCGAACGCAGCTGCGCCACCGGCGGCCGCTGACCGCCGTGCGTGGCCTTGTATCCGCTGATCAGCAACGCGGCCGCGCCGGTCGCCTGCGGGGCCGCCATCGACGTGCCCTGCAGCATGGAGTAGCCGACGGGCAGCGGGTACGTGCCGACAACCGGGCTGGACTGCTCCCAGCGGGGCACGGTCGAGATCGCCGCGCCGGGCGCGACGATGTCGGGCTTGAAGCCGCCGTCCTCACGCGGACCGCGCGAGGAGAACGGGTGCAGGGACTCCGCGGCCTGGGTCTTCGACCCGTAGTTGGACAGCCAGGTTTCCTTGGTGATGTAGGAACCCACGCTGATCGCGTCGGTCGCGACCGAGGGGTCGCCGACCGAGTTGGCGCCCGCGCCGCTGTTGCCGGCGGAGATGAACAGCTGCACGTTGTAGGTCGCGATCGTGCGGTTGTACAGCTCGGCGCGCGCGTTGTTGCCGTCGTTGAGCGCGGGCAGCCCGCCGATCGAGATGTTGACGACGTCCGCGCCGTGCGTGGCCGCGTAGACGACGCCGTCGAGCAGGCCGCTCGACGTGCACGCGGAACTGGTCAGGCAGACCTTGACCGACATGACCTTCGCGCCGGGCGCCGCGCCGTCCATCTTGCCGCCGAACAGGTCGTTCCCCGCGGCGATCCCGGCGACGTGCGAGCCGTGCTCCGCACCCGCGATGCCGATGTTCACGAACCCGGCTTTGTCGGTCTGGACGACAAAGGCGATCCGCTCGGCGATGTCGGTCGCCGGGTTGTCGGTGCCGAAGTAGCCGACGTCGTACTTGTTCTTGTAGTCGGTCATCGGCTTGTCGTCGGTGAAGTCACCGTTGCCGTTGAGGTCTACCCGGACCTCTTTGGTCGCGGTGTCGAGCAGCACGCCCCAGGAGTCGGCGCGGTCGCCGTCGCGGTTGAGGTCGCCGCCGGTCTCGCTGCCCGCGGTGCCCAGGTCGCCCGCGGTCTCGGAGAACACGCCGAACGTGTAAGGGCCGCCGGTCGCCGGAGCTGTCCAGTTCTTGCCGCCCGAGGCGAACGCGCCGGTGTAGGTCGAGGTGGACAGCGGCACCCATGTGCCGTCGCCGGAGTCGGTGGAGTTCGCGTTGTACCAGTCGACGATCTTGCGCTCGCCGTGGCTGGTGGTCGCCAGCGGGGCGCTGTCGAGGTCGACGCCGGAGTCCAGCACGGCGACGGTGGTGCCCTTGCCGTCCCAACCAGGGAAGAGCTGGCCGAACTGGGCGGCGTGGGTGTCGCCGTTCGGGAGGTACGGGTTCACGCGCGGGGTGTCCTTGCCCGGCGCCGGCTGGGGCGCCGGATCGGCGGCTCCCTCGGGCTTCGGGTCGTCGCGCTGGATGAGCCCGTCGACGTCCACGGCGTTGACCGAGCCCAGGGCCGCGGCCTTTTCCACCGCGGCCACCGGCATGGTGACCTTGAGGTAGTCGAGCTTCGCGTCGGTCGAGGTGACCACGCCGCCGAGCGCGCGGAGGTCCTTCGCGGCCGCGTCGGACCTGCCCCGTTCGGCGGCGACCATCAGCGTGACGTCCGGCTTCCCGGCTTTCACCGCTTCCGCGACGAGTTGACGGTCGTGCTTGTCGAGCTGCTTGCCGCTGGCGGCGCCGGTGGCGGGGTTACTGGGCGCGACCGGCTGGGCGGATGCCTGGGGCGCTAGTCCGAGCACGGATGCGCTCAGCGCGGTGAGGAGCACGGTGATTCCGGCTCTGGATCTCCATCGGGACTTTGGGATCACTGCATCGACCTCTCTCGACTTGACCTGCGAGAGAAGTAGACATGGGGTTTTCTTTAACTTCAATCAGACAATTAGCCTATCTATCGCAATTCGTTGTGAGCCGAACGGCCTAATCACCCTCGCGTGCGGAGTGCCCTGCCAGAGTGGGCGGTATGGATGAGGTGCTTCTGAGCCGTGTTCGGCTCGGCTCCCGCGGATCAGTGGCCGACGTGCGGATCGGCGACGGCCGCGTCACCGCGATCACCGCGGACAGGCAGGCCCCGGCCGGCGCGCGGGTAATCGACGGCGACGGCGGCACCTTGCTGCCCGGCCTGGTCGACGCGCACGTCCACACCGTGCAGTGGGCCGCTGCTCGGCGCCGCGTGTCGCTGGCGGAGGCGACCTCCGCGACCGAGGCCGTCGACCTCGTCGCCGCGCACACCGCGGCTACCTTCAACACCGGCGACGCTGGTGACGTCGTTGTCGCCGTCGGTTTCCGCGACGGGCTCTGGGCCGACGCGCCGCACAAGGACCTGCTCGAACGCGCGTTGCCCGGCCGCGCGGTGGCCCTGTTCAGCAACGACCTGCACACCCTGTGGCTCAGCCCGGCCGCGTTGAAGCTCGTCGGCCGCGACCATCCCACCGGTGTGCTGCTGGAGAACGAATGCATGGCGGCCACCGCGGAGCTGCCCTCGGCGACGCCCGAAACCGAGGACCGCTGGGTCGCCGAAGCACTTGATGCCGCCGCCGGACGCGGGGTCACCGGGATCGCCGACTACGAGTACACCGACACCGTCGCCGACTGGACAAGGCGGATCGCCGCCGGCCCGCCCGCGGTACGGGTCGCCTGCGTGATCGCCAGGTTCGCGCTCGACCTCGCCATCGAACGCGGGCACCGCACGGGCGACGCCGTGCCCGGGTCGGACGGGCTGCTCACCATCGGGTCCTACAAGCTGTTCGTCGACGGTTCGCTGAACACCCGCACGGCCTACTGCCACGATGCCTATCCGGGCGTGCCGTCGCACGGAAACCTCGAGCTGCCGTTCGAAGAGCTTGTCGCACTGATGAAACGTGCCGCCGCGCACGGGATTTCCCCGGCCGTGCACGCGATCGGCGACCACGCCAACACCCTCGCGCTCGACGCCTTCGCCGCAGCCGGGTGCCCCGGCCGGATCGAACACGCCCAGCTGCTGCGGCCGGAAGACCTGGCGCGGTTCGCCGAACTCGGCGTGGTCGCGAGCGTGCAACCGGCTCACGCGCCGGACGACCGGGACGTCGCGGACCGATACTGGGCCGGTCGCACCGGCCGCGCGTTCCCCTATGGCGGCCTGCACGCGGCCGGCGCGCGCATCGAGATCGGCTCGGACGCTCCGGTGTCGCCGCTCGACCCGTGGGATGGCATCGCGTCGGCAGTAACCCGAACTGACGACGAGCGTGCTTCGTGGCATCCCGAGCAGGTGATCCCACTCGACGTCGCCTTGCGGGCGGCGTCCGGGGGTCGGGGGAGGGTGAGGGAGGGCGAGGTGGCAGACCTGATGATCACCGCGGACGACCCGGCCGACCTCGTGCCGTCGGCGTTGCGGCAGCTGCCGATCACGGCGACGATCCTGGCGGGCCGTCCGACGTTCCTGGCGTGAAATCGCTTTCCGGCGATGCCGAACTACGCCACGATGACGTCCATGACCGATGACATCCTGCGGGTGCCGGGAGCCGATCTCTTTTACCGCACAAGAGGCTCAGGCCCGCTACTGCTGCTGGTCCAGGGCGGCGGCGGGGATGCCGACGGCACCGACCCGATCGCCGTCCACCTCGAAGCTCGGCACACGGTGCTGACTTACGACCGGCGCGGTCTGTCCCGCAGCGTGCTCGACGACCCGGACGAGGTGCCGTCGATGGACACGCACGTCGACGACATGCACCGGCTGCTCGTGTTTCTCACCACCGAGCCGGTCCCGATGTTCGGTACGAGCTTCGGGGCTTTCGTAGGCCTTGAACTGGTCAGCCGCCACCCCGCGCAGGTGGCGGTGCTCGTCGCCCACGAACCGCCCCTGCGTCAGGTGTTGTCCGAGGCGGACCTGGCCCGTTTCCGGGCGCTGCAAACGAAAATGAGTGAGGCGGCGCAGCGCGGCGAGTCCACCGACGCGTTCGCCGTGGAGAACGGCATGGACTTCGATGATCGTGAACCGGGCGTGGAATTCGGCCCGTCCACCGAACAGGGCGTGGCGAACGACCTCTTCTTCCGCACCCGGGACATCCCGAGTTTGAACCGGCACCAGCTCGACCTCGGCAAGCTGACCGCTCAACACGAGCGGATCGTGCCCGCAGTGGGTGCGACCTCGAGCCAGGCGTACGCCGGACGCTGCGCGGTTGAGCTGGCAGTGTGTCTGGGCGTCGAGCTCGTCGAGTTCCCGGGCAGCCATGTCGGCCTCTCGACGCACCCCCGCGCGTTCGCCGCGAAACTCGAGCAGGTCCTGACCGGCTAAGTCGTGTCCCGTGGATCTCGGTCGATGGGATTCGTGATCCAGGTGGTCGCTGGCAAGGCGGAGCGGTGCCCTCGTACCGGTGCTGGACTCGGGCATCGCGACAACGCGGCCAGCGGCCGCCTGGGCGCGGATACCGCGACCATGGATCTGCGGGACACGGCCTAGGCCGCTGTCGTGAGCGGGGTCGTGGTCAGGTCGGCGCGGGAACCGACCGGTTCCACGACCAGTGCCGTCGCGTTGTCCGAACCGCCGAGCGCGATCGCGGTCTCGACCAGCGCCGACGCCGCGTGTTCCGGCTGGGCGAGGATGTCGAGAATGGTCGCCGCGGTCAACGTCTTGTGCACGCCGTCGCTGGTCAGCAGGAGGCCGTCGGCGTGGGTTTCGGCGGTGCCGATCTCGTGGGCGCCCGCGGTGAGCACGCTGGTGGTGACCATGTGCTCCATGTGCGGCGCGGTCGGCTGGCCGTGGTCGCGGAAGTACTGGGCGAGCGTGTGGTCGGTGGTCAGCTGGCGGAGCGTGCCACCACCGGTCGAGTAGGCGCGCGCGTCGCCGACCCAGGCGATCCGGTAGCCCGCGCCGTCCGGCAGGGGCATCGCGACAACGAGGACGCAGTCGCCGGTTCCCCGGAGTTCCAGGACGGCGTGCTGGGCGGCGAGGACTGCGGCGACCGGACCGGCCGACACCGGCGAGCGGACCGCGGCCGCGGCGGCCGTGCGTGCCGCCTGCGCCGCGCTCTCGTGGTCTCCGACGCCGTCGGCCAGCGCGAACACGTCAGCGAAGGCACCCACGGCGTCCGCGTTGATCGTCCGCGGTCCCCGTGCGCTCGCGGTGTTCCAGCGGGTGCCGGGTTCGACGGCCGGGAACTGATCGGTGGGAAGCATGGGGGCCTCCTTCTGCTGCCAGGGCTGTTCGTTACTTCCACTCTGCGCCCGGCTCCTGTGGTCATCCTGTGGGGCGGTTAAGACGAAGCTGTCGACTTTGCCCATACCGGTCACGCCACTCGCCGCCGACCTGCGGTCGCAAGTCGGCGGCGAGGTGCCGGTGCGGCTACTTCGTCAGGTCGTAGACGGTCTGGCCGCCGACGGTCGTGGCGGTGAAGTTCGCCGTGACCCAGGAGGTGATGTCGCTGGACCCGCCGCCGCGATCGTTGCCGGCGATGAAGTAGGTGATCTGCTTGTCGGCGACGTACTGCTTGAACTCGTCCAGCGTCGGCGCCGGGTCGCTGCCGGAGAAGCCGCCGATGCCGATCACCGACTTGCCACTGGCGAGCTCCAAGCTCCCCGCGGACTGTGACCCGGACGTTGCGGCCGCCCACTTCGTGGTGGTCTGCTGGAGCAGGGTCGTCACGGCGCTGTCCGTGGACCCTTCACCGCCGCGTCCGCCGAAACCGCCCATCGCGCCGCTCGACGGACCGGAGGTCGGGATCGAGCCGGTGTGCGGCTGGGACACGGTGTCCACCGCGTACGCGGCCGTGCCGAGTCCGAGGGTGAGGACGATGACCGCCGCGAGCACGGTCGTCAGCTTCTTGAACTCGTGCACGCCCATCACTACCGCGGTCGCGACCGGTACCCCGAGCACGAGCAGTGCCCAGCGCAGCGCCGGGAGCCAATCGGGGGTGCGGTCGAGCAGGATGAATCCCCACACCGCGGTGACCGCGATCATCGAGCCCAGGACGGCCCTGGCCGCGAGGTTCGCCCGGCCCGCCCAGAGCGCGCGACCGGCGATGGCGACCACGGCCGCGATGGCCGGGGCGAGCGCCACCGAGTAGTACGGGTGGATCGTGCCGCTCATGAAGCTGAACACCAGCCCGGTCACCAGCAGCCAGCCGCCCCACAGGACCAGCGCCGCGCGGGTGCGGTCGGTACGCGGTGCCCGGCGGGTGAACCAGAGCCCGGCGACCAGCCCGATCAGTGCCGCCGGAAGCAGCCAGGAGATCTCGGTGCCGAAGGTCGCGCCGAACATCCGCCCCAGCCCGGTGGCCCCGCCGAAAGCGGTGTTGCCGCCGCCTCCACCGAAGCCGCCGCCTCCTCCGCCATTGCCGTCACCGCCGAAGATCCGGCCGAGTCCGTTATAACCGAGCGCCAGCTGCAACAGGCTGTCGCCCGTCGAACCGCCGATGTACGGGCGGCTCGAAGTGGGCCACAGCGCGACCAGCGCGACGTACCAACCAGCCGAGACGACCACCGCGACGGTCGCGCCGAGCAGGTGCAGCAAACGTTTGCCCGGGGACGTCGGCGCCGCGATCAGGTAGACCAGCCCCAGGGCGGGCAGTACCAGGAACGCTTGCAGCATCTTGGTCAGGAAGCCGAACCCGATCGCCGTCCCGGCGAGGACGAGCCACCACGGGTTGGCCTTCTCCAGCGCGCGCACGACGCAGTACGCGGCGACGATCATCAGCAGGACGAGAAGCGCGTCGGGGTTGTTGAAGCGGAACATCAGCGCCGCGACCGGGGTGAGCGCGAGCGCGGCACCGGCGAGCAGCCCGGCCGCGGGGCCCGAGGTGCGGCGGACCGCGGCGAACAGGGTCCCCACCGACGCCACGCCCATCAACGCTTGCGGGGCCAGGAGGGTGAAACTCGAGAAGCCGAAAACGCGGCCGAACGCGACGTCGACCCACAGGGCCGCGGGCGGCTTGTCGACGGTGATCACGTTGCCCGGGTCGACCGAGCCGAACAGCCATGCCTCCATGTTCTGCGTGCCGGCCTGGACGGCGGCCGCGTAGAACGAGTTGCCGTAGCCGGAAGCGGTGAGGTCCCAGAAGTACAGCACCGCGGTCGCGGCCAGCAGGCCGAACAGGGCAGGCCGCTGCCAGCGGGGTCGCCCAGGCGGGCTCGCGGTGGGCGGTCGATGCCGGGCCACCGGCGGTGCGTCGGCGAGCGAGGTCATTTCAGTTCTCCCTGTCGGAGGTAGAGGTTTCGGCGGTCGCGGGCGTGCGGCGCGGGTGGAACACCCAGCCGCGCAACAGGAGGAAACGCAGCACCGTCGCGGCCAGGTTGGCTCCGACCAGCACAGTGAGTTCGAGCCCCGGGCCGGGGTTTGTCAGCGCGCCGAGCAGCGCCAGCGAACCGCTGGTCAGCACCAGTCCCAGCCCGAAGACGACCAGCCCTTCGAATTGGTGGCGGCCGGCTCCGCGCGAACCGCGGATGCCGAAGGTGACCCGCCGGTTCACCGCCGTGTTCGCCACGGCGGTGATCAGCAGCGCCACCACGTTCGCCGCCTGCGAGCCCACCTCGCCGCGCAACGCGAGGAACAGCAACACATACGCGAGGGTGCTGAGGACACCGATCGCGGCGAACCGCACGAGCTGCTTCGCGAGCCCCGGTGCGACGCCCGGGGTCTGGACCCCGATGGGTTCCCGTCCGAGCTGCGCGCGCAGGTCGCGGATCGGCAGGTCACCGGAGGTGGTGGCCCTGATCAGCCGCGCGACGCCCTTCAGATCGGCCTTCGCCGTGGCGACGATGTCGACCGACGAGTCCGGGTCGTCCACCCAGTCGACGGGCACCTCGTGGATCCGCAGCCCCGAACGCTGGGCGAGCACGAGCAGCTCGGTGTCGAAGAACCAGCCGGTGTCGGTCACGTGCGGCAACAGCCGCTCGGCGACGTCGGCGCGGATCGCCTTGAACCCGCACTGGGCGTCACTGAAGCGGGCGGCGAGCGCGCCGCGCAGGATCAGGTTGTAACACCGGGAAACGAACTCCCGTTTCGGCCCGCGGACCACCCGCGCGCCGCGGGCCAGCCTGCTGCCGATCGCCAGGTCCGAGTGACCGGAGAGCAACGGCGCGATCAGCGGCCAGAGCGCGGCGAGATCGGTGGACAGGTCGACGTCCATGTAGGCCAGTACCGCGGCGTCCGAAGTGGACCAGACCTGCCTCAGTGCCCGGCCGCGGCCCTTCTCGTCGAGATGGGCGACGACGACTTCGGCGAATTCGCGCGCCAGCCGCTCGGCCACCCGCAACGTGCTGTCGGTGCTGGCGTTGTCCGCGATGGTGATCCGGAAGCCGTACGGGAAATGGTGGACGAGGTGCGCCAGCAGCCGGCGCACGCAGGGTTCGAGGTCGGTTTCCTCGTTGTAGACCGGGATGACCACGTCGAGCACGGGCTCCGGGCCGTGGAGGGGGACCGGGCTCGTTCCGGGACGCTCGGCCGTGCCGGTGACGGAGTTGGGGAGCGAGACTGTCATGGGAACCACCATTCCGATCCGTGCTTTGGTGACCGTGTGCTGCCGCTGTGTCCCCGCTGTGCCTTTCCGGCGTCCGCGCGGGGAATCCGATCAGGCGGCGAGGTTGTAGACCGTGACTCCGCCGACGGTCGTGGCGGTGTAGTTCGCCGCCACCCACTCGGCGATCGTCTGCGCCGCGTTGCTGCCGCTCTGGGAGCCGGTTCCCGAACCGGTACCGAGGAAGTAGTGAATCCGTCGACTGTGGACGTACTGCTGGAACTGGGCGAGGGTCGGCGACGGATCTGTCCCGTTGAAGCCGCCCACGGCCATCACCGGAGCCCCGGCCGCCAACTGGTAGCCGGCCGCGGGATTGGAACCGACCGTGGCGGCCACCCAGGCGAAACCGCTGCTTCCGTTGCTGAGCAATGAAGTCAGCGACGCGCCGGGCGTGGTGCTGCCGAGCAACGTGCCGATGCCGCCGCCACCGCCGTTCCCGCCGGGACTCCCGCCGAACGAACCCCCGCCGCCAGGGCCGCCTCGGGCTCCGCCCGACGTTACCGACGGCCCGGCCGAGGGGATGGCGCCGCTGTGCGTAGAGGCCGCGGTAGCCAGCGTGTACGCACCGGTGCCTGCCAGCGCGGCGATGATCGTGAACACGGCGACCCCGCGCCGGGCGGCGCCCGGCAGGTGACCGGCCAGCAGGACGAGTCCCGCCGCCGCCAGGCCGCCGACGAGCAGTGTCGGTGCGAGCCAAGGCAGCCAAGTGCTCTGCTGCCGGAGCAACAGGAAAGACGTCAGCGCGGTCAACGCCACCCCGCTGGCGAGAATTCCGGCGGACAGCGGATCTTCGCGCCGCCGCCACAGCTGTGCGGCGCCGGTCCCGGCGAGCGCGGCGATCGCCGGCGCCAGCGCGACCATGTAGTACGGATGGATGATCCCGTCCATGAAACTGAAGACCGCGCCGGTGACGAGCAGCCAGCCGCCCCACAGCACGAGCGAGGCGCGGCCTGGGTCGGTACGGGGCGCCCGGCGGTTCAGCCACAGTCCGGCGGCCAACGCGAGCAGGGCGGCGGGAAGCAGCCACGCGATGCCCCCGCCCATTTCGGAGCCGAGCAGGCGTGCCCACCCGGCGCCGTTCTGGGCGCCGCCGAGGCTGCCGACCTCGTCCCCGGTGATCCGGCCGAACCCGTTGTAGCCGAAGACGAGTTCCCACAGGCTGTTGGTCTGGGAACCGCCGATGAACGGCCGGTCCGCCGCCGGCCAGAGCGCGACGACCGCGAGGTACCAACCGGCCGAGACGACGACCGCAGCCAGTGCGCCCATCAGGTGCAGCAGACGCTTTCCGAGGGATACCGGCGCGGCCAGCAGGTAGACGACAGCGAATGCCGGAAGCACCAGAAACGCCTGCAGCATCTTCGCCAGGAAACCGAAACCGACCGCCGCCCCGGCCAGTGCGAGCCAACCAGGACTCGCCTTTTCCAGCGCCCGCGTCACACAGTAGGCCGCCGCGACGAGCAGCAGGACGAGTAGCGCGTCCGGGTTGTTGAACCGGAACATCAGCGCCGCCACCGGTGTCAGCGCGAGCATCGCCCCGGCCAGGATTCCCGCGGCGGGGCCGGAAACTCGCCGTACCCCGGCGTACAACAGGCCCACCGAGCCGACGCCCATCAGTGCCTGGGGCACCAGGATTGCCCACGCGTTGACGCCGAACAGCCGAGCGGACAGGCCCATCACCCAGAGCGCGGCCGGGGTCTTGTCCACGGTGATCGAGTTCGCCCCGTCGCTGGAACCGAAGAACAGCGCCTTCCAACTCTGCGTCGCGGCTTGGGTCGCGGCCGAGTAGAAGGTATTCGCCCACCCAGACGCCCCCAAGCCCCACAGGTACAGCAAGGCAGTGGCCAGCAGCAGGGCGAGCAGGGCGGGACGTACCCAGCGGGGGTCGTCGGCCTTCCCGCGAAAGAGCTTGCCTGCCAACGAAAAGGGCGGACGCGGTGCGGCGTCGGCGCGGCTTGCGCGTTCGGTGAGGACTGTCATGGGCTCAAGGATCAGGTGCTGACCTGGGGGAGGCCCATGGCGACACTGTGGTTGCGCTGTGCCTGACGGGCCAGCGGGATCCGGACGGCGAACTCCGTGCGACCCGGTCTGCTCGTCACTTCGACCGTGCCGTGGTGAGCGAGCACCACCGCCGACACGATCGCCATGCCGAGCCCCGTTCCGCCGGCGGTGCGGGACCGGGAGGAGTCGCCGCGGGCGAACCGTTCGAACACCGTCGGCATGAGCGCGCCGTCGATGCCAGGGCCGTCGTCGACGACGCTCAGAACGGCGCTGCCGTCGGGTGAACGCGCCAGCGACGTCGTGACCGTGGTGCCCGGCGGCGTGTGCAGATGGGCGTTGGAGAGCAGGTTGACCAGGACCCGGTGAAGCCGTTGCGGGTCGCCGAGGACGACTACGGGCTCGTCCTCGAGTTCGAGCTGCCAGCGGTGGTCCGGCCCGGTGACGTGCGCGTCGGTGACGGCGTCGACGACGGTCATCGAGAGATCGACCTCGACGGCCTCGAGTGGCCTGCCCGCGTCGAGCCGCGCGAGCAGGAGGAGATCGTCGACGAGGGTGGTCATCCGGGCGGCCTCGGACTCGATGCGGTTCATCGACTGGGCGATGTCCGGTGGGACGGGTTCCCGGCTGCGCCGCGTGAGTTCCGCGTACCCGCGGATCGCGGCGAGCGGCGTGCGCAGCTCGTGGCTTGCGTCCGCGACGAACTGGCGCACCCGCGTTTCGCTCGCGTGGCGTGCCTCCAGCGCATTCGAGATGTGGCTCAGCATGAGGTTCAGCGCCGCGCCGACCTGACCGACTTCGGTGCCCGGATCCGTGTCTATCTCGGGCACCCGCACCGAAAGCAGCACGTCACCGCGTTCGAGCGGGAGCTCGGCGACCTGTCCGGCCACCGCCGCGACCTGGTCGAGCGGTCGCAGTGTCCGTCGTACCGCGAACGCGCCGAGCAGGCCTACGCCGATCACCCCGGCGCCCGCGACGCCGGTCAGGATCAGCCCGACCGTCAACAAGGTGTCTTCGACCGGTTTCATCGGCAATCCGGTGACGACCACTCCGTCGCCGATGGAGACCGCGGTGAGCCGGTAGTCGCCGAGGTCACCGAGAGCTCGGGTGTACGGCTTGCCATCGACGGGGAGCTGTTGCAGCGTTGTCTGTTGTGCGGGGTCGAGGGTCTGGGGGCGGCCGTCGTTGGTCAGGGTTCCGGCGTCGAGGACCTGTCCGCCGCCGAACTGGGCGTTCAACGTGCCGGCGGCCTGTCCCGGCGCGTCGAGGGGGTTGTGATGACCGCCGTCCTGCGGTGGCGGCCGCTGGGTGAATTCGCTCGCCCGGCCGCTCGCGCTGCGGAGCTGGCCGTCGATCTGGTCGGTGAGGAACACCCCGAGTGCCAGCTCGCTGACCACACTGATCACGAGACAGACCACGGCCAGCAGGGTGACCAAGAACAGGATCAGTTTCGCGCGTAGCGGCCACCGCCGGGGTCGCCGCCACCGGAGCGGTCGCGGCAGCGTCATCTCTTCACTGTCGGACGGGTTCGTGTGGTCCTGTTGTGCGTTGCCTGTGTAAGAACTGTGTGATACCGGGCGCCGTTTCGAGGTCACAGGGGCTCCCCATGCAACCCACAGTCGGCACTCAGCGTGCTCGCCGAATCTGGCTCTAGCCAGCAGACCGGAACCAGACACGGGAGAAGCGCCATGAGCACCGAGCAGAGCAACACGATCGAAGCCCCCGCATCCTCCACTTCGGACACTCAGTCCTCGTGGGGTGCCGCCGACGGCAAGCCCTCGGCCGGCTGGTCCCGTCGCAAGACGATCGCCGCCGTCGCGATCGCCGCGGGGGTGGCCGGGATCGGCGGCGCGGTGATCTGGGCGTCGAGCGGTTCGTCCACCGCGACGACCGGTCAGGGGTTCGGCGGCACGGGCGGCCCCGGTGGGGGAGCGCGCTCGGGTGCGTCGGGTGCGCTGCCCAATGCGTTGCACGGGGAATACGTGGCTTCGGACGGCAACGGCGGTTATGAGACCGACCTGATGCAGCTCGGCAAGGTGACCGCTGTCGGCCCGACTTCGGTCACCGCGCTCAGTTCCGACGGCTTCAGCCAGGTGTACACGGTGGACGCGGCGACCGCCGTCGGCACGGGCACCGGGACGTCTTCGCTGGCTACCGGTGACACGGTGACCATCGTCGCGAAGACGACGGGCACCGCCGCGACCGCGAAAACCGTCACCGAGGGCACCACGGCCGGCGCCGGCCCGGCTCTGTGACCCTTGGCGGTGCTCCCGGGTCACCGTCATAGCTGTCTCGACTGGCGTTTGCCGGTTTCGGCCGACAGTCGGACGGTGTCGAGCAAGCGGTGCAGGCGGACTCCGGCCGCGAAGCCGGGAGTCCGTCGGGTACCGGACCGGATGTCCTCGGCCAACGTGGCGTAGAGCCTCGCCACATTCGTCCACTCCGCGGCGGCGCCTGGCGGCTCCAACGGAACCGGGAGTTTCAGCCAGTTCATTTCCCGGCCGTGGCGGATTCCGTACAGGTCGAGCTCGCTGATCTGCACACCCATCGGGGCCTTGTCTCCGGTGGAAACCAGGAAAAGGTCTCCGCGGGTGCCCTCGATCTCGATCCGGGTACCCGCCGCTGTGGGCTTGCCGTCGTGGAGGTGGACCGAGACGGCGGCACCTCCCGCAAGCCTGCCGTGCAAGAGCAGGTGGTCCGGGCTGCTCACCTCGACCGGGCGCCCGGTTTCCGTGACCCGGTGCTCAGGCCGCTGAACTGACAGGTCCGCTGAAAGCTCGGTGAACTCGCCAAGCAGGTATTCGACGAGGTCGAGGGTGTGTCCGCCGGCAACCTCCAGCAACCCGGCGCCGTTCTCGCGTTGATAGGTGTACTCGGACCAGCCGGGCACCGTCTCCTCGGCGCCTTTGCTCCTCGTGGCGTGCACAGTCACGGACAGGACGCGGCCGACGTAGTCGTCCGCGATCAGCGCCTGCGCTTGCAGCACAGTGAACGAATACCGGGCTTGGAGGCCGATCGCGTCGTGCACTCCGGCGGCGTCGGCGGCCTGCGTCAGGCTTTCCGCCTCCGCGGTGGTGCGGGTGAGCGGCCATTCGCACAGCACGTGCTTGCCGGCGTCGATCGCCGACCGGACGAGCTCGAGGTGTGCCGGGACCTTGACCGTGACGACGACCAGGTCCACCTCGGGATGTCGGCTCAGTTCCCCTGCGTCGGCGAAGGCGTGTGCCGCGCCGAACGCCGCGGCGGCGGCGTTCGCGCTCTCCCGACGCGTGGTGCCGACAGCGGTCAGCCGGAAGTCCGGCAGCGCCTTCAGCGCGGGGACGTGGGCTCGGGCCGCCCAGCCGCGTTCCGGCGCGGCACCGATGATGCCCACCTTGATCTTTCCCCGGCCGAATCCGGATGCACCGCGCATGATCTGCCTCCCCAAGTCAACGAACCCCAGTAGCGAACCCCAGTAGCGAATAAGCGGACTTCTCGGGTCCGCTTATTCGACGATAGCGCAACCGGACCTCAGAAGTCCACTTACTGTTAGGGTGAATCCCGTGAGCGATGTGGAAGCGCCCGGCGCGGCTGTCGAGCGCTTGCTGGCCGAAGGCAAGCCGCGGGCGGACGCCGAGCGGAACGTGCGCCGCCTGGTCGAGGCCGCGAGGGAGGCCGTCGCCGAGGTCGGGGTCGACGTCACCGCGCACGAGATCGCGCGCCGGGCCGGCGTCGGCATCGGCACGTTCTACCGGCGGGTCCCCTCGCGGGAGGTACTGCTGGTCGCGGTGTTGTCCGACACCATCGCCGAGATCGTCGAGTTGGCGGGCCGGGCCCTCGAAGACCCCGACCCCTGGCAGGGCTTCCGAGAGTTCGCCACGGCCTTCATCGGCCTGCGCGCGGCGAGCTGCGGGATCAACGAGGCGCTCGGCGGCGATTCGGGCCTGGACCTGGACGGACCGCTGGCCGAACTCAGGCTTCGGCTGCGGCGGATCGTGGAACGAGCACAGGAAGCGGGCGCGATGCGCGTCGACATCGCCTGGCCCGACGTCCCGTTCCTGCTCGCCGCCGCGATGCCCGGTGAGCACACCATCGGCCTGCGTGCGGACGGGGACCAGTGGCGGCGGAATCTGCGCGTGGTTCTCGACGGTCTCCACACACCTGCGCCGCCCTGGCCCGAGCCGGGGTCCGGGCCAGGGGAGCCCCAGCCCGGGGCCGGTGGCCCGCTGGCCTAGACTCGGTCGTCCGGGCCCGCAAGCAGGGCCGGGAAATACCACCCCATGTTTCACTACCCGATCAAGGCTCGAGGAGATTACGTTGAAGAGCACCGTCGAGCAGGTCAGCCCGACGCGAGTAAAGATCAATGTCGAGGTGCCGTTCGACGAGCTCAAACCGAACTTCGAGCGCGCCTACCGCAAGATCGCCCAGCAGGTCAAGATCCCGGGCTTCCGTCCGGGTAAGGCCCCCGCTCGCGTGCTGGAAAGCCGGATCGGTCGCGCCCCGGTGCTCGATGAGGTCGTCAACGAGGTCATCCCGGCCAAGTACCTGGAAGCGGTGCGGGCTGGCGAGGTCCGCACGCTCGGCTCCCCGGAGTTCGAGGTGACCAAGCTCGAGGACCGCGAGGTGCTCGAGTTCACCGCCGAGGTCGACATCCGCCCCGAGATCACGCTGCCCGACTTCGCCGGACTCACCGTCAGCGTCGACGACGTCGAACTGACCGACGCCGAGGTCGACGAGCAGCTCGACGAGCTTCGCGCCCGCTTCGGCACCCTCACCGGTGTCGAGCGTCCCGCCGAGGACGGCGACTTCGTCTCGATCGACCTCTCCGCGACCGTGGACGGCGCGGAGGTCGAAGAGGCCTCGACCACCGGGCTGTCCTACGAGATCGGCTCCGGCCAGCTCGTGGACGGCATCGACGAGGCCATCATCGGAGCGAACGCCGGCGAGACGAAGACCTTCGTCACCAAGCTGGTCGCGGGCGAGTTCACCGGCCAGGACGCCGACGTCAGCGTCACCGTCCAGACCGTGAAGCAGCGCGAGCTGCCCGAGGCCGACGACGAGTTCGCCCAGCTGGCGAGCGAGTTCGACACCATCGACGAGCTCAAGGCCGACCTGCGCGAGCGCCTCAGCCGCGTCAAGAAGATGCAGCAGGGCGTCCAGGCCAGGGACAAGATCCTCGAGTCGTTGCTCGCGGACACCGAGGTCCCGATCCCGGAGAAGGTCCTCGAAGGCGAGATCGAGAACCGTAAGCACGACGCGATCCACCAGTTCGACCACGACGAGGCCGCGTTCGCGCAGGCTCTCGAGGCCGAGGGTAAGACCGTCGAGCAGTTCGACATCGATGTGCGCGAGGAGGCGGAGAAGGCGGTCCGCACGCAGCTGCTGCTGGACACCATCGCCGACAACGAGAAGACCAGCGTCAACGACGGTGAGCTCACCGAGCGCATCATGTACCAGGCGCAGCGGTTCGGCGTCAGCCCCGACGAGTACGTGCAGCGCGCGCAGCAGTCCGGTCAGCTGACCGCGATCTACGCCGACGTGCGGCGCGGCAAGGCGCTCGCCTCGGTGGTCCGCCGGGCCACCGTGCTCGACGCCTCGGGCACCGAGGTCGACCTCGACGAGCTGTTCGGCACCGAGGAGCCGGCGGAGGTCGTCGACGGCGAGGTCGTCGAGACACCTTCGGGTGAGCTCGAGGAGACCCAGGTCACCGCTGGAGCGGCCGAAGGCACCGATAAGTAAAGCTCTCAGCGAACTTGGGCGGTGTCAGGCATTCTGCACCGCCCAAGTTCGTTAGTGTCGATTGCAAGATCTTCAGCATCTTCAAACGAAGCAGTGGCCCTTTTCCACCGGGGCCAGAGCGGCGAAAAGGCAGGCAGACGTGACGCAGCACATGCCCCAGGCGCGGTCGACGACCGCGGGGCTCAATCTGACCGATTCGGTGTCCGAGCGGCTGCTCGCCGAGCGCATCATCGTGCTCGGTTCCGAGGTCAACGACGAGATCGCGAATCGGATCACCGCGCAGCTCCTGCTGCTCGACGCCGATGACTCCGAGTCCGACATCCGTTTGTACATCAACTCGCCGGGTGGCTCGGTCACCGCCGGATTCGCCATCTACGACACCATGCAGCTCATCAAGCCGGACGTGCAGACGTACGCGATGGGGCTCGCCGCGTCGATGGGGCAGTTCCTGCTTTCCTCGGGCACCCCCGGCAAGCGCTACGCGCTCCAGCACGCGCGCATCCTGATGCACCAGCCCTCGGCCGGGGTGGGCGGTACCGCCTCGGACATCGCGATCCAGGCTGAGGTGTTCGGCAAGTGGAAGCAGGAGCTGGCGAAGCTCACGGCCGAACAGACCGGCCAGACCGTCGAGCAGATCGTCAAGGACGGCGACCGCGACCGCTGGTTCACCGCTCAGGAGTCGAAGGACTACGGGTTCGTCGACCAGGTACTGACGCGGGAGAACCCGACCCCGAACACGGACAGCTGACCGGGCCGGTAGAAGGAGAATCCCCATGAGCAACTTCCAGCTTCCGGAGTCCAGCGGCCTCCGGCTTCCGCAGTCCCGGTACATCCTGCCGTCCTACGTCGAGCGCACCAGCTACGGGATCAAGGAATCGAACCCGTACAACAAGCTCTACGAAGAGCGTCAGATCATGCTCGGCGTGCAGGTCGACGACGCGTCGGCCAACGACGTCATGGTCCAGCTGCTGCACCTCGAGCACGAGGACCCGGACCGCGACATCACCATCCTGATCAACTCGCCCGGTGGCTCGCTCACGGCGCTGATGGCGATCTACGACACCATGCAGTACGTCCGTCCCGACATCTCCACGATGTGCATCGGGCAGGCGGCCTCGGCCGCGGCCGTGCTGCTGGCGGCGGGCACCCCGGGCAAGCGGTTCTCCCTGCCGAACTCCCGGGTGCTGATCCACCAGCCGGCCATAGAAGGCACCTACGGGCAGGTCTCCGACCTGGAGATCCAGGCCAACGAGATCCAGCGCGTGCGTCGTCTCCTGGAGACCACGCTGGCCAAGCACACGAACAAGGATCCCGAGCAGGTCCGCAAGGATATCGAACGGGACAAGATCCTCACCGCCGAAGAGGCGAAGGAGTACGGGATCATCGACGAGGTCCTGCCTTACCGGAAGGCCTCGGCGAACTAACCTGTGTCGCCCGCTTAGCGCGTAAACCCCGCATCGGTGCGTGTCGAGGAACGGCACGCACCGGTCGCGGGGTCTAGTGTCTCTCTGGCACGGCGACCAGCTCGCACGTCGTTTAGCGGGAAGGTCCTCCCGCCGGGCGCGCTGGGCGGGTAACGTCAGTGGCACTGCGTGCAGGGTCCGCCACCGAACAAGAGGCGGGCCCGCGGCGCCGGCGGAGCAGGACCACGAGGACAATCAGGTGCACGCAAACGTGCACCGGAGGGGACGAGGTCAACGGACATGCCACGAATCGGCGACGGCGGCGACCTGCTCAAGTGTTCTTTCTGCGGCAAGAGCCAGAAGCAGGTGAAGAAGCTCATTGCCGGGCCCGGCGTGTACATCTGCGATGAGTGCATCGATCTCTGCAACGAGATCATCGAGGAAGAACTGGCCGAAGCCGGTGAGGTCAAGCTCGACGAGCTGCCCAAGCCCGCGGACATCCACGAGTTCCTCGAGCAGTACATCATCGGCCAGGACGACGCCAAGCGGACGCTTGCGGTCGCAGTGTACAACCACTACAAGCGCATCCAGGCCGAGGAAAAGGCCGGCCCGAAGGACTCCAAGGACGAGCCGATCGAGCTCGCGAAGTCCAATATCCTGATGCTCGGCCCCACCGGTTGTGGCAAGACCTACCTCGCCCAGACCCTGGCGAAGCTGCTCAACGTGCCGTTCGCGATCGCCGACGCCACCGCGCTGACCGAAGCCGGTTATGTCGGTGAGGATGTCGAGAACATCCTGCTGAAGCTGATCCAGGCGGCCGACTACGACGTGAAGCGCGCCGAGACGGGCATCATCTACATCGACGAAGTCGACAAGATCGCTCGCAAATCGGAGAACCCCTCCATCACCCGGGACGTCTCCGGCGAGGGCGTGCAGCAGGCCCTGCTGAAGATCCTCGAGGGCACCACCGCCTCGGTCCCGCCGCAGGGCGGACGAAAGCACCCGCACCAGGAGTTCATCCAGATCGACACGACGAACGTGCTGTTCATCGTGGCCGGTGCCTTCGCGGGGCTTGAGCGGATCATCAACGAGCGGGTCGGCAAGCGTGGCCTCGGCTTCGGTGCCGAGATCCGTACCAAAGCCGAGATCGAGAGCAGTGACGTCTTCTCCGACACCATGCCGGAGGACCTGATCAAGTTCGGGCTCATCCCCGAGTTCATCGGTCGGCTGCCGGTCGTGGCCAGCGTCACCAGCCTCGACAAGGAGTCGCTGGTCTCCATCCTGACCACACCGCGAAACGCGCTGGTCAAGCAGTACAAGAAGCTTTTCGAGATGGACAACGTCGAGCTCGAGTTCACCCCGACGGCGCTGGAGGCCATCGCCGACCAGGCGGTGCTGCGCGGTACCGGAGCCCGAGGACTGCGCGCCATCATGGAAGAGGTCCTGCAGTCGACTATGTACGACATCCCCAGCCGGGACGATGTCGCCAAGGTCGTCATCACCGAGCAGACCGTACGAGACAATGTGAACCCGACGATCGTTTCGCGGCAGCCGTCCCGGCGGCAGCGCAGCGAACGTGGTGAGAAGTCGGCATAGCGGTCCCAGGGCCGCATGCCTTGAGATCGACTGGAAAACAGGATGACAACCGTGCCGCTGACCGCTCCTCGCGGTGACAATGAGATCTCGGGCAAGGAAGCCTCGGACAGGGCCTCCGGCCCCGTCCCCGAAGGCGACACCGGAACCGGCCGGCGAGCCGAGATCCGGGGCATCGGTGATGTCGCGCAGCGCATCGTCAAGGCGGCCTACCTCGGCCACCCGCGGCTGCACCGCGCGCTGGTGGTCGTCCTGTGGGTCTTGACCGGGGTCTGCTTGGTCGCGATCGCGACGCGGTTGTCGGCGCTGCCGTTGATCCCGATCCCCTTGTTCGGGGTCGGCGCCTACGCGCTGCGTCGCATCCGGGCCACGGACGTCGAAGACCACCGTCGGCTGCTGTCGTGGACCGGGTTGTTCCTGCTGGCGGTCCTGGTCGGCTTCTGGTTGCTCTCGGTTGTGGGCCGTTGGGTCAGTTGACCCATTCAATGGTTCGGCCGGGTTACCCCAGGGTGTGACCAGTCGCACCCTGGTAGCCGTTTGACGTGCCTGTCCACCGGGTAGGTGAGTAGGTAACCGTCCATGAACCAGGGGAGGCCATCGATGTCGTCGATCGCTGAGCCCTTCGTTCACCCGGCCCTGTTCTACCGCGGAGCTGAGGAGTACCTGGCCGGAACGGTCCCGTTCATCCTTGCCGGACTCGCCGCGGGGGAGCCGGTCGCAGTGGCGGTGCCCGCGCCGAACCTCGCGCTGATCGAAGCCGCACTCGGCGAGCACGCAGCTTCGGTCAAGCTGCTGGACATGGCGAAGGCCGGCCGCAACCCGGGCCGCATCATCCCCGGTGTGATGCTCGCCTTCGCCGAAGCCAACGCCGGACGTGTGCGGGTCATCGGTGAACCGATCTGGGCGGGTCGGACGGCACTCGAATACCCGGCCTGTCTGGCGCACGAAGCCCTCACCAACTTCGCGTTCGAAGGCCGGGAAGCCACAATCCTGTGTCCGTACGACGAGGCCGGCCTGGACAACGCGGTGCTCGAGGACGCTGCTCGCACCCACCCACTGCTGATCGACCACGGCGTGGAACGGGAGAGTCGCAGGTACGCCCCGGACGAGGTCGTGAGGGGAGTCCGTCGCCCCGCGCGTCCGCCGTTTTTCTCCGCTGAGCTGGAGTTCGACCTGGCGGGGTTGGCGGTGGCACGGCGTTTCGTCGCCGGCTACGCGACGCAGTATGGCCTGTCTCCCTCGCGGGTGGAGGACGTGACACTCGCCGTCTCCGAGCTCTGCACCAACAGCGTCCTGCACGGCAGGGGCCACGGAACGCTCTACGTCTGGTGTGAAAACGGCCAGCTTGTCTGCGAGGTTGCCGATGGCGGCCGGATCACCGACCCGCTGGCCGGGCGTCGTCTGGCGGATATCGGTCAGCCCGGCGGACGCGGGCTGCTGCTGGTCAACGAGGTGGCCGACCTGGTCAGGATGCACAGTGACGCGGACGGCACCACTGTCCGGGCCTACTTGAACCTCTGACCGGGGACGTTGCGGCCGACGAAGGCGACGAGCCCCGGCACCACCGTCCGGTTGAACGAATCCCCGTGGACCCCTGGCGCGGTGTAGGCCACGGCCGGCTGCGCCGCGGCGAAGTACTCCCGTACTCCAGTGATGAACTGGTCTTCGGTACCGCACCAGATCCCGGTCTGCACTCCCTTGAGCGCCGACACGTGGCGAAGCGGGTCCATCGACGCCCAGTCCGCGGCGTCATGGAAGGCGTTCCGCTTGCTCATTTCCGGCCAGGTCGTGATCAGGGCCGGCGCGAGCGTCGCGACCGCCGACGTCGGCTGGTGCCGCTCGACGCGTCTGCGCGTGTACAGCAGCGCGCCGAAGCCGCCCATCGAAATTCCGGTGGCCGCGAACGGCAAGCCGCCGTCGCCGCCGAGGCCACGGGCGGCAAGCCACCGTGGCACCTCTTCGAGCAACATCGTCATCGGGTCGTCGCCGGGCTGGTTTTCGTGCCAGTAGCTGTCTCCGCCGTCGACGGCGACGAACCCGAACGCGGGCACCGCGCCGGCGGCGACGTCGGTGGCGAGCCGATCCACCAAGCCCGTCGGCGCGGCGTAGCGGGCGCTGCTGTGCAGCCCGTGCAGCAGCAGCGACATCGGCAATCCGGGCGCCGGATTCGGCGGCAGGAAGGTGATGAAGTCGATTTCACGCCGTCGCGCGGCGGAGTAGACCCGCTCGAACCTGGTCACCCCGTGGACTGCGGCGGGGGAGTCGGCGCCGAACGTCAGCCCCAGCGTCGCGCCGAGACCGGCAGCGCCGAGCCCGGAGGCGCCGGCGATCAGCAAGGACCGCCGGGTCAGCTTCCGCTGCTCGGCGTTCACTCGGTGATGACGCGGTGGTCGCCGGTATACAAGTTCATACTCTCGCCCCGCAGGAAGCCGATGAGCGTCATCCCGCTCTCCTCGGCAAGCTCGGCGGCGAGCGAGGAGGGCGCGGACACCGCGGCGAGCAGGCCGATCCCGGCCATCGCCGCCTTCTGCACCAGCTCGAACGAAGCCCGGCTCGACACGAGCAGCGCCGTGTCGTGCAGCGGGATCCGACCTTCCAGCAGCGCCCAGCCGAGGACCTTGTCGACCGCGTTATGCCGTCCGACGTCCTCGCGCACGACGAGGAGGGTGCCGTCGCCGGTGAACAGCGCCGCCGCGTGCAGACCGCCTGTCGAGGCGAACACCTTCTGCTGTTTGCGCAGCTCAGCGGGCAGGCCAGCGAGTACCGCGGTGGTCACCTTGATCGTCGAGGCACCCGGATCGAACCGGGTCTTCACCTTGATCGCGTCGAGTGCGGCCTTCCCGCAGACTCCGCACGAAGACGTCGTATAGAAGTTGCGCTCGACCCCGGTTTCCGGTGACGGGACGCCTTCGGCCAGCGCCAGGTCGAGCACGTTGTAGGTGTTGCGACCCTCGTCGTCGACGCCGTCGCAGTATCTGGCGGTGCGGATGTCCTCGCGGCTGCCGATCACCCCCTCGCTGAGCAGGAAGCCGTGCGCGAGCTCGATGTCGCTGCCGGGGGTGCGCATCGTGACGGCCAGTGCCTTGCCGTTGACCCGCACCTCCATCGGTTCCTCGGCGGCGAGGGTGTCCGGCCGCCGCCGTTCGCCGTGCGCGGACAACATCCGGACCGGACGCCTGACCGTGACCCGTCCCATCAGTCCCTCACTTCTTTCGCTCACGAAAATGTTCGACAGTCTGTGGTGTCGCGGGCCACACTAAGTAATACTTTGTTCGTTGATCACATACCGCTTTCCACATACAGTCTACGGAGGCGCCCGATGGCGACCGGCTTCCTGGATCGTTCCCGCACGATCGCACCGCCGGGTTGGAGTCGCTGGCTCGTTCCCCCGACCGCCCTCGCGGTGCACCTGTCGATCGGTCAGGCGTATGCGTGGAGTGTCTTCAAGCCGGCCCTCGAGAAAACGCTTCATCTGTCCGGCACCGAGAGCGCGCTGCCGTTCCAGCTGGCCATCGTCATGCTCGGGCTGTCCGCGGCGTTCGGCGGGACGCTGGTCGAGCGCAAGGGACCGCGCTGGGCGATGTTCGTCGCCACGATCTGCTTCTCGGGCGGCCTGCTGGTGTCCGCCCTGGGTGCGTTCACCTCCCAATACTGGCTCATCGTCGTCGGTTACGGGTTCGTCGGCGGTATCGGTCTCGGCATCGGCTACATCTCGCCCGTCTCGACGCTGATCAAATGGTTCCCGGACCGGCCGGGCGTCGCGACCGGGATCGCGATCATGGGCTTCGGCGGCGGCGCGCTCATCGCCTCGCCATGGACGAGCGAGATGCTCACCGACTTCGGGGTCACGCCCCACGGCATCGCGGGTGCCTTCCTGGTACACGGGCTGGTCTACGCCGTGTTCATGTCGCTGGGCACGGTGCTGGTGCGCGTGCCGGCCGACGGCTGGAAGCCCGTCGGTTTCCAACCCAGGACCGACGTCCGGGCGTTGATCTCGACGGCCAACGTGTCGGCGAAGAACGCGATCAAGACACCCCAGTTCTGGTTGTTGTGGGTCGTCCTGTGCTTCAACGTGACGGCGGGCATCGGCATCCTCGAGAAGGCGTCGCCGATGATCACCGACTTCTTCAAGCACACCTCCGTCCCGGTGGCGGCTTCGGCGGCGGCGGGGTTCGTGGCGCTGCTGTCGTTGACGAACATGCTCGGCCGGTTTGCCTGGTCCTCGCTGTCCGACCTCATCGGGCGCAAGAACATCTACCGGGTCTACCTCGGTGTCGGCGCGGTGCTCTACCTGGTGATCTCCCTGACGACGAACTCGTCGAAGCTCGTGTTCGTCCTGTGCGCGATGGTGATCCTGTCGTTCTACGGTGGCGGTTTCGCGACGGCTCCGGCGTACCTGAAGGACCTGTTCGGGACCTATCAGGTCGGCGCGATCCACGGCAGGCTGCTCACGGCTTGGTCGGTCGCCGGGGTCCTCGGGCCGCTGATCGTCGACAGGATCGCCGACAGCGAGAAGTCCGCGGGCAAGCAGGGACCGGACCTGTACGCGACGTCGTTCTACATCATGATCGGACTGCTGGTCGTCGGCTTCGTGGCCAACGAATTCATCCGGCCGGTGAACGCGAAGTTCCACGAGCCGGCCGCCGAGCCTGCCGTCGCGGTGGGGAGTGAGGGCAAATGAGCGAGCCGACAACCGGTCGACGGACCGGGCTGCTGGTACTGGCGTGGGCGTGGGTCGGGATCCCGTTCGTCTACGGCGTCTACGAACTCATCCTCAAGGTCGTCCAGCTCTTCAACGGCTGATCGGGTTGTGAGGTGGGTCACCGACTCAACAGAAGGTAGGGCCCAGGGCGTCTAGGAGACGTGCACATTCTGGGAAAGGTCCTCGTCGGGGGGCTCGCCGTCATCGTGTTCGGCGCGACGGCGTACGGGTACTCGACGATCACGTCGCTCAACGACGGGCTGGCGAGGACCAACGTGATCGGTGCCGGGGCGCAGGACCGCGGACCCGGCGAGCAGGCGCCGGACGGCGCGGTGGACATCCTGCTCGTCGGCCGCGACTCCCGGAACGACCAGTTTGGCAACCCGCTGCCTGCCCAGGTCCTGCAGGAGCTCCGGGCTGGGCCAAACGGCGACGACCTGACCGACACGCTCATCGTGCTGCGCATCCCCAACGGGCAGGACAGCGTCAAGGCGTTCTCGATTCCCCGGGACTCCTACGTCGACCTGCCCGAGGGGCTGGGCAAGGGCAAGATCAATGCGGCGTTCACGCTGGGCAGGCTCGCCGAGGCCGCGAAACTGCGCAGGCAGGGTGTCACCGACAAGGCGGAGATCGATAGACAGTCGCTGACCGCGGGCCGGACCGCGACCCGGGAGGCCGTCGAGAACCTGACCGGGTTGACGATCGACCACTACGCCGAGGTTAATCTGCTCAGCTTCTACGACATCAGCAAGGCCGTCGGCGGCGTCGAGGTCAACATCTGCAAGGCGACCAAGGACGAGAACTCGGGCGCGGACTTCCAGGCGGGACCGCAGCGGATCGAAGGCGCCGACGCGCTCGCGTTCGTCCGTCAGCGGGACGGACTGCCCGGCACCGACCTCGGCCGCGTACGACGTCAGCAGGTTTTCCTCGCGTCGCTGGCCAAGTCGATCCTGTCCGCCGGGACGCTGGCGAGTCCAGGAAAGCTCGGGGACCTGATCGCCTCGGTGAAGAAGTCGGTCGTGCTCGACGACAACTGGAACCTGCTCGACTTCGTCCAGCAGCTGCAGGGTTTGTCGGGCGGGAACATCGGTTTCAAGACCATCCCGGTCGGCAACGTCGATTACCGCTACAGCGCGACTGACCACAGGCTGACCGCGGTGCAGGTCGATCCCGTACAGGTCAAGGCTTTCGTGGCCGGGTTGCTCGGTGGGGCCGCGCCACCGGCTCCGCCATCGCCCGACGCGGGGCCGTCCGTGACGGTCGACGTCCACAACGCCGGCGACAAGGAAGGCCTCGCGGCGAGGGTCGCGTCGGTCTTGAAGACGCAGGGCTACGCGCCGGGGCAAGCCGACAACTCGACGGCGAAACGGCGTACGTCGCTCGTGCAGTACGGGTCGGGTATGGCCGCGAAAGGCGCGGAGGTGGCGAAGGCGCTCGGCGGCCTCACCGCGCAGCAGTCCGCGGATGTCCCGGCCGGACACATCGTCGTCCTGCTCGGACAGGTCTACTCGGGTCCCGGTGCCTCCGACGGCGGTGCCGCCACCCCGAGCACGCCGCCCACCGGCACCCCCGGCACCCCCAAGCCCAGCGACCCCGTCTCCGCCGCCGACACCGCCGCCTGCGTCGACTAACCGCAATCTCACGTGCACCGGCGGCAATCTCACGTCGACAGCCGGCAAACTTGCTGCGGACGCGAGTTTGCCGGCTGTCGACGTGAGTTGGTCGGCTGTCGACACGAGTTCGACGTCGGGGTGGTCACGTGACGAGGAGGCTGTCGTCGATGCGGATGGTCGGGAGGACTTGGATCTGCAGTACGCCGATCATCGAGTCAGATGTGGTCATCCGGATCCTCTCCAACGGGGTACAGCTCGGTCGCCGTGGTGGCGATCAGGTCCACCGATTGTCCCTCGGGCAATGCTGTCGCCGCCAATGCGTTCAGGACACGCCGGTAAGCCTGGATCTCCGGTTTTTCCTCAAGGAACAGGCTGGAGGTCTCGCTGTCTAGATACACCACCGGCCCGAAGTCGGCGGATTCGATCAGCGCGAAGTGCCCGGAGATGCCCGCGTGCGCGCCCAGCGTCGCCGGTACGACCCTGATCGAGATGTACTGGCGGACTGACATTCGCAGCAGGTGGTGCAGCTGGTCCGACATGACGTCGACACCGCCGACCGGCAGCCGCAGCACGAACTCGTGCAGGAAGAACGTGAACTGCGGATGCGGCGAACGGCTGAAGAGCGACTGTCTCGCCAACCGGGCAGCCACCCGTTCCTCAACCTCGCTCGAGGGAACGTTTGCCACGTTGCCGCCGAGTTCTCGGCTGCGGATAGTCGGTTCGCGGTCGTCCATCCGGCGAAAGCAGACCCCGCGCCACGATTTTCCGCGGCGGCGCGGGGCCATGTCCCCTGAACAGCCGCGGGTTGTCCCGCGGGCAAGTCAGGCGATCGGTTCCAGGCGGATGACGATGGCTTTCGACACGGGGGTGTTCGACGTGTCAGCGACGGAGTCCAGTGCTATCAACGCGTTCGCCTCGGGAAAGTACGCCGCGGCACAGCCGCGAGCGGTCGGGTACGACACCACGCGGAACCGTTCCGCGCGACGGTTTCCGCCGCGCCACTCCGAAACGAGGTCGACCAGCTGGCCGTCGGCGACACCCAGTTCCACGATGTCGTCGGGGTTCACGAACACCACGCGGCGGCCGTTTTCGATGCCGCGGTAGCGATCCGACAAGCCGTAGATCGTGGTGTTGTACTGATCGTGGCTCCGCAGGGTCTGCAGCAGCAGCCGCCCCTGCGGCACGCGTGGGTACTCGAGCTCGCTGGCGGTGAAGTTCGCCTTGCCCGTCTTCGTCCCGGTGAACTCCCGCGAGTCACGCGGTGAGTTGGGCATGACGAAGCCGTCGGGCTCGCGGACGCGCGCGTTGTAGTCCTGGCAACCCGGGACCACCGCGGCGATCCGGTCGCGGATGAGGTCGTAGTTCCGCTCGAAGTCCTGCCACGGCACGGGATGCTCGGCGCCGAACAGCGCGCCGGCCAGCCGGCAGACGATCGCGATCTCCGAGAGCAGGTGTTCGCTCGCCGGGTGCAGCCGTCCCCGCGACATGTGCACGGCGGACATCGAGTCCTCGACGGTCACGAACTGCTCGCCGTCCGCCTGGACGTCGTGCTCGGTGCGGCCCAGCGTCGGCAAGATCAGCGCCGTGCGTCCGTGCACGACGTGCGAACGGTTCAGCTTCGTCGACACATGCACCGTCAGCTCGCAGGAGCGCAGCGCGTTCTCGGTCAGCTCGGTATCCGGTGTGGCAGAAGCGAAGTTGCCGCCGACGGCGAAGAACACCTTGCCCTTGCCGTCCCGCATCGCGCGGATCGAGTCGACGGTGTCCATGCCGTGCTTGCGCGGGATCGGGATCCCGAACTCGTCCGACAGCCGCGCCATGAACGTCTCCGGCATCTTCTCCCAGATGCCCATCGACCGGTCGCCCTGGACGTTGGAATGCCCGCGCACCGGGCAGAGGCCCGCGCCGGGCTTGCCGATCATCCCGCGCAGCAGCGCGAGGTTCGCGACCTCTTTGATCGTCGGCACAGCGTGCTTGTGCTGGGTCAATCCCATGGCCCAGCAATAGATCGTGCGCTGGGACTCGATGAGCATCCGCGCGATGTGTTCGATCTGCTCGCGGGGGAGTCCGGTCGCTTTGTCGACGTCGTCCCAGTCGAGGTCGCGGACCTGCTTCTGGTACTCGTCGAAGCCGTTTGTGGAACTGTCGATGAACTGCGCGTCAAGGACGGTCCCCGGGGCTTCCTGCTCCGCTTTCAGCAGCAGGTGCCCGAGCGCCTGGAACAGGGCCAGGTCCCCGCCGAGCTTGATGTGCGCGAACTCGTCCGCGAGTGGGCTGCCCTTGCCGACTACGCCGCGGACGTTCTGCGGGTTCTTGAAGCGCATCAGCCCGGCCTCGGGCATCGGGTTCACCGCGATGACCTTGGCGCCGTTGGCTTTCGCCTCTTCGAGCGCGGAGAGCATCCGCGGGTGGTTCGTGCCCGGGTTCTGCCCGACGACCACGATCAGGTCGGCGTGGTGGATGTCGGCGAGGCTGACCGAGCCCTTGCCGATGCCGGTGGTCTCCGACAGCGCCGCGCCCGAGGACTCGTGGCACATGTTCGAGCAGTCCGGCAGGTTGTTCGTCCCGTAGGAGCGCACCAGCAGCTGGTAGAGGAACGCGGCTTCGTTGCTGGTGCGGCCCGAGGTGTAGAAGATCGCCTCGTCCGGGTCGTCGAGCGCGTTGAGCTCGGCGGCTACCAGTGAGAACGCGTCGTCCCACGAGATCGGTTCGTAGTGGGTCGCGCCTTCGCGCAACACCATCGGCTCAGTGATCCGACCCTGCTGACCCAGCCAGTAGTCGGTCTTGACTCGCAGGTCCTCGATCGGGTGCTTGGCGAAGAACTCGGCCCCGACCCGGCGTTTGGTCGCCTCTTCGGCGACGGCCTTCGCGCCGTTCTCACAGAACTCGGCCATCTTGCGCTTCTCGCCGTGCGCCTCGCGCGGCTCCGGCCAGGCGCAGCCGGGGCAATCGAAGCCCTCGCGCTGGTTGAGCAGGCGCAACGTCTTGACCGTGCGGCCCGTGCCCATCTGCTCCACGCCGCGCAGCAGCGAGACGGCCACTCCCGGAATCCCGGCTGCCCAGTCCTTGGGCTTGCCCACTTCCAGAAGGGTCTCGTCGACGTCGTGTTCAGGCGCTTTGCGGGTCACGTCCCCCATGGTGCGCCAGCTACTCCGCTTTCGCGAGTACGGGGGTGGCTTTCAGACCCCGGTCGAGCACGGTGACCCCGAGCAGAACCACGCTGGCGACCACCAGTGACCAGGCCAGGCTGTGGAGCCCGCCCGACCCCGCATGTGTTCCGAAGCACAGTGCTATCAGCGTCGACGCGGCGATCGCGCCCAGGTACTGCGCGGTCCGGAACAGGCCGCTGGCGGTTCCCATCTGCTCCGCCGGCGCTTCGCGGTAGAGCGTCGTCTGATTGGTCACACTGGTCAGCCCCTGTGCGAGCCCGAAGAGCGCGCCGATCCCGAGCAGGGCGTAGAGCGCGGTGCCGCTGCCGACCAGCAGCAGGAGCGCGGACCCGGCGACCAGCGCGACCGCGGTGATGATCAGGCGCGCCCGGACGCCGTTGGTCCGGCCGGTCGAGGCGGCCGCCACGACGGCGACCAGCGACATCGGCAGCAGCATCGCGCCCGCTGCTGACTCGCTCAGCCCGCGGCCTTCCTCGAGCCACTGCACGTAACCGAACATGATCGCGTAGATGACGAGGTACGACAGCGCCTGGCGCAGGTACGTCCGCAGGATCGCACTGTTCGCTCCGAGCATCCGCAGGTCCAGAAACGGCTGTGGCGAACGCAATTCGACGAAGCCGAACGCCGCGCCGAGGACGACGGCGATGCCGAGCAGGTACAGATCTCCGACACCGGGACTCATCACGTAGAACAACACGGAAAGCAGCGTCAGCGAGAACAGCGCGATGCCGAGCACGTCGATGCGGCCGGACGGCGCGGGACGGTCGGCTCGGTTGTCTTTCGGCACCCAGAGGATCGCGAGGAGCATCGCGGTGCCGGCGAGCGGGATGTTCACCGCGAAGATCGCCGGCCAGCCGAACAGGCCGATCAACGCGCCGCCCAGCGTCGGGCCGATGACCATGATCGTCTGTGAGGAGAGGGAAAGCACGGAGAGCACGCGTGCGGGGACGCCTTGGCCGGTCGCTTCGGCGTGGTGCCGGAGGACCGCCATGGCCGCCGGGAAACCAGCGCAGGTCCCGATTCCCAGGACGACGCGGACGCCGATCAGCCAGCCGACGGAAATCGGGAACATCCCGGCGATCCCGGCCAGCAGCACGATCGTCGCGCCACTGAGCAGCACCTTGTGGGCGCCGAAGCGGTCTACGAACAGGCCGACGACGGGCTGCCCGACGGCCGTCGCGAGGTAGAGCGCGGAGATCAGCCAAGCGGTCTGCCCGGGACCGGCGCCGAAGCTCTGGCCGATGGGCACGAGTGCGACGGCGATGAGCGTCGAGTTGATCGGATTGAGGATCGCGCTGGCCACCAGCGGGGTGACCATGCGCGGACTGAACCGCTTGGTGAGGTCGGACGTGGTTTCCGTGCTCGTGGTGACTCCTAGCATTGGGCAAGGCGCCGCAGCAGCGGCAGCGCGTCGGTGACGGTCTTGAGCTCTGCTTCGGTGAGCTCCGCGGCCATGGCGTCGGCCAGCCATTCGGCGCGGTGCTGGTGCACCCCGCGGACGGTGCTGCGGCCAAGGTCGGACAGCGCGATCATGGTGCGCCTGCCGTCGTTGGCGTCGCGCGTCCGCGTGAGGTGGCCGAGCTCGTCGAGGACGGCCAGCGTTGCCGCCATGGACTGCTGGCGGACGTGCTCGGCGGTCGCGAGTTCGGCCTGCGTGGCCGCGCCGTCGCGGTCGAGCCTGCTCAGGACCGCGGATTGCGACGGCGTGAGCACCTCGGCGTTGTCGACCTGGCGCAGCCGCCGGTGCAGCTGCCCGACGACCCCGCGCAGTTCACCCGCGGAGTGTGCGACGTGGTTCGAGACCATAACCACAGTCTAGACTGTTGAGTCCGTCCTGTGCATCTCGGCGGGATGTGAGAACGACCTCTCAGGGGCCGCAACCGTCCGTCAGATCGATGCTGCGATTGTCCATAACGGACAGCCTTCGCCCAGTGACGTGACGCTCCTCAATCGCCGTGGGGTGGTGATCGTTACCGCCGGTGAGCACGCCGGATGAAACGCGCGTGCGCGGGTTCGTAGACTTGACAATGTGACCGAGAACGCTCCTCAGCAGCAGACCGACCTTCCGGGTGCCTGGAACCCGGCCGAAGAAGAAGCCACGCTCTACCAGGGTTGGGTAGACGCCGGATACTTCACGGCCGACGCGACGTCGGACAAGCCGCCGTTCACGGTAGTCATCCCGCCCCCGAACGTCACCGGCTCGTTGCACATCGGGCACGCCTTCGAGCACACGCTGATCGACGCGGTCACCCGCTACCACCGCATGCTCGGCGACGAGACGCTGTATCTGCCCGGGATGGACCACGCCAGCATCGCGGTGCACGCGCTCGTCGAGAAGCAGCTGCGCGCCGAGGGGACCAGCCGCCGCGAGCTCGGCCGCGAGGCGTTCGTCGAGCGCGTCTGGGAGTGGAAGGAACAGTACGGCGGCAAGATCCTGGCACAGATGAAGCGCCTCGGTGACGGCGTCGACTGGTCCCGCGAGCGCTTCACCATGGACGACGGGCTGTCCAAGTCCGTCAACACGATCTTCAAGCGGCTCTACGAAGACGGCCTGATCTACCGCGCCGAGCGGCTGGTCAACTGGTCGCCGGAGCTGCGTTCGGTGCTGTCCGACGCCGAGGTCGAGCACAAGGAGGTCGAGGGCGAGCTTGTCTCCATGCGGTACGGCGACGGTGCCGACGCGATCGTCGTTGCGACCACGCGGATCGAGACGATGCTGGGAGACACCGCGGTCGCCGTGCATCCCGACGACGAGCGGTACGCGCATCTCGTCGGCACGGAGGTCGAGCTGCCGCTCACCGGCCGCCGGATCCCGATCGTGGCGGACAAGCACGTCGACCCGGAGTTCGGCACCGGCGCGGTCAAGGTGACTCCGGCGCACGACCCGAACGACTTCGAGATCGGCCAGCGGCACGGCCTCGCGATGCTGACGATCATGGACGAGACGGGCCGGATAGCCGACACCGGCACGGAATTCGATGGGATGGACCGGTTCGAGGCGCGGGTCGCGATCCGCGAACGCCTGCGCGAGCTGGATCGGATCGTCGCGGAGAAGCGCCCGTACCTGCACAGCGTCGGTCACTCGGAGCGGTCGAAGGAGCCGATCGAGCCGCGGCTTTCGCTGCAGTGGTTCGTCAAGGTGGGCCCGCTGGCCAAGGCCGCCGGTGACGCCGTGCGCGACGGCCGGGTCGACGTGCACCCGGTGGAGCTGCGCAAGCGGTACTTCGACTGGGTCGACAACCTGCACGACTGGTGCATCTCGCGCCAGCTGTGGTGGGGCCACCGGATCCCGGTCTGGTACGGCCCGAACGACGAGGTCGTCTGCGTCGGCCCCGACGAGCAGCCGCCGAGCGGCGAGGGCTGGCACCAGGACGAGGACGTCCTCGACACCTGGTTCTCGTCCGGGCTGTGGCCGTTCTCCACCCTCGGCTGGCCCGAGAAGACGCCGGACATGAACAAGTTCTATCCGACGTCGGTGCTGCTCACCGGCTACGACATCCTGTTCTTCTGGGTCGTGCGGATGATGATGTTCGGCATCTACGCCACCGGCGAGCCGCCGTTCAAGACCATCGCCCTGCACGGCATGGTGCGCGACAAGTTCGGCAAGAAGATGTCGAAGACAGCGGGCAACGGCGTCGACCCCATCGAGTGGATGGACCTCTACGGCACCGACCCGGTGCGCTTCGCGCTGACCCGCGGCGCCAACCCGGGCACCGACCTGCCGATCAGCGAGGAAGCCGTCACCGGTGCTCGCAGCTTCACCACGAAACTGTGGAACGCCACGAAGTTCGCCATGATGAACGGCGCCACCGTGGCGGGCGAAGTGCCGCCCGTGGCCGAGCTCACCGAGGCCGACCGCTGGATCCTCGGCCGGCTCGACCTCGTCGTCGGCGAGGTCACCGCGCAACTGGCCGACTTCCAGTTCGCCAAGGCCAGCGAGACGCTCTACCAGTTCACCTGGAACGAGCTGTGCGACTGGTACCTCGAGCTGGCGAAGGTGCAGTTCTACGACGGCACCGAAGAGGTCGCTGGGCGTACCAGGCTGGTGCTGGGCCACGTGCTCGACACCGTGTTGCGGCTGCTGCACCCGTTCATCCCGTTCATCACCGAGAAGTTGTGGACCTCGCTCACCGGCGGCGAGTCCGTCGTCGTGGCGCAGTGGCCGACGGTCACCGGCGGTTACGCGGACCCGGTCGTCGACGGCCGGATCGCCGACGTGCAGAAGCTGGTCACCGAGATCCGCCGGTTCCGCGCGGACCAGGGCCTCAAACCGGGGCAGAAGGTCGCGGCGAGGCTCTCCGGTCCCGGGTTCGACGAGCTGTCCGGGCACGCGGACTCCGTCCGTTCGCTCGTCCGGCTCACCGTGGGAGAAGACGGCTTCGCGCCGAGTGTGTCGGTCGAGGTCGGGTTGACCACGGGCGCCGCGAAGATCGAACTCGACCTGTCGGGCACGGTCGACGTCGTCGCGGAGCGCAAGCGGCTGCAGAAGGACCTCGGGGCGGCGCAGAAGGAGTTGGCGCAGGCCGACGTCAAGCTCGCCAACCAGTCGTTCATGGACAAGGCGCCGGAGCCGGTTGTCGCGAAGATCCGGGGCCGCCGCGAGACCGCCCTGACCGACATCGACCGGATCACCGCACTCCTGGCGGCCCTGCCCGAGGCGTAGTTTCCGGCTCCAAAGCCCCCTCGGGGCCACCCTTGTGGCTTCTAACGCCAGTGCGGCGGCCGCCATCAGGATGGCCCCGAGGGAACGCCGTGGGGCTGATGGGGCAAGTGGGTGCTGCTGTGGCGTTGCGGCTCGCGTGCGAGCGACTCGGGGGATGTTTAGTACAAATCATTTGTAGCGGGGGACGTTTCGTCCACGACGGCACCGGACTGGCCAACCCCAGTCACACCGACACCACCAGCCCCACAGACGCGGCCTCTGATCCAGTCCACGTGCCCAGGCCGCCCCTGTCCCAGCTGCCGTAGACCGGACCCCCACACGACGTTCCCGCCCTACACAGTCGTACTCCAAGCCCCCTCAAGGCCACCTTCAGCTGCTGGCGCGCCCGGCTTCGATCAGCGCGAGCAGGCCGGGCCCGAGGCGCACGTCCGCCTTGGTCGCCAGGGAAGTAGGCATGGTCGGCACCGGGTCTTTCAGCGGCCGGAAGCTGACGCCCGGCACGGGGAGCACATTGGTGTGGGCCTCGTAGAACACCGTCCACTGGGGGGCTGCGAAGCCGAGGGTGCCGAGAGTGTCCTGCGCGGTGGTGAACTCCTTGCCGAAGCGCGGCTCGAACCCGGCTTCACGGCATGACCCGACGATGAGGTCGTAGAGCGTCGGGTTCCGTTCTCGCGTACTGAGTCGCAGCGGCAGATCCTTCAACTCGGCGAAGCTCACGACGTCCTGCTTAGCGAGCGGGTGTGCCGATGGCAGCGCGACGAAAACCCTGTCCTCCCAGAGCGGCGTGAAGTCCAGCTCCGGATGCTCCCAGTCGCCCCGCACCAGCGTCGCGTGCAGTTCGCCGGAGCGGACCTGCCGCAGACGTAGCTCGGTCGGTGCGTTGACGAGCTCGAGCTGGACGTCCGGGGCGCGCCGGACGAACTCGCCGAGCAGCCGTTCCAGCCGGTCGCCGATGCCCTCGGTGGTGCCGAGCCGCAGCGTGCTCGCCGCTTCGGCGCGGAACTCCTCGATCGACGCGAGCGCGCGCTCCTCCGCGGCCAGAACTTCCTTGGCGTGCGGCAGAAAGAGCTGCCCCGCCTCGCTCAGCCGCACACTGCGCGTGGTGCGGTCGAACAGCTCGACGTCCAGCTCGCGCTCGAGCCTCCGCACCTGCTGGCTGACCGCGGACTGGACGATGTGCAGCCGTTCGGCCGCCTTGGCGAAATGGAGCTCCTCGGCCACGGCGAGGAAATAACGCAGCTGACGCAGTTCCACCACGTGGCCCCCATTCATCACGGTTCGTGATGAGTCTAAGCCGTCTTTGCTCCTCGGCCCGAATCCCTCCCAGAGGTTGACTGGGTCCACCAAGGAAAAGGGGGCACGATGCCGAATCTCACCGTCAACGGAACCGAGCTCTACTACGAGGACGAAGGTGCCGGACGCCCGGTGGTGTTCCTGCACGGCTGGGGGACCAGCGGCCGGGTGTGGAACGCCCAGCTGCCCGAGTTCGTCCGCGAACACCGCGTCATCACCCTGGACTGGCGCGGTTGCGGCCGCTCGGGGCGGCCGGCCGCGGGCAACACCATCGCCGGGGTGGTGGCCGACGTCGTCAGTGTCCTCGACCAGCTCGCCCTGGACGCGCCGATCGTCGTCGGCTCGTCGATCGGCGCCGTGTTCGGCACCGACCTGGCGTTGCGCCATCCCGGCCGGATCGGCGGCCTGGTCGTCGTCGACGGTCCCGGTTACTGGCCCGCGACCGCGATAGTCGACGAAGTGCTGGCACTGCCCGGAAAACTGGCGGCTGATCGCGCGGGCACGGTCGTCGACTGGGTGTCCGGCTGGTACGCGCCGGGTGTGTCACCGGCATTGGTCGACTGGACCGTCCGGCAGGTCCTGGACGCCGGGGTGTACATCGACGAGCTGCTCACCGAGAGCACCACCCACGACCCGCGTCCGCTGCTGCCGGGACTGACCGTGCCGATCGCCTACCTCCACGGCGAGCTCGATCCGGCGATCCCCCTCGACGTCCCGCGGACCTGTGCCGCGCTGACCGCGGCAGCCGAGTTCCTGGTGATCGAGGGAGCCGGGCACATGCCGCATCAGGAGCGCCCGGCCGAGTTCAACGCATCGCTGCGGCTCGCGCTCAAGAGTGTTGCACCTTAAGGGAAAAGGACGATCATGGGCAAGGTAGAAGTTCAGCCCACGGCGGCCCGCTGACCGTCGGTGACCTCGCCGACGAGGCTGCCGCGGCGGCGGCGGACGCGGGGCTCACGTCGTATCACGTCGTCGGGCATTCGCTCGGCTCCGCGGTCGCGACGCATCTCGCCGCCACCCGGCCCGAGCGGGTCGAGTCCCTTTTCCTGCACGCCGGTTGGGTTCGTACCGACGCTCGCATGGACGCGGAGTTCCGCTTTTGGCTCGAGCTGCTGGCTCTGGACAAGGCGCTCTTCGCGCGAGCGCTCCCGCTCATGGCGTTCGGGCCGCGGTACTGGGCCGGCGTGACCGCGGAAGGCAACGAGGCCCTCGTGACGGACCTCATCGGCATGATCGCGCCGGGTGCGGACCGGCAGACTCAGGTTGACCAATCCGTCGACCTCACCGCGCTGCTTCCGCTGGTCACCGCACCGACGCTGGTCTTCGGGAGTGCCCACGACCGGCTGATCGATGCCGTCCAGCAGCGGGAGCTCGTCGTCGGGATCCGCGGCGCGCGGTACGCCGAGATCGAGGCCGGGCAGGGGCCCCTGGTGAGGACCCCGCCGACTTCGTCGATGCGATCGTCAGCTTCCTGGACGGCTTGCCGGGAAGCTGACCGGTGGCGTCACCGCAGCGCCGCGTAGATCAGGCTGGCCACCCCGGCCATCCCGCGCTGGAACGGGTGGTAGGCGGCCGCGGCGAAGATGTTGTCGTGCTGGCCGTTGATCCACGCGGCGCCGGCCCCCGCACAGATGTCATGGCCGGACGACGGACCGAAGGTGTCCACAAAGGACGACTTCGCGTCGGTGGCGACAGCGTGCTGGATCGCCGAGTTGATGGCCGTCTCGACTTCGGTCAGCCACGCGTAGTCGCCGTCGGCGATCGGCAGCACGCTGGGGCAGTAGCCGGTCGCCGGGGCGATTCGCGGATAGCCGACAGCCAGCACCTTCGCCTGGGGTGATCGCACGTGGATGCCGTGCAGCACGGCGGTGATGTTGGCCTGGGTCGCGGCCAGTGCCGCCTTCGCCGTGTCGACGCCGTTGATCGTGAAGTGCCGCTGGCACGGGTCGCCCGTCGGATCGGAGGCGCGCAGACCGGGGCAGGTCGCGATGAGTTCGCCGAACACGCCCGAGTCGTTGGCGCCGATCCCGATGGTGACCAGGTCGGTGTCGATCCGCAGTCCGGTGAACTGCGGATCGTTCGAGCCGAGGAGGACGCCCTGGTCCTGGGTCATGTCCGCAGTGGTCGCGCCCGCGCAGCTGACGTCGGTGTAGGACCGCACGTTCAGTTTCGCCGCCAAGTAGGCCGGATAGTTCGAAGTGGACCGCCCGCAGCCGAGCGGGTCGAGCCGCTGGCTCGGGATGAACGGGCCCGAAGTGTAGGAATCGCCCAACGCAACGTAGTTCGAGTAGTTCGAGTGGCTCGAGTGGCTCGGCGCGAGCGGGGCCGCGGTGACGGCCGCCGCGGTCAGGGTGGAGGCCGTCAGCGAGAGCATCGCCAGGGCACTGGTGAGGACTATCCGGTTGGCACGCATGAAATCCCACATCCTTCGCAGGTCTTCCGACGTCGCGATTCCGCGGACACAGTTGAGGTTTTAGCCACTCCTGGCGGCCGCCGACTGCCGCCAATCGGGTAGTCAAGACCAAGCTTCACTCGGGAGGGTTATAACAACGGGTGATATTCGTGTTGCTTACGGTGTATATCGAAGCTGGTCGTGAACCGGGGCTTCCGGCCGGGCACTGCCGGTAACCGCAGCCGGTCAACCCGCACGTAGACTCGGGCAGGTCAGGTCAGAAGTACGAGTTGGGAGCTGTGCGTGCCGCGAGGTGAGGCCGGCGACTCCGGCGAAGAGTCGTTCGACACCGAGGAGTTCCCCGGCGGCGAGGTACGGGGGCGGCCGGAGCTGTCCGATTTGGACAGCTACGCCGGGGTCGACGAGCTCGGTCCGCGTTCCCACGAGTACGGCGACGACTCCGAAACCTCGCTCGACGGGCCCGACGCGGCTTACTCCGCGGGTGGCGGCGCCGGCGGCGGGATCGGCGGGGTCGGCCAGCTCGGCGACAACGTCGTGCTCGGCCCGGTCCCGGATCTGCAAGGCACCGAAGACCTCGAACTCCACGAACTCGATGACCAGGGCGGCCCTGAAGCCGCCGTCGACCCGAACGGTCCCGAGGCCCGTCGCGAGCTGCTCAAGGTCGAGGCGGAGCTGAACCAGCGCTGGCCCGAGACCAAGATCGAGCCGTCGCTTTCGCGGATCTCCGCGCTGGTCAACGTGCTGGGCGAGCCGCACCGCGGGTACCCGGTCCTGCAGGTCGCGGGCACCAACGGCAAGGGCTCGACCACCCGGATGATCGACGCGCTGCTGACCAGGATGGGCCTGCGGGTCGGCCGGTACACCAGCCCGCACCTCCAGCTCGTCACCGAGCGCATCGCCCTGGACGGCGCGCCGATCTCGGCCGCGCGGTACGTCGACCTCTACCACGACATCGCGCCGTATGTGGCCATGGTGGACGGAGCCGGGCAGCCGGACGCGCCCCCGATGAGCAAGTTCGAGGTCCTCACCGGGATGGCTTTCGCAGCCTTCGCCGACGCGCCCGTGGAAGCCGCCGTGATCGAGGTCGGCATGGGCGGCTCCTGGGACGCGACGAACGTCGCCGACGCCGACGTGGCAGCGATCACCCCGATCGGCATCGACCACGTCGAGTACCTCGGCAGCGACCTCGCCGGGATCGCCGCAGAGAAGGCCGGGATCATCAAGTCCGGCAGCGTCGTGGTCATCGCCGAGCAGGACCCCGAAGTGCTCAAGGTGCTGCTCGCGCGGGCTGTCGAGGTCGACGCCAGCATCGCCCGCGCCGGCAGCGAATTCGGCGTGCTCAGCCGCGAGATCGCCGTCGGTGGCCAGCTGCTGAAGCTGCAGGGGCTCGGCGGGGTCTACGACGAAATCTTCCTGCCTCTCCACGGTGCCCACCAGGCGGCCAACGCGTCGCTGGCGCTCGCCGCGGTCGAGGCGTTCTTCGGCGCCGGCGCCGAGAGGCAGCTTGTCATCGAGGCCGTCCGCGAGGCCTTCGCCGAGGTGGAGATGCCCGGCAGGCTGGAGCGCGTGCGCTCGGCGCCGACCGTACTGCTCGACGCCGCGCACAACCCGCACGGCGCCAAGGCGCTGGCGGCGGCGGTGGCGGAGGAGTTCGCGTTCCGGCGCCTCGTGGGCGTGGTCGCGGTGATGTCGGACAAGGACGCGCGCGGGATCCTCGAAGCGTTGGAACCGGCGATCTCGGACATCGTGGTGACGGTCAACAACTCGCCGCGGGCGATGCCGCTGGAAGAGCTCAACGCGCTCGCCATCGAGGTCTTCGGTGAGGACAGGGTGATTGCCGAGTCCGCGATGGATTCCGCGATCGAGACCGCCATCGGCCTCGTCGAGCAGGGCGACAACCCGGAGGAGTCGATGTCCGGGGGCGGCGTGCTGATCACCGGGTCGGTGTTCACCGCGGGCGAGGCCCGGACCCTGTTCGGCAAGGAGCCTTCATGACCGAGGAGACCGCTAGTCAGGTCAAACCGCCCGCCAAGGACCCGATGAAGTCCTTCCGCGGGGTCATGGCCGGTTCCCTGATCATGGAGGCCATCGCCGTCGCGCTCGCGCTGCCGGTGATCTCGCACCTCGGCGGCGGCGTCAGTTCCGGCGCCTGGTGGGCGGCGATGGGCGTCGCGCTGGCGCTGGTCGTCCTTTGCGGACTGCTCAAGCGGTCGTGGGCGGTGCCCGCCGTGCTGGTGCTGCAGTTCGCGCTGATCGCCTTCGTCGTGGCCTCACCCGGGCTTGCCGTGCTGGGCCTGATCTTCCTGGCCTTCTGGCTCTGGGTGCTTTGGCTGCGCCGCGACGTCGCCCGCCGTATGGCCGAAGGCCGGTTGCCGAGCCAGCAGCAGACGACTCCCGACGCCTGAGCGTCACGAAGCCGCCCATAGACTGCGCGCGTTAACACGCATTCACCAAAGGAGAAACACCGTCGTGACTGAACGCACGCTGGTTCTGGTCAAGCCCGATGGCGTCGAGCGCGGACTGGTCGGTGAGGTCATCTCGCGTATCGAGCGCAAGGGGCTCAAGCTGGCCGCCGTCGAACTGCGCACTGTCGAGCGCTCGGTCGCCGAGGAGCACTACGCCGAGCACAAGGAGCGCCCGTTCTTCGGTGAGCTGATCGAGTTCATCACCTCGGGCCCGCTCGTCGCGCTGACCGTCGAGGGGCCGCGCGCGATCGCCGCGTTCCGCCAGCTCGCCGGCGGCACCGACCCGGTCGAGAAGGCCACCCCGGGCACGATCCGCGGGGACTTCGCGCTGGAGACGCAGTTCAACCTGGTGCACGGCTCGGACTCCCCGGAGTCGGCCGAGCGCGAACTGAAGCTCTGGTTCCCGGAAGGCTGAGCCGGGTCCAGGGGTGGGAAAGCGCCTGTCGTCCGGCCTTTTCCACCCCGGTTTTCAGTCTTCAGTAGCCTCGGGTGTTATGAGCACGCTTCCTCTCGCACCCGAGGAGTACCTGTCCCTGCTAGAGGGACTCACCTCGCGGTTCCAGCACACCCTGCGGACGGCCGAGCTCGACAGCCCGGTGGTGTCCTGCGGGGACTGGCGCCTGCGGGACCTCGGCGCCCACCTCGGCGACATCCACCGCTGGGCGGCCCGGATCGTGATCACCGGTGAGCGGCCCGAGCAGGCCTTCGCCTCTGATCCCGGCCCAGGCGTTGCCGATTGGTATGCCGACTCGGCGGCGGAGTTGATCGAGGCCTTTCGCGGCGCCGATCCGGCGGCACCTTGCTGGCATTTCGGCGGCGGCGGCAAGGACAAAGCCTTCTGGTTCCGCCGCCAGGTCCAGGAGACCGCGATGCACCTGTTCGACGCTTCGCTCGCGGCGGGCGCGCCGGTGAGGTTCGCGCCGGTGGTCGCCGCCGACGGGGTCGATGAGGTGTTGACCGTCCTGCTGCCGAAGGTGCAGCGGTGGCACGCGGCGCCACCGCTGCCGAAACCCCTGCTCGTGCGCACGGTCGACACGGGTCATGCGTGGCTGGTGCGTCCCGCTGACGGGGACGGTCCTCCGCTGGCCAGTACGGTCGCCGACGGCGAAAACGCCGAGACGAGCGTCGAGGCGTATGCCGAGGATCTGTTGCTGTTCATGTGGAAACGGCGTCCCGCCGGTGAATCCGGGCTGAAGACCACCGGCGAACCCGCGGTGTCGATGGACTTCCTCGGCGCCGGGTTGACGCCGTAGCAGGTAATCGGTCGATTTTTGTCGGTGGTCGGCTCTAGGGTGCGTGATGTGGACGACACCCCTGTAAACGACCGGACGATGGTCCAGGCCAAGGCGTTGGTGAAGCGGTTCGGCGAGTTCGAAGCCGTCAGCGGTATCGATGTGGAGGTCGCGCGCGGGGAGGCGTTCGGTTTCCTCGGGCCGAACGGCGCCGGCAAGTCGTCGACCATGCGGATGATCGCCTGCGTTTCCCCGCGTACCGAAGGCGATCTCCGGGTGCTCGGCATGGACCCGGATGTCGACGGTCCGCACATCCGCGCCCGCCTCGGGGTGGTGCCGCAGCAGGACAACCTGGACAACGAGCTGACCGTCCGGCAGAACTTGCAGGTCTACGGCCGGTATTTCGGGCTTTCCCGGGCACACGTGAAGCGCAAGGCCGTCGAGCTGATGGAGTTCGCCCAGCTCACCGACCGCGCCGACGAGGAGGTCGAGCCACTCTCCGGCGGGATGAAGCGGCGGCTGACCATCGCCCGGTCGCTCGTCAACGACCCGGAGCTGCTGCTGCTCGACGAGCCCACCACCGGGCTCGACCCGCAGGCGCGGCATCTGTTGTGGGACAGGCTTTTCCGGCTCAAGGCCCAGGGTGTCACGCTGATCATCACCACGCACTACATGGACGAGGCCGAGCAGCTGTGCGATCGCCTGGTCGTGATGGACAAGGGCCGGATCGTGGCCGAGGGCTCCCCGGCCGCACTCATCGCGAAGCACTCCACCCGCGAGGTCCTCGAGCTCCGGTTCGCCCCCGGTGAGCAGGAATCGTCCGCCCGCACGGTGGAGGACCTCGCCGACCGGGTGGAGGTGCTGCCCGACCGGGTGCTGCTTTACACCGCGGCCGGGGAGTCGACGCTCGAACAGGTCCACGCCAGGGGAGCGCGGCCCGTTTCGAGCCTCGTGCGGCGCAGTTCGCTGGAGGACGTGTTCCTGCGCCTCACCGGCCGGACGCTGGTCGACTGATGGCCGTCGATCCCGCCGTGGGGAACAACGCCGTGGGGAACAACGCCGTGGGGAACGCTGTCGGGACGATCGCGTCGACCGGTCGCGTGGTCGGTACCTGGCGCGGCGCGTTCCTGCGGTTCGAGGGGTACTGGACCTGGTACAAGCGGTACTGGACGGCGAACCTGTACTCCTCCGGGCTGCAGCCCGTGCTCTTCCTGGCCGCGATGGGGCTCGGCTTCGGTTCGCAGGTGCCTGCCGGTCCGGCGACCGGAGGCCTGTCCTATCTGCAGTACGTCGCACCCACCCTGCTGGTGTCCGGCGCGCTTCAGATCGCCATCGGTGAATCGAGTTACGGCGTCCTGTCCGGCTTCAAGTGGCAGCGGGACTACATCGCCGCCACCGCGACCCCGATCTCACCGGGGCAGGTGTTCGGCGGGCAGCTGCTCTGGGTGTCGGTCCGGCTGACACTCGCCGGAGCGGTATACGCGGTGGTCGCGCTCTTCTTCGGCGCCTGGACGAACGCGGGCGCCATCCTGGTCGTGTTCGTCGGCGCCATGACCGGGCTCGCGTGCGCGACTCCGGTCATGGCGATGGCCGCGACGACCTTCGATGAGGGGGCGCGATTCGCGCTGCTGGCCCGGTTCGTGGTGATGCCGATGACACTGTTCTCCGGCACGTTCTTCCCGATCGGGCAGCTCCCCATCTGGCTGCGCTGGCTGGCGTGGATCTCCCCGCTGTGGCAAGGCAACCAGTTGGCCCGCGGGGTCAGTGTCGGGGGCGTCGGCGGATGGGAGATGGTCGGCCATTTCGCCTTCCTGTGCGCGGTGTTCGCGGCCGGCGCGATAGCGGCACGCACCTACTTCTACCGTCGGCTGGTGGTCTGAATGGCGGTCCTCGATCGGCCGAAACGCGGCGGCCTGCTCCTGCGGATGCTCCCGGCCGGGATGTACTCCGGGCGCGCGAGCGCGCTCGTCGAACGGTCCATGCTGGTCTACTCGCGCGCTTGGCTGCTGTTCGTCTCCGGGATCTGCGAGCCGTTCTTCTACCTGCTCGCGGTGCAGTTCGGCCTCGGGAAACTCGTCACCCAGGTCGTCGGGCCGGGTGGTCACCCGATCAGCTACGTCGCGTTCGTCGCGCCGGCGATGCTGGCGTCCTCGGCGATGAACGGCGCGGTGTTCGACTCGACGTTCGGCGTGTTCTTCAAGGTCCGGTACGCCAAGACGTACGACGCGATGCTGGCCACCCCGATCGGCCCGTTCGACATCGCGCTCGGGGAGATCAGCTGGGCGGTGATCCGCGGCGGGATCTACGCGGTCGCGTTTTTCGGCGTAATGGCCGCGATGGGCCTGGTCGTGACACCGTGGGCGATCCTGATCGTGCCCGCGGCGATCCTCGTGGCCTTCACCTTCGCCGCGGTCGGCATGGCCTGCTCCACCTTCCTGCGCTCGCCGTCCCAGTTCGACTTGGTCCAGCTCGCGCTGGTGCCGCTGTTCCTGTTCTCCGCCACCTTCTACCCGCTGACGGTGTATCCGCACGCGCTGCGGATCGTGGTGGAATGCTCGCCGCTGTACCACGGGGTCGAGCTGATGCGGGGGCTCTCGGTCGGGGTACTCTCGCCGGGCATGTTCGGCCACGTCGCGTACCTGCTCGCGCTCGCCCTCTTCGGCCTCTACGCGACCTCCCGCCGCCTAGGCAGCCTCCTGCTGCGCTAAGCCCCGCTACCGGGTCGGGCCGGTGGAAGGGAGATTCGGATCGCGGGCGGGGAGTACGGCGGCCGTCGCGTTGACCATGCCATGGCCGTAGAAGCCGTTGTAGCCCTCGTATCCGGCGCAGTAGGCGTCCTGGGTGCCGTCGCCGGTGAGGTCGTAGTCCGCCGGGCAGGCGATCGGGACGGCCTCGTTGTCGAGGGCGGCGCGCAGCTGTTTCGGGCCGAACGACGGGTGCGCCGACGCCAGCAGCGCCACCACGCCGGCCGCGTGCGGAGCGGCCATGGACGTGCCGCACAGCGGCGCATATCCGCCAGGGACAGTAGAAAGCACGCACTGACCAGCGTCGCCGCCAGGAGCGGTGACGTCGATCACGCCGAGACCGTACGAGCTGTAGCCGGCCTTCACCCCGTTCGCCCCGACAGCGGAAACGGCGACGACGTCCCGCAGGCCGGCCGGCAGCGCCTCGCAGCCGGGGCCCGTGCCGTCCTGGGGTGTCGAGGGCCGGCCGGAGCCGGGCGACGGTGTCAGGTTCACCGCTTCGTTCGTCGCAGCCGCGACGTTCAGCGTTCCCGCCGACGTCGCGTACTCGACGGCGCGGGCGATGACCTCGTGCACGACGTGGTCGTCGCCGGAGTGGGCGCAAGACAAGCCCCACGGGTTCACGAAGAAACTGCTGTTGGTGACCTTCATCCGCGCTTTCGCCGCCCACATGAGCCCGCAGACCACGGCTTCGGGGTCGACGTACCCGCGGTCGTCGATGACCTTGACCGAGGCGATCCGGACCCCGGGCGCCACGCCGGTGATCCCGGCGTTGTCGGCGGCCGCGGCGATGATGCCGGCGACGTGCGTTCCGTGCGGGGAAGTGGTCTGCGACCAGGCCTGTTCCGCCGTGTCGGGGGCGCCGGTGAGGCAGCCCGCGGACAGGTCGGGGGCGATCGCGCGGGCGAGCTCCGGTTGATTCGGGTCGACGCCCGAATCGAGTACGCCCACCACGACGTCGCGGCTTCCCGGGTTGATCGCCCTGGCGGCCGGAGCACCGATGGCGCGCATGTCCCACTGCTCGGCCGAACGGTCTGCTTTCGGCGTCGCCGCGTCGTCGGCCGAGCCTTCCTGCGAGCGGCTGACCACCTGTTTCGGCTCCGTTGTGCTGCTGTTGGCCTGTTGCGCGGCAAGCCGTTCGCCCTGCGCGCTGAACGCGCGCCCGGGTCCGATCCGGCCGGCGAAGGCGGGGTCCGTCGAGGTGGCGACGGCGACCGCGATCTGGGGGTAGTACACGGTGGTCGACCCGCAGGCCGCGGCGATCTCGCCGGTCGCGGCGGCCGACGTCGTCCCGCGGTCGAAGTCGAGGACGTAGCGCAGCGGCCGCTCTGCCACGGCGCACGGCGTCTGCGGAGCGAGGCTCGGAACACTGGCGACCTCGACGGCGTTCACAGTGCTGACGGCAGGTGTCGGCTCGACCGCGGGGTTCCCGGCGGACACGTTCCCGGACAGGGCCACGGCGGCGAGCGCGGCCGCCAGCAGCGGCCGCCCGAACACGGACACCGGGCCTCCAACCGGACAGCGGACGGGGTGATCGACGTGCCGGGGCCACACTCCCGCCGGCGCAGGTCTCGAGCCGCACGCTAGCCACCCGGCTCCGGCCGGACAAGCTCTCGGCGAAAGTTCGCCCGGCTGGTGGCCGCGGCGCGCCCGGGACGCGCCGCGGCACCGACCGGACGGTCTCTTGGTCGCTGTGTGGGATACTCGGTGTGGCCGCTGGGTCGACGGGCACCGCGAGAGGCGGGGCCCGGAGGCGTTGTGGCCCGGTGACGTGCTGAACGAGCACCATGGGAGTCGCTGCTCGGGGTATCGGGCGGCTCGACGACGTGGGAAGCGATAGACGCGACGAGCTCAGCCAGCGTGCCGCCGAGTGACCTGCCATCGACGGGCAGCCGGACCCCGGCGCCGTCGCGGCGAGAGGCAAGGATTCCCGTCGTCGGTGACCACCACGGCGGACACAACAGAAAGGGGCCCCTGCGCGGCCGCGTCCTTCCGGTGCATACCGGCAGACGCGCCCGGGGGCGAAGGAGATATATGTCGAACGCGGAAACACCCGCCGAGAACACCGGCGGGAATACCGCCACATCCTCGGCCGGTTCGCTGGACGGGTTGCCTGCCAGGATCAGGGTGCACGCACTGGCGAAGCTGCTCGGGTCGAACAGCCGGGATCTGCTGGCCAAGCTCGCGGAACTCGGGGAGAGCACTCGGAGCGCGCAGTCGAGCGTGACGAGGGATGTGGCAGTGAGGCTGGCCGGGGCACTGGGCCTCGGCGGGCAAGAGGCGTCGGCCGAACAGCCCGCCGCAGAGGAGCCGCAGATCGCGGTAGCCGAAGAGAGCGCGCAGCGCGCCGAGCCCGCACCGGCGGAAGCCGAAGTCGCTCCGGTTGTCGAGGAAGCCCCGGCCCGTCGCCGCAGGCCCGCCGCGCACGTACCGGTCTTCGCCGCGCCGTCGCCGATCTTCCTGCCGCCCGAGCCCGCCGCTGCGCCCGTGCGCAAGCAGCAGCCCGTGCCGGTCGAGGACGAAGTCGTCGAGGACGAGCGCACGCAGGCGGCCGTCGAGTCCGTCGAGCCCGGTGAAGGCGACCAGGACGGCGACAACGACGGTGACGGTGACGACCCCAACGGTCGGCGGCGTCGTCGTCGCGGCCGCCGTGGCCGTGGTCGCGGCAAGGGTGGCGACGAAGGCGGTTACGAGGGTGCCGAGGGCGAAGACGAGCAGTCGTCGGAGCCGGAGCCGGAGCGCGCGCCCAGCCAGAAGCGCGGCCGTAACCCCAAGAGCGTCGCTGCCGTCGTCGAGGAGGGCGAAGCCGCCAAGGCCGAAGCGGATGCCCAAGCAGACGCCGACTCGGACGCCGACAACGACGGGGACAGCGCCAACAAGCGCCGCCGTCGCCGCCGTCGCCGCAAGGGCGGCGAGGACGACTCGGCCGAGACTTCGGGTGCCGCCGGTGGTTCCAGCGGCCACTCGGCCGACGACGACCCGCCCAACACCGTCGTCCATGTCCGCCAGAGCAAGGGCGAGGCGCCCGAGCGTGAACGCCCGGCCCGTGACGAGGTGCGCAGTGTGCGCGGCTCGACCCGGCTCGAGGCCAAGCGCCAGCGCCGCCGTGACGGCCGCGAGGCCGGACGTCGTCGTGCGCCGATCCTGTCCGAGGCCGAGTTCCTGGCCCGCCGGGAAGCCGTCGACCGCACCATGGTCGTGCTCGAGAAGGACGACTCCACCCAGATCGGTGTGCTCGAGGACGGGGTCCTCGTCGAGCACTTCGTGACTGATTCCAGCACCGGTTCGATCGTCGGCAACGTCTACCTCGGCCGCGTGCAGAACGTGCTGCCGTCGATGGAGGCCGCCTTCATCGACATCGGCCGCGGCCGCAACGCCGTGCTCTACGCCGGCGAGGTCGACTGGGACGCCGCCGGGCTCGAGGGCAAGGCTCGCAAGATCGAGCAGGCGCTCTCCAGCGGCGACAGCGTCCTCGTGCAGGTCACGAAGGACCCGGTCGGGCACAAGGGCGCCCGGCTGACCACCCAGATCTCGCTGGCCGGCCGTTACCTCGTCTACGTGCCCGCCGGCGGCGCCACCGGCATCTCCCGCAAGCTGCCGGAAAACGAGCGCCGCAGGCTCAAGGACATCCTCAAGCGGATCGTCCCCGAGGACGCCGGTGTGATCATCCGCACCGCGTCGGAGGGCGTCGACGAGGAGGAGCTGGGCCGCGACGTCCGCCGCCTGACCGCCCAGTGGGAGGTCATCAAGGAGAAGGCGGAAGCGGGCAGCGGCAAGAAGTCCAGCGGCCCGACCATGCTCTACGAAGAGCCGGACCTGCTGGTCAAGGTCGTCCGCGACCTGTTCACCGAGGACTTCGGGAAGCTCGAGGTCCAGGGCGCCACTTCGTGGGAGACCATCAGCACCTACGTCGAGCACGTCGCGCCTGACCTCGCGAGCCGCCTCAAGAAGTACGTCGGGACCGGTGACGTCTTCGCCGAGCACCGGATTGACGAGCAGATCACCAAGGCGCTCGACCGCAAGGTCTGGCTGCCCTCGGGTGGTTACCTGGTCATCGACCGCACCGAGGCGATGACGGTGATCGACGTCAACACCGGTAAGTACACCGGTTCCGGCGGCAACCTCGAGGAGACCGTGACCAGGAACAACCTGGAGTCCGCCGAGGAGATCGTCCGCCAGCTCCGGCTGCGCGACATCGGCGGCATCATCGTCATCGACTTCATCGACATGGTGCTCGAGTCCAACCGCGAGCTCGTGCTGCGTCGCCTGACCGAGTGCCTCGGCCGGGACCGCACGCGTCACCAGGTTGCCGAGGTCACTTCGCTGGGCCTGGTCCAGATGACCCGGAAGAAGATCGGCACCGGGCTGCTCGAGGCCTTCTCGACCCCCTGTGAGCACTGCAAGGGCCGAGGCGTGGTCGTCTCCACCGAGCCGCAGCGCACGGCGGGCAGCACCGCGTCGAACGGCGGCGGACACACCCAGGCCGGCGGTTCGAACGGTGGCAATGGCAACGGCGGCGGCAATGGCAACGGTGGTGGGAACGGCGGGCAGCAGCAGAGCGGCTCGCGTCGGTCCCGCGGCCGCGGCGCCAAGGGCGAGGACAGCGGGCACACCGAGGCGCCGGCGGCGCCCCGCGTGGAGCCGGTCGTCCCGGCCCCCACGCCGGAGCAGCGGGAGTCGGTGGTTTCGGCGGTCCAGGCGATGGCCAACGCGTCGAAGGTCGCGTCGGGCGAGCACCGGGAACACGGCGAGCACACCGAGCACCACGAACACGCCGAAACAGCTCCTCAGCAGATCGAGCAACCGGCTGTCAACGGTCACGCACGGGCTGCTGAGCCCGAGGTGGCACCCGCTGCCGAACCGGTGGTCACAGCGGCTGAGAAGCCCGCTGAGACACCCGAGAACGTGGTGGCAGAGGAAGCAGTACCCGAGGTCGACGTACCGGCTCCGGCCGGGCGCAGCACGCGTCGTCGTCCCCGTCGCGCGGCTTCACGGCCGGCCGGTCCGCCGGTCAGCGCGGACAAGAACTAGTTCGAGCGGGTTACGGCTACCCCGGGTCACACCCCGATCCGGGTAGCCCGTAACCTGTAATGCGGCCCGCCGTTAGAGCGGGTCGCATTGTGCGAGCACCGGACCGCCTTCGGGCGGGCCGAGCGCACAAGCCCCCACCCATTGTCGAGTAAGCAGGAGACTCCCGTGTCGGCGTACGCGATCGTCAAGACCGGCGGCAAGCAGTACAAGGTGGCCGTCGGCGACGTCGTCGAGGTCGAGAAGCTCGTCGGCGCCCCCGGCACCGAGCACACCTTCCCCGCGTTGCTGGTGGTGGACGGCGGTGAGGTCACCACTGACGCCGACGCGCTGGCGAAGGTCTCGGTCACCGGCAAGGTCGTCGAGCAGACCAAGGGTCCCAAGATCCGCATCCACAAGTTCAAGAACAAGACCGGTTACCACAAGCGGCAGGGTCACAGGCAGAAGCTGACCCGCGTCGAGGTCACCGGCATCAACCAGTAAGGGGACTGCGCAGCCATGGCACACAAGAAGGGTGCGTCCAGCTCCCGCAACGGTCGTGACTCCAACGCTCAGCGGCTCGGAGTCAAGCGTTTCGGCGGCCAGGCCGTCAACGCCGGTGAGATCCTGATCCGCCAGCGCGGCACCAAGTTCCACCCGGGCGTCAACGTCGGCCGCGGTGGCGACGACACGCTGTTCGCCCTCACCGCTGGTGTGGTCGAGTTCGGTTCGAAGCGTGGTCGCAAGACCATGAACATCGTTCCGGTCGAAGCTCCGGTTGCGGTCTGATCCAGGGACCGCGTTTCACAGACTTCAGGCGAGGGGCGGGGCCGGAATAGATCCGGTACCGCCCCTCGTTTTTGCGTTAGTCACCAACTCAGCAGGTACGGAAGAGGCAAGAAATGGCGTCCCGGTTCGTTGACCGCGCGGTGATCCACCTGTCCGCGGGCGACGGTGGGCACGGCTGTGCCTCTGTGCACCGCGAGAAGTTCAAGCCGCTCGGCGGCCCGGACGGCGGCAACGGCGGCCACGGCGGCGATGTCCGCCTGATCGTCGACGCGAACGTCCACACCCTGCTCGACTTCCACTTCCGCCCCCACGCGCGCGCCGGCAACGGCAAGCCCGGCATGGGCAGCGACCGCGCGGGCGCCTCGGGGGAGCACCTCGAGATGTTCGTCCCGAGCGGCACCGTCGTGATGACCGAGGACGGTGAGGTGCTCGCCGACCTGATCGGTCCCGGCACCACGTTCGTCGCCGCCCAGGGTGGTCGCGGCGGGCTGGGCAACCACGCGCTGGCCTCGAAGTCCCGCAAGGCCCCGGGGTTCGCGCTGCTGGGTGAGCCCGGCGAGACCCGCGACCTGGTGCTGGAGCTGCGTTCCGTCGCCGATGTCGGCCTGGTCGGCTTCCCGTCGGCAGGCAAGTCGTCGCTCATTTCGGTGCTCTCGTCCGCGAAGCCGAAGATCGCCGACTACCCCTTCACCACGCTGGTCCCGAACCTCGGCGTGATCACCGCCGGCGCGACCGTGTTCACCATGGCCGACGTCCCGGGCCTGATCCCCGGCGCGAGCGAAGGAAAGGGCCTCGGCCTCGACTTCCTCCGCCACATTGAGCGGTGCGCCGTCCTGGTCCACGTGATCGACTGCGCCACCTTCGAAGCCGACCGCGACCCGCTGTCCGACGTGGACGCGCTCGAGGAGGAGCTCGCCAAGTACACCCCGAGCCTCGGCGGTGACCTGGCCGACCGCCCCCGCGTGATCGTGCTGAACAAGATCGACGTGCCCGAAGCCGCCGAGCTGGCCGAGCTGGTCAAGCCGGAGCTCGAGGCGCGGGGTCTGCCGGTCTTCGAGATTTCCACCGCCTCGCGCGCCGGCCTGCGAGAGCTGACGTACGCCCTCGGCGCGGTTGTCGAGAAGTACCGCGCGGACCAGCCGACGCCCGAACCCGAGGTCAAGATCCTGCGTCCGACCGCGGTCGACGACCAGGGCTTCACCGTCGAGGAAGACCCCGAAGAAGAAGGTTCGTTCATCGTCCGCGGGTGGCGCCCCGAGCGCTGGATCCGCCAGACCGACTTCAACAACGACGAGGCCGTCGGCTACCTCGGCGATCGGCTCGCCCGGCTCGGCGTCGAAGACGCGCTGGCCCGCAAGGGTGCGAAGCCGGGTAGCCCGGTCACCCTCGGGGATGTCCAGTTCGACTGGCAACCCTCGACGCCGGCGGGGGTCGCTGTGCAGATGTCCGGCCGCGGGACCGACCGGCGGCTCGAAGACCACAGCCGGATCGGTGCCCCCGCGCGTAAGGAACTCCGCCGCGTCCGCCGTGACGGGCCGGACGAAGCCGTGGACGTGGAGCCGACGAGCGCGGTCATCGAGCAAGAGAACAGCAAGCTCCTTGAGTGAGACCCGTCTGGCGATCGCGGCAGCGCGTCGTCTGGTGGTCAAGGTCGGTTCCTCGGCGCTGACCACCGCGGGTGACGGGCTCGATGTGTCCAGGCTCGATGCGCTGGTCGACGCCATTGCCGAGCGTGCCGGCCGCGGCGCTCAGCTCGTTCTGGTGTCTTCCGGTGCGATCGGCGCGGGGCTCGCGCCGTTGTCGCTGCGCAAGCGTCCGCGCGACCTGCCGACGCAGCAGGCGGCGGCCAGCGTCGGGCAGCTCGCTCTGGCGCACGCGTACGCGGAGTCGTTCGGCCGGTATTCGCTGACGGTCGGGCAGGTGCTGCTGACCTCGGACGACGTCGTACGCCGGTCGCACTACCGCAACGCGCAACGCACGTTCGACAGGCTGCTCGCGCTCGGCGCGGTACCGGTGGTCAACGAGAACGACACCGTGGCCACCGAAGAGATCCGCTTCGGTGACAACGACCGGCTCGCCGCGTTGGTGGCACACCTGATCGGCGCGGACGCGCTGGTTCTCTTGTCCGATGTGGACGGTCTGTATGACGGGGATCCCCGTGACGGCGCCACTCGCAAGATCAGCGAAGTCAACGGTGAGTCCGATGTGGAGGGTATTTCGGTCGGCATGTCGAGCTCCGGGCTCGGCACCGGCGGCATGGTCTCCAAACTCGCCGCCGCGCGGACCGCGGCCGCGGCGGGCATTCCCGTACTCCTGGCCGCCGCCGCGGAAGCCTCGGACGCACTGACCGCGGCCGAAGCCGGAACGGCCTTCGCCGCTGCGGATTCCAGGCTCACCGCCCGCCGGTTCTGGCTCGGCTACGCCGCCGGCGCCACCGGGAAGCTGCGCTTGGACGACGGCGCCGTCACGGCGGTAGTGCGACGCCGACGGTCGCTGCTGGCGACCGGAATCACCGGCATCGACGGCGACTTCCAGGCCGGCGACGTCGTGGACCTGGTCGATCCCGGCGACCGCGTGGTCGCCCGCGGGGTCGTCGCCTTCGACGCCGCCGAACTCCCGAACCTCATCGGCCGGTCGAGCCATGAACTTCCCGCCGAGTTCCGCCGCGAGGTCGTCCATGCCGACGACCTCGTCCCGCTCCGCCGCTAACGCTCCGGGCGCAGGTGGCCCAGGACGAGGGAGAGCTGCTCCGCGAAGGTTTCGGCGAACTCCGGTGACGCCGGATCCTGGCCCGAGATCGACGACGCCACCTTGGGGAACGCCCAGGGCGCCATCGCCGCGCTGATGACGATCAGCAGCAGGTGGGCCGGGTCGATGTCCTCGGGGAAATCACCAGCGGCCTGCCGTGCCCGCATGTAGTCGACTTGCTGTGCCAGGAACTCGCGGCCTTCGTCGCCAGGTGCGGGTTCGTCCTCGGCGAGGTTCTCCCAGAGGAACAGCCGGGCGCTTTCGCGATCGGTCTCCTCGATGAAGTCTCGCGCGGTTTCGGCAAGCGACCGCCCGGGATCGGTCAGCGCGAGGTTGCGCCGCGCGATCGCCGCGGTCACCTCGGTGTAGAGGCCTTCCTTGCCGCCGAAGTAGTACGAGATCAGTTGCTTGTTGATCCCGGCGCTGTTCGCGATCTCACTGACTCGGGCGCCGACGTACCCCTTCGCACCGAACTCGGCCTTGGCCGCTTCGAGTATCCGTGCCTTGGTGCGCTCAGGGTCACGCTGTCGCTCGCTGGGCGAGGGGGAGCGGCGAGGCGGCTTTGGGGATTCCGGCACACGAGCACGGTAGCCGATCAGGGCGTTGTTCGACGCCCGGTGGATCACATCAATTATCCGGCGCGTTGACTTAATCATCCATATGGATGATTATTGCCGAAGGAGTTGTCCGAACGCAGGGGAGAGAACGATGTTCGAGAAGTTCCATGTCGTGGTGATCGGCGGCGGGACCGGGGGGCTGTGCCTGGCTCAAGGGCTGAGGCAAGCAGGAGTGAGCGTCGCGGTGTACGAGCGGAGCCGTACGCGTACCGAGCGCTTGCAGGGTTATCGCGTCCACATCAATCCGAACGGTTGCCATGCGCTGCACACCTGCCTGCCACCCGCGCTCTGGGAGCGGTTCGTGGCGACCTGCGGTGAACCCGGTGGGGCTTTTGGTTTTGTCGACGAACAGCTGCGGGAACTCATGCTCCTCGCCGGCGAACTGCCACCCGGCGCGGTCCGCGATCCGGCGTGCGCCCATCATTCGGTCAGCCGGATCACGCTGCACCAGGTGCTTTCGACGGAGCTCGACGGAATCGCCCACTATGACAAGAAGTTCGAACGCTACGAGCGTCGTGATGACGGCAAGATCGTCTGTTTCTTCGCCGACGGCACGACGACGGAGGCCGACGTCCTGGTCGCCGCGGACGGTGCCAACTCCGCTGTGCGAGCCCAGTTCCTCCCCGGGGCTGTCCGGGTGGACACCGGGATCCTCGCTATCGTGGGCAAGCTGCCACTGACCGGCGAAGTACGGCGTGACCTGCCGAAGCGGCTCTACGACGGACCCAACATGGTGATGCCGCCGCGGGGCTGTGGCATGTTCACCGCGCCGCACGTGCTGGGCGACGGGGTCGGCGAGAACGACGTGAGTGCGGAACTCGATCCGGTGCTGTTCGACAACACCGGTAGCTACGTCATGTGGGCCTATGCGGCCGCGCGAGGACGTTACCCGGATGCTTCCCGGCTGGCGGACTTGACCGGCGCGGAGCTGAAGAGCGTCATCGCCGAGATGATCCAGGGTTGGCATCCGGCCTTGAGCCGCGTCGTCGCGGCGTCGCCCGAACCGACGGTGACCATGCTGCCCATCTATACGTCGGTCCCGGTCGACGCCTGGCAGAGCACGAACATCACGCTGCTCGGTGACGCGATCCACAGCATGACGCCGTTCCGCGGAATCGGGGCCAACACCGCGCTCCGGGACGCGGAGCTCCTCTGCGGGCGGTTGGTCGCCGCTTCGCGCGGTGAGTTGCCGCTCTCCCAAGCCATCGAGGGTTACGAACGGGAGATGCGCGACTACGGGTTCGCCGCCGTTCGGGCTTCAGCGCGCAGCGCGGAGCAGTTCGTCTCCGAGAACGCGGCCGGCCGGATGCTGTACAAAGGCATGTTGCGCTTCTTCAACGCCGTTCCGCCGCTGAAGCGCCGGGTCTTCGCCGACTAGCGTGCGAACTAGAGTGAGGTTGTGTCCGAGAACCTCCTGGGTCGCGCCAACCTGCTGGCAGACTGCCAGAACTGCTTCGGGCTGTGCTGCGTCGCGTTGACCTTCACGGCTTCGGCGGACTTCGCGATCGACAAGCCGGCCGGCGAACCCTGTCCCAACCTCGAACCTGACTTCGGCTGCGGCATTCACGCGAAGCTACGGTCGAAGGGGTTCCCAGGCTGCACGGTCTACGACTGCTTCGGTGCCGGGCAGAAGGTTTCCCAGGGCACGTTCGGCGGCCGGGACTGGCGCCAGGAACCGAAGACGGCGAAGCAGATGTTCGCTGTTCTGCCGGTGATGCGACAGCTGCACGAACTGCTTTGGTACCTGACCGAAGCGTCGACGTTGCCGCAGGCTCGTTCACTGCACAGCGAAATAGCGCTGGCGCTCAAGGAAACCGAAACGCTGACCGAGCGCAGCGCGGAGGCCCTCGCCGAGCTGGATGTCGCGGAGCATCGCCAAGGCGTCAACACTTTGCTGCTCCGGACGAGCGAACTCGTCCGGGCCGGTGCGCCTGGCAAGAAAAAGGACCGCCGGGGAGCGGACCTCATCGGCGCGAAGCTGAAGGGTGCCGATCTGCGGGGCGCCAACCTGCGGGGCGCGTACCTCATCGGCGCGGACCTGCGCGGCGCGGACCTGCGGCTGGCTGATCTCATCGGCGCGGATTTCCGGGACACCGACGTCCGCGGCGCAGACCTCACCGGCAGCATCTTCCTCACCCAGTCCCAGCTCAACGCGGCGAAGGGCGACGGCGAGACCTTGGTACCGCCGTCGCTCACCCGCCCGTCGCACTGGCGCTAGAGCTGTTGGGGCGCTTCGATTCCGAGCAGGGACATGCCGAGTGTCAAGGCGTCCGACGTCAGGCTCGCCAACGCCAGCCGTGAGGCCCGGACGTCTTCGGGCACCTCCGAACGCAGGATCGGGCAGTGCTCGAAGAACCCGGAGAACGCGGTCGCCGTCTCGTAGAGGTACGTGCACATCTTGTGCGGCGAGTAGGTCTGGGTCGCCGACGCCAGCGCGGCCGGGAACTGGACAAGTTTCAGCGCCAGCTCGCGTTCGGCGGGGGCGTCCAGCTTGACCGGCGCGCCGCCGGCTTCCCGGCCAGCCTTGCGCAGGATGGACCGGATCCGGGCGTTGGCGTACTGGAGGTAGACCGAGGTGTTGCCTTCGGTCGCCAGCATCCGGTCCCACTCGAAGGTGTAGTTCCGTTCGCGGTCGCCGGAGAGGTCGGCGTACTTCACCGCGCCGATGCCCACCGCCCGCGCGACATCGGCTTGCGCTTCGGGCGCGAGGTCGCTTCGCTCGGCCATGACCGCGGTCGCCCGTTCGACTGCCTCGGCGAGGAGGTCGGCGAGCTTCACCGTCTCCCCGGACCGGGTCTTCATGGCCTTGCCGTCCTCGCCGAGGACCGTGCCGAAACCGATGTGCTCGGCGTGTTGGGCGTCGGTGATCCACCCAGCCGCGCGGCTGACGGCGAAGACCATCTCGAAATGCTGCGCTTGCGGCAGGCCGACGACGTAGAGCAGGTCCGTGGCGCCGCGTTCCGCCGTCCAGTAGCGGGCTGTCGCCAGGTCGGTGATGGCGTAGCCGTAGCCGCCATCGCGTTTGCGGATGATCAGCGGCAGCCGGTCGCCTTCGCGGTTGGTGAAACCGGTCGGGAAGACGCAGACCGCGCCGTCGCTGATTTCGGTGAGTCCCTTTTCTTCCAACTCGGTGACTACCTGGGCCAGGTAGGGGTTGTAGAAGCTTTCGCCGTAGATGTCGTCTGTGGTCAGGCCGATGCCGAGCAGGCCGTACACCTTGTCGAAATGCCGGGTCGACTCGTCGACGAGATGTCGCCACAACGTCAGCGTTTCCTCGTCGCCGCCCTGCAGCAGGACGACACGTTTGCGAGCCAGTTCGGCGAAGTCCGCGTCGGAGTCGAAGCGTTCGCGGGCCCTTTTGTAGAACCGGTCGAGATCGCTGATCGTCTGCTCGCCGCCGCCGCCCTGGGCGAGGAAGTACTCGATGAGCATCCCGAACGGGGTGCCCCAGTCGCCGAGGTGGTTGTGCGGGATGACCTCGTGGCCTTCGAACCGCAGCAGCCGCGCGATCGAGTCGCCGATGACCGTCGACCGAATGTGCCCGACGTGCATCTCCTTGGCGATGTTGGGACTGCTGTAGTCGATCGCGATCCGGCGGGGGACCTCGACCGGCGCGACCCCGAGCCGGTCGTCGTCGGTCAGCGAGGTCACCTGCCCTTCGAGCCAGGCGACGGACAGTTCGAGGTTGATGAACCCGGCCCCGGCGACCTCCGCACCCTGCAGGAGGTCGTCGGAGTCCAGGTGCTTCACGATCAGTTCGGCGACTTCCCTGGGCGCTCGGCCGAGTTTCTTGCCGAGGCTCATCGCGACGTTGCACTGGTAGTCGGCACCGCGCCGGGACGAGGTCCGGATGAGCGTCTCGGCCGGTGTCAGCTCGATGCCCAGCGCGGCTTCGAGCGCGGCCGCGACCCGGCGGCCCAACTCGATACCTACGTCACCCCGTACCACGGTGTTCTCCCTGCGTTTCGTCCGAAGATGGTCGGCGTCAGGGTAACGAGCAGGTCAGGATGTCCGCGAGCGGATTTGGGTCGAGGACAAACCCGAGGTGGCTCACTGCCGGCTCGTGCACGGCGAACCGGTTGTGCGGGGTCAGTGCGTCCGCGTCGGTGATGAACCGGTTCTGCAGCGGGACCGGAGTCGCCAGGTCGAGGGTGAATTTGACGAAGGTGCGGGTGATCCGGCCCCAAGTCTGTTTGTCGACCGACGAGTCGTCGATGGAGAACCGCAAGGACTCGTGCCGAGGAACACCGGGTCCGCCGAGCGTCACCGTCACCATCGAAGACGTCTCGGTGGCCATCGCCGCGAGGTCCTGAGGTGCGCCGAACCAAGCCGCGATCCCGGTGGCCGCCAGCGCGCCGGCGCGGAGCAAGTTTCGTCGGGTAGTCATGGCTGCTTTCCTGTTCAGACGGTGGTCGGCGCAGGTTTGCCGGAGCTGAAGTGGTTTCGCACGTCGCGGCGGGTCACGGCGAACAGCAGACCGAGCAGGACCAGCGCCTGGACGACCTGGCCGACTCGCATCCACATCGGGAACTGCGCGCTCGCGACGAGATAGGCGAGGGCGAGAAAGCCCGCGACGGCGATGACCAGCACGCGGATGTAGGTGCGGCGCCTGCCGAGGTGCAGTCGGCTCGCGAGGCGCACGTAGATCACCGAGATGAGGAGTACCGAGATCGGCCTGATCCAGAGGATGTCTGCCAGGGTCCGGCGGGACGAGGCCGCGTCGGCCGGGGTCATGGTGCCGATCCCGGGCAGGTTCGCGACCTGGTAGTCGAGGATGTTGTTCTTCAGCAGGAACGTCAGCGCGGCCAGGACGAAACTGATCGCCAGGTTGAGGTAGAGCACGGTGATGACCGGTTTGAGCAGGGTGTTGGTGGTGGTAGACACGAGATCCCCCAGGGAGTCGTCGAAGGTGATTGCTTGGCTGAGCTGTTTGTTGCTCGCTTGAGCAAAACTTAGCCCGTCCGGGATCTCGCGGCAATCAGGGGCATCCCTGAGATTCGGGTCAGGTGAGCTCGGCGCCCCGGGTTTCGGGCAGGCGGAGGATGACGAAGAACGAGATCGCGGCACAGGCGGCGACGTAGTAAAAGAAGACCGTCGACGCCCCGGCACCGGCGAGGGCGCTGATCACCAGGGGCGCGGTCCCGCCGAAGACGGCGACCGTCAGGTTGTACCAGGCGCCGATCCCGATACCGCGCAGTTCGGTCGGGAACAGCTCGCTCATGATCGCCGGCGCGACCGAGGTCATCGCCGTGTACAGCACCAGGCCCACGCAGAACACCACGAGCAGGCCGCCCAGCCCGGGTTTGACCAGGTACGACAGCGGCACGATCACGATGGCCATGGCCGCCGACCAGACGAGGAGCTGGGGTTTGCGGCCGATGCGGTCGGCTAGTGCGCCCATCGGGTACTGCAGGAGCACGAACAACGCCGTCGCGATGGACAGCGCGAGGAAGACGTCGTCGGCGTCGGCCTTGCGGGTCTTCACCGCGAACGGCGTCAGCGCGCTGAAAAACGTGTAGTAGCAAAGGGTCGAGAGCATGGTGAAGCCGACGAGCTGGCCGACGGCCTTCGGGTGCTCACGCACTGTCGTCAGCAGGGGGCGGCGCACTTTCTGGGCTTTCACCTTGTTCTGTTCGAACTGTTCGGTCTCGGCCAGGCTCCGGCGAAGCCAGAACCCGGCGAAACCGAGCATCCCGCCGACGACGAACGGGATCCGCCAGCCATAGGAGTTCAGGTCGGCCTTGTCCATCGTCTTCGACAGGACGAAGCCGATCACCGAGGCCAGCAACACCGCGGAACCGGTGGAAATGTAGAAGAACGCCGAGTACCGGCCCCGACGTGCGGCCGGCGCGATTTCGCCCAGGTACGCCGACGCGTTCGAAACCTCCCCTCCCAGCGAGAGTCCCTGCGCGACTCTCGCGAGGAGCAGCAGAATCGGTGACAGCCAACCAACCTGGCCGAACGTCGGTAGGACGGCGATCGCGAGGGAACCGCCCGCCATCAGCACGATGGTGAGCAGCATCGCCGGTTTCCGGCCCTTCAGATCGGCGAATCGGCCGAGCAGCAACCCGCCGAGCGGGCGGAAGAAGAACGCCAGCGCGTACGTGGCGAAGGTGTTGATCTGCGCGAGGGTGTCGTTGCCAGACGGGAAGAAGGCCGTGGCGAAGTAGATGCTGAACGTCGCGTAGATCGTCCAGTCGAACCACTCGAGCGCGTTGCCCGCGCTCGCCGCGACCAGGATGCGGACCGGCAACCGGTGCCGGGCCGGTTTGATGGCGATCGACTCGGCCACAGGCACCTCCACGCTGGTGATCAGTGTGACGGCACCCTGCCAGAAACCGGCCTCGCGCGGAAGGTGATCCCGCCCGGCGTGCCCGGCCTCACCTCATGACGTGCTCGCGAGGGCGAACGGCAGCACTGCGGACGCTCCCGCCCGGCGGAGCAGCCGCGTGGCGACCGTGACGGTCCAGCCGGTGTCGACCAGGTCGTCGACCAGGAGGACCGGCCCACCGGCTTCGGCGACCGCTGCCGCGACGTCCGCGGGCAGGGTCAGCCGCTGTGTGAGGTCGGCCAGACGTTGTGCGCTGTTCGCGCGCCGGGGCGCGCCGCCTGCCGACTCGAGCGTGCCGAGGAACCGCAGCCTGCCGACGTCCGCTAGCCGGTGGGCCAGATCCCCGACCAGTTCGGGACGGGTGGCCGACGGGACGCCGACCACCGCCACCGGCCGTTCGGCCCAGTTCCACGAGGCGAGGACCGCGATGCACGCCTTGAAGACCGAGTCGGGTACGGGTGCGTCCTTGGCGTTGGTGCCGACGAGCTCGCGCAGCCGGGTACCCCAGCCGACGTCGGTCAGCCTGCCGAGGGTGCGCCCCGGCTCCGCCTGTTCGCCCGCGGCGATCTTGCCCGACAAGGAGACCTCGAGCTTCGCCATGCCCGTCGGCCACTGGCGGCGGGCCGCGACCTCGATGCCCGGCCGCTGCAGCTTTTCGGCGGTGGAGTCCACGACCGCCGCCGAGACCTCGGTGGACCAGCGCTGCCCGGTGCAGTTGTCGCACCGGCCGCACGGGACCGCCTCCGGATCGTCGAGCTGACGGCGCAGGAACTCCATCCGGCAGCCTTCGGTGGCGACGTACTCCAGCATTGCGGCCTGCTCGGTGGACCTCGCCTGCCGAACGCGTTCGTAGCGCTCCGCGTCGTAGTGCCAGTCCTGGCCGGTGCTTTCCCAGCCGCCGCGCACCCGGCGCACCGCGCCGTCGACGTCGAGCACCTTGAGCACCATCTCGAGGCGCGACCGGGACAGTTCCACCGTCGGCTCGAGCGCGGCCGTCGAAAGTGGACGGTCCGCATAGGACAGTGCGTTGAGGACCTGGGTGACCCGCGACTCCGGGGGGAAGGCGAGCGAGCCGAAGTACTCCCAGATCTCGGCGTCTTCCCGGCCCGGCAACAGGATCACCTCGGCCCGGTCCACGCCGCGCCCAGCACGCCCGACCTGCTGGTAGTAGGCGATGGGGGAGGACGGCGCGCCGAGGTGGATCACGAAACCGAGGTCCGGCTTGTCGAAGCCCATGCCGAGCGCGGAGGTCGCGACGAGTGCCTTGACGCGGTTGGCCAGCAGATCGTCCTCGGCCGCCTGCCGCTCGGCGGGCTCGGTCTTACCGGTGTAGGCCGCGACCGGGTAGCCGCGGTCGTTAAGCAGGGACGCGACGTCGTGCGCGGCGGCGACGGTCAGCGTGTAGATGATCCCGGAGCCCGGGAGCTCGCCGAGGTGCTCGGCCAGCCAGGCCAGCCGCGCCTGCGCCGTGGGTAGCCGGCAGACCGCCAGGTGCAGGCTCTCCCTGTCCAGCGTGCCCCGCAGCACCAGGGTGTCCGAGCCGTTGCCGATGCCCAGCTGCTCGGCGACGTCGGTGGCCACCCGGTCGTTCGCGGTGGCCGTGGTGGCCAGTACCGGGACGCCTTCGGGAAGTTCACCCAGCAGGGTGCGCAGGCGGCGGTAGTCCGGGCGGAAGTCGTGCCCCCAGTCGGAGATGCAGTGGGCTTCGTCGACCACCAGCAGCCCCGCGCTCGCGGTCAGCTTCGGCAGCACGGTGTCGCGGAAGTCGGGGTTGTTCAACCGTTCCGGGCTGACCAGGAGCACATCCACCTCGCCGGCCGCGATGGCGGCCTGGACCTCGTCCCAGTCCTGGGCGTTGGCCGAGTTCATCGTGGCGGCGTGGATGCCCGCGCGGGCCGCGGCGGAGATCTGGTTGCGCATCAGCGCCAGCAGTGGCGAGATGATCACCGTCGGCCCGCCGCCCTGCTCGCGGATCAGCGCTGTGGCGAGGAAGTACACCGCCGACTTGCCCCAGCCGGTGCGCTGCACCACGAGGGCGCGGCGGCGGTGCGCCACCAGCGCCTCGATCGCGGTCCACTGGTCTTCGCGCAAGGTCGCCGCGTCGCCGGCCAGTTCACGCAGCTTGGATTCGGCTCGTTGCCGCAGAGAATCTATGTCCACGGGTCAACCTCTACCGCATGGGACCGACGATTCGGGCATCGGCGGGCGAAGTCGCGGCGCGAAAGGGCGAGTCGTGCGATCCAGCGGTCATCAGTGTGACCCAGGTCACTTAAGAACCCGTCTGGCTGGGAACGCTCCGGCGTCGTTTCGCCGATGTATAGGCTGCTCATTCATGTCACCACGCCGGATCGGGGTCATGGGCGGCACCTTCGACCCCGTGCACCACGGCCACCTGGTCGCCGCGAGCGAGGTCCAGTCCCGGTTCGCGCTCGACGAGGTGATCTTCGTCCCGACCGGGCAGCCGTACCAGAAGACCGATCGGATGGTCACCCGCGCGGAGGACCGGTACCTGATGACGGTGATCGCCACCGCGTCCAACCCGGTGTTCTCGGTCAGCCGCGTGGACATCGACCGCGACGGGCAGACCTACACCGTCGACACGCTGCGCGAGCTGCACGCCCGGTATCCCGAAGACGAGCTGTTCTTCATCACCGGCGCCGACGCGCTCGAGCAGATCCTCACCTGGCACAACGCCGACGAGCTGTTCACCTTCGCGCATTTCATCGGCGTCACCCGGCCGGGTTACCGGCTCAACAACAACCATCTGCCCAGCGGCAAGGTCAGCCTGGTGGAGGTCACCGCGATGGCGATCTCCTCGACGGCGTGCCGCGACCGGGTCGAACGGGGTGAGCCGGTCTGGTACCTCATGCCCGACGGCGTGGTCCGCTACATCGACAAACTCCACCTCTACAGTGCGCCGGCCGCACCGGGCCGAACGGATGGACGGTGAGCCCGGGTACTCTCAACGGGCGAATCCCCCTATTCGAAGGAGCACTGTGGTAGCCACGTCCGAGGCACGAGAGCTGGCCATAGCCGCCGCACACGCGGCGGCGGAAAAGAAGGCCAGCGACGTCGTCGTGCTGGACGTCTCCGACCAGCTGGTGATCACCGACGCCTTCGTCATCGCCTCCGCGCCCAACGAGCGCCTGGTCGGCGCGATCGTCGACAACGTCGAGGAGAAGCTCCGACTGGCCGGGCACAAGCCGGTCCGCCGCGAAGGAGCCCGCGAAGGGCGCTGGGTGCTGCTCGACTACATCGACGTCGTCGTCCACGTGCAACACCAGGAGGAGCGGTCCTTCTACGGCCTGGAACGGCTCTGGAAGGACTGCCCGCCGATCGAGGTCGAAGGCCTGGAGCTCATCGCGGACGGAGAGGACGAAGGGGAAGACCTGCCATGACCCCGCGCCGGCTCGTGCTGTGGCGGCACGGCGAGACCGACTACAACGCGGCCGGCCGGATGCAGGGCCATCTGGACTCGGCGCTGACGCCCGTCGGCTGGAACCAGGCGCGGTTCGCCGCGCCAGCGCTCGCACGGTTCTCGCCGGACCTGGTGATCGCCTCCGATCTGCACCGCGCCACCGACACCGCGACGGTGCTCACCGAGGCATTGGGCGTTCCGCTGCGCATCGACAAGCGCCTGCGTGAGACCCACCTAGGCGAGTGGCAGGGGCTGACCGGCGAGCAGGTGGACGAGCGCTGGCCAGGCGAGCGGAACACCTGGCGTGTCGACTCCACCTGGGCGCCACCGGGCGGCGAGTCGCGGATCGACGTCGCGGACCGGGCGCAGGAGGTCGTGCTCGATCTGGCCCACCCGGACGAGGAACCGGCCGAGACCGTGCTGCTCGCGACGCACGGCGGCCTGATCATCGCGTTGACCGGCCGGTTGCTGGGCCTGCCGGTGGAGCTCTGGTCCTCACTCGGCGGCATCGTGAACTGTCATTGGGTCGAGCTCGGTCTCCGCGACGGCACTTGGCGACTGCTCGCCTACAACGCGGGGATGACCGGCTGACGTATGGACTCCCCGCGGCTGCTGGTGTTCTCCGACTCGCTCAGTTTCCACGGCCCGGCCGATGGTCATCCCGCCGACGATCCGCGGATCTGGCCGAACCTCGCCGCGGCCGGTCTCGATGGCAGCGCGGAGCTGTTCGCCGGCATCGGCTGGACAGCACGGGACGTGTGGTGGTCGTTGACCGGTGACCCGCGCGTCTGGGCCGAGGTGCGACGTGCCGACGTCGTCGTCCTCGCGGTCGGCAGCATGGAGACCTTGCCCTCGCCTCTGCCCACCTACCTTCGGCAGGGGCTACGATACCTGCGCCCGGACCCGTTCCGGCGCTGGGCGCGCCGTACTTACCAGTTCGCTCAGCCGCGTCTCGCCGTCGCCATGCGCGGACGGCCCACGGTGCTGCCGGCGAAGCTGACCGTGCGTTACCTCGACGACTGCGTCTCGGCCTTGCGGGCGCTGCGTCCGTCGTTGCCGATTGTCGGCACCCTTCCCGCGGTGCACCGGGCGGCCTCCTACGGCTACGTGCACACGGCGCGGGCTCAGGCTGCGGCGGCCATGGCGTCGTGGGCGCGACGCGCGGATGTCCCGCTGCTCGACCTGGCCGAAGTGGTCGGCCCGCATGTGCTGAGCGGTCAGGGAAACCCCGACGGCATGCACTGGGGCTGGGCCGGTCATGCCGAGGTCGGTGCCGCGATGGCGGCGATGATCGCCCCGCTCCTGCCCACCACCGCCCCCGGCCCCGCCACGTAGGCTGACCGCGTGCCGGTCGCCGTAATCACGGATTCCACCGCCCACCTGCCGGAGGGCTTCGCAGACCGGCATCACATCCGAGTGGTGCCCCTGCACGTCCTCATTGACGGCGTCACCGCCCTCGACGGGGTCGAGGTGGGCCCGGCCGCGCTCGCCGAAGCGCTGGGACAGCGGCGGATCGTCACCACCTCCCGGCCGACTCCGGCCGAGTTCGTGGCGGAGTTCCGCGCCGCGCTCGACGCGGGGGCGGAGGCGGTCGTGTCGATCCACCTGTCCCGTGAACTGTCCGGGACGTGGGAAGCCGCCGTCCTGGCCGCGCAGGAGGTCGGGCAGGACAGGGTGCGGATCGTCGACTCGCGCACCACCGCGATGGGGCTCGGGTTCGCCGCCCTGCACGCCGCGGCCGCGGCGATGGGTGGCGCTTCGGGCGAAGAGGTCGAAGCCGTCGCCGTGGAGACGGCGAAACGTTCGGAGACGTTGTTCGTCGTGGAAACGCTTGAGCACTTACGTCGTGGAGGCCGCATCGGTCCCGCCGCGGCACTGCTCGGTACCGCCCTCGCGGTCAAACCCGTGCTGCACATGTCCGACGGCCGGATCCTGCCACTGGAGAAGGTCCGCACGATGAACCGGGCGGTGGGGAGGCTGGTGGAACTGGCCGTTCTCGCGGGTGCGGACGAGCCGGTCGAGCTCGCCGTGCACCACCTCGCGTCGCCCGAGCGCGCCGTCGAACTGGCGAACCGGCTGGAAGCGCGCATGCCGTCGGCGTCGGGCTGCGTGGTGTCCGAGATTGGCGCGGTAATCGGGGCGCACACCGGGCCGGGTGTACTCGCCGTAGTCGTTCAGCGGTGAGGCTCCTCAGCCTGACCTCGTCGGACCGTGCTGTCACGGTCGCGGCGGGCGTGTTCAAGGCAACCCTCCAGACTCGCACACACCCCCGACAAGAACGGCTGTTGCGGCTCGTTCGTCCCCGGTTTGTCCACAGGGGGCGACCTGTCCACAGTTCGCGCAACTGCCCCTGCCGGTGACCGCGCCGAACGCCTAGCGTCGATCGTGTGTTCGAGTCATCCGCCCGTGATCCGGGCCCCTCCGCAGGCGTCGCGTCCAAGGTCAGGCTGAGCTATCTGGTGGACCACGGCCTGCCGGACGGTGAACCGGTCGAACAGCGCTCCACCAACCCGCCCCCGGCACGACTGGGCAGGCTGGTGGAGCGCTGGGTACCCAGCTCGCTGCTGGGCGGGGCGGGTTCCGTCCGGCGCCGGCGGCTCGCGATCGTGGCAGGAGCCTCCGGGGTCGCGGTAGTCGTGCTCACGACCGCGTTGCTGCTCGGCGGCCGCCCCGCGGTGGAGAGTCCACCGCCGCTGCCTCCAGCCCGGTCGACGGTCGCGCCGGCCGCTGCCGCGCCTTCGTCCGCGAAGGCGGTGCCGCTTGTCGTGAGTGTCGTCGGCAAGGTCCGGAACCCCGGTCTCGTGACCTTGTCTGCCGGAGCGCGGGTCGCCGACGCGCTGCGCGCGGCCGGTGGTGCGGAGCCCGGGATCGACCTCGGCACGCTGAACCTGGCGCGTCACGTCGTCGACGGCGAGCAGGTAGCCGTAGGTATCCCGGTGGCCCCGGCGCCGCCGGCGGACGGAGATCCGGCGGTGGCCGGGGCGCCGGCCGCCAAGGTCGACCTGAACTCCGCGAGCGCCGACCAGCTCGACACGCTGCCCGGAGTAGGTGAAGTCACGGCCAAACGGATCATCGACTGGCGCACGCAGCACGGCCGATTCACCACGGTGGAACAACTTCGCGATGTCGACGGCATCGGCGAAAGCAAATTCGCGAGATTGAGAACTCAGGTGACGGTGTCGTGAGCACGGATCCTTCGGGGACCACGCCGCCGGCCCGGTGGCAGGACTATCGGCTCGTGCCCGCCGCGTTGGTCGTCTGGAGCGGTGCGTTCGGCGGGCTGATGTGGGGCTGGTGGGCGGCACTGGTCTGCGGGGCCGTCGCCGTGTCCGGCGGGCTGGTGGCGTTGGCGTGGAAGCGTTCGCAGGTTCTCCCGGCCGCGGCCGCGGTGCTCGTGTGCGGGTTTCTGGTCGCCTGCCCGATGGCGGTCCGGCTGGTCCACGCGGAAGAGGACGCGCTCAGGCAACCTGCGACGCACGGCGCCCCCGCCGTGTTGCGGGTGACCGTCAGCGAACGGCCACGGCCGGTCGCCGGCGCCGGGTACGCCGATCAGCAAGCCGGTGCGCGGTCGGTGGTGATCACGGCAGACGTCGAGCAGGCCGTGGCCGATGGGATCGCGGTCGCTTCGACCGGTCGGGTGCTGCTGATCGCGCCGGTCGATCGTTGGTCTCGGGTGCTTCCCGGGCAGGAGGTCACCGCGACGGGTTCGTTGGCGCCGGCCGGAAAAGGTGAGCTGACGGCGGCCGCGCTGTATGTGCGCGGGCCACCGGCAGGACTCGGCACAGCGCCGTGGTTCCAGCGGGTTGCCGAGTCGATGCGGGCCGGGCTGCGCGCCGCGTGTTCCGGGCTCGACGAAGAAGCCGCGGGGTTGCTGCCCGGCCTCACTATCGGCGATACGAGTGCGTTGTCCCAGCGGGTCGAAGAGGACTTCCGTGCAGCCGGTCTGTCACACCTCACGGCGGTCAGCGGAAGTAATCTAACCATCACCTGCGGCACGGTTTTGTTGCTGCTGAGGCTGTTCCGCGTGGGACCCCGGTTGTCCGCGACGGTCGCGGGCTTGGCGCTGGTCGGGTTCCTCGTACTCGTCGGGCCCGATCCGAGCGTGCTTCGGGCCGGGGTCATGGGCTACGCGGCCTTGCTGGCGATGGCGTTGGGCAGGTCGGGCTCGGCCTTGTCCGCGCTGTCGGTCGCGGTGTGCGGGTTGGTGCTCTACGACCCGGAGATGGCGATGAGCTTCGGCTTCGCGCTGTCCGTACTGGCCACCGCCGGGCTGGTGCTGCTGGCTCCGCGCTGGGCTGCCGCGCTGATCCGGCGGGGCGTTCCGCCCGGCTTCGCCGAAGGTTTGGCCGTGCCGCTCGCGGCGTTCGTCGTGACGGCTCCGGTGATCGCCGGGATGGCGGGGAAGCTCAGCCTGGTTTCGGTGGTGGCCAACGTGCTCGCGGCACCGGTGGTCGCGCCGGCAACCGTGCTCGGGGTGCTGGCCACCGCCTGTGCGACATGGTGGCCGTTCGCCGCTCAGGTACTGGTGTCGATGGCAGGTCCGGAGGCGGACTGGCTGATCTGGGTGGCTCGCCACTCAGCGAGGCTGCCCGGCGCGGTCGTCGACTGGCCAGGCGGCTGGTGGGGCGGTCTGCTGGCCGCGATGGTTGTGGTCGTGGTGGTGCTGGTCCTGCGCCACCGCAAGCTGCGGTTGGTCGTGGCGGTCGTCCTGGTGGTCGTGCTGCTCGTGGTGGTACCGGTGCGGGTGATCGCGCCTTCGTGGCCGCCGGGCGGCTGGGCGATGGTGGCTTGTGACGTCGGCCAGGGTGACGCGCTCGTCCTCGCGACCGCTGAACCCGGTCGCGCCGTCGTCATCGACACCGGCCCCGAACCTGGTCCCGTGGACGAGTGCTTGAACCGCCTCGGGGTGACGCGGATTCCGCTGCTGGTCCTCAGCCACTTGCACGCCGACCACATCGGCGGCCTGCCGTCGGTGTTCGACGGACGGTCCGTCGGCGCCATCGCGGTAGGCCCGGGCCGGGCGCCCTCGTGGGCGTGGCGTCAGGTGTCCGAAGAGGCGGCGAAGAGGTCGATCCCGCTGCTCGAACTCGATTCCGGAGAGCGGCTGGGGTGGCCAGGGCTCGCGCTGACCGTGCTGGGCCCGCGCTATGTCTCGGCGAAGGCCGCCGATACGCAGGACGGCACCGCGATCAACAACAGCTCGGTGGTCGTGCGCGCGGACACCTCGGCGGGGCGTGTCCTGCTCAGTGGCGATGTCGAACTGGCGGCTCAGGCCGATCTGCTGGCCGACGGCGCCGACGTGCGGGCGGACATCCTGAAAGTTCCCCACCACGGTAGCCGCTATTCACTGCCGCAGTTCCTGGAACAGGTCTCACCGAGGATCGCCCTGGTCAGCGTCGGGCAGGGCAATCCTTACGGCCATCCGAGCAAGACCACTTTGGACACACTGGCCGCGGGAGGAGTACTGGTCGCCCGTACGGACACCGACGGAGACACCGCCGTGGTGCCCGGTACGCAGGGTCCGTCGGTGGTGCGCCGGGGCGATCCACGGGGTCCACCGCGGTGACGAGAGTCGCCGGGCCGTCGTTCACCAGGAAACGGGACAAACTTTGGCGCCTTCGTCGAATGGGAAGCCTTTGCCGAGGGCACCGTGATCGTCGCGGTGATCACCCGCTGAAGGTGCGCGGAATTCACCAGCGCATGGCGGTGAAATCGATCGGTTGGGGCGACATTTTCCGGGTTCGTTCGACCAGGTTCTGGAGGCGTTCGGTCATCTTGTCGGCGGCGAGTCGGTGACGGTCGCCGTGGCCCGGCAACACCCATTCGAACCGAATACGTGGCGCCGTCCGCGCGAGCGAGGCGGCCAGTTCCGTGATCGAGTACCAGGTGACGTTCTCGGCCACCTCGACGTCGCTGGTGGTCCGCGACCAGTAGAAGCTGTCGCCGCTGAAGCAGTACCTGTCGTCGGCCAGGTAGCGCACGCTGCCCTCGGTATGTCCAGGCAGCGGGTGCGCGATCACGCCCTTAGCGATCTCGATCGGCTCGATGCCTCGAATGACCACGTCGGCATCGGGCGCGGCGTCCAGGTCGCCCTCGTGAATCCACAGCCGCGCGCCGAAGCGGTCGGCGTATCGGCGGCCGTGCGCGGCATGGTCGCGGTGGGTGAGCAGCACCTCGGTCACCGGGCCGAGTGCCGCGTACTTCGTGGCCAGCGGTTCGCTCCAGCGCGGCGTGTCGATCATCAGGTTTCCACTGGGACGCTCAAGCAGATACGAGTTGGCGCCCGCGGTCTGCCGAGAGTTGTGGCCACAGAAGTACAGGCCTTCGTCCAGCGGCAACGGGAACGGGTCCAGCGTCGCGTCCAGGTCCCGCGATATCGGTCGGATCGAACGCGTTGGGCAGGCGAACGCCGCGGTGAGCATGGTTGCTTCCTCCGCATCGGTGCGCGGCTGCCGAGTGACGACCGAACGGCCGTCGACCTCGCTGATCAGGTCCGGCGCGAGTTGCCGGGCGACGTCGCAGTTCGTGCACCGCTGGTCGATGTCCCAAACGGCAGCGGTCGGCTGGCTGTTCATGGCGTGATCCCCCACCTGACGTATTCGCGATCTGTAGCTATCGGCATGAAGAGGTTGCGGATCGAAAGTGGTGTGACGTGAAGAACCCCGGGGACCACCGCGTCAGGTGATCCCCGGGGTTCTCGGAGCAGGGTTGCTGCTTCGGTTAGCGGCCGTGCTCGGCGAGCACCTTGCGGACGGCTTCGGCCGACGGCGGGATGGTGGCCATCGGGCCGACCTTGCCGTCGATCGCGTCGAGCGTCTTGAGGCCGTCACCGGTGATGAGCAGGACGGTCTCGACATCCGGGTCGAGCTTGCCGGTTTCGATCAGCTTCTTCGCCGTTGCCACGGTCACGCCGCCCGCGGTCTCGGTGAAGACGCCCTCGGTCCGCGCGAGCAGCCGGATGCCCTCGACCACCTCTTCGTCGGTGACGTCCTCGATCGCGCCACCGGTGCGGTTGACGACGTCGAGCACGTACGGCCCGTCGGCCGGGTTTCCGATGGCGAGCGAGCGGGCGATGGTGTCCGGTTTCACCGGCTGGACCACGTCGAGGCCCGCGCGGAACGCGGCCGAAACCGGGGAGCAGCCGGTGGCCTGGGCGCCGAAGACCTTGTAGGGGCTGTCTTCGACCAGACCGAGCTGCGCGAATTCGCGGAAGCCCTTGTCCACCTTGGTCAGTTGGGAGCCGGAGGCGATCGGGATGACGATCTGCGGCGGGATGCGCCAGCCGAGCTGCTCGGCGACCTCGAAGGCCAGCGTCTTCGAGCCCTCTGAGTAGTACGGCCGTACGTTGACGTTGACGAACGCCCAGTTCTCGTGCTCGCCGGCGAGCTGGGTGGCCAGCCGGTTGACGTCGTCGTAGTTGCCGTCGACAGCGATGAGCGCGCCGTCGTAGACAGCGGTGGTCAGGATCTTGGCCCGCTCGAGGGTCTTCGGGATCAGCACCACCGACTGCCAGCCCGCGCGGGCGGCCGCGGCGGCGACAGCGTTGGCGAGGTTGCCCGTCGACGGACAGGCGAGCACCTCGAACCCGAACTCGCGGGCCGCGGCGAGCGCCACGGCGACCACGCGGTCCTTGAACGAGTGCGTGGGGTTGCCGGTGTCGTCCTTGATCCAGATCTTCTTGGCGCCCAGTGCCTTGGCGAGCCTGTCCGCCTGGATCAGCCGGGTGCCGCCGGGCTCGGTGTTCGGGATCTCTTCGACGTTGGACGGCACCGGAAGGAGGCCCTTGTAGCGCCAGATGTTGTTCGGCCCGGCCTGGATGTCCTCACGGCGGATGCGGCCGAAGTCGTAGGCGACGTCGAGCGGGGAGAAGTCTTCGGCGGAGACGAACTCAGGGGCCAGCGGCTGGCGGTGACCCTCTTCCTTCGACACCAGCTCGATCGCCGGTCCGAGATCCGGCTTGCGCTTGGTGGAGGTGGTCGTGCCGAGGGCTGCAGTCATCACGAGGTCCTTCCTCATCTGCCCCACCTGAAGTGGGCCGGAATTGGCACCGTGATCGTCGGCTATTCCGCGAACGCGAAATGACAGGCTGACGCCGGTTGCCGGGGCTTCATCGGGCCGTTCCCTCTGCCCCTCTGGATGAGCGGTCTTCAGTTGTCGGCCGGGCGGACCCGTGCCGTCTTCGTGGAGCAGGCAGTCTAGCGTGGCCCCGCCTACACCGTACGACATGGCGATCGTCTTGTGCCATGCCGGTCGTCACGTGTCACCGGACAGGGGTGCGCCGCGCGCTAGTGGCAGGATCGTCCCCGTGACCGCGCCCGCCACCACCCCGCCGCCGCTGCAACTCGTCCTCGGTGAGGAGGAGCTGCTCATCGAGCGCGCGGTCCGTTCCGCGCTCGACGCCGCGCGGCTGGCCGATTCGACCGCCGATCTGACGCGGGTGAAGGTGTCCGAACTCACAGCGCCGGTGCTGGCCGAGATGGTCAGCCCGTCGCTGTTCAGCGAGGGCCGGGTCATCGTCATCGAGGCGGCGCAGGACATCTCACAGGAGATCGCCGACGCCGTGCTCGCCTACGTCGCCAACCCCGCCGACGGCATCGTGCTCGTCGTGGTGCACACCGGAGGAGGGCGGAGCAAGGCCGCGAAGGCGCTGCCCGGGGCCTTGCGCAAGGCAGGCGCGCTCATCGTCGAATGCCCGAAGCTCACCAAGCCCGCCGAGCGTGAATCCTTTGTCCGCAACGAAGTTCGCCGCGTTGGCGGCCGGATCGACGCCGCCGGTGTGGCCGCGCTGATCGACACGGTCGGCTCGGACCTCCGCGAACTGTCCTCCGCCGCGACGCAGCTGGTTTCGGACTCGGGGGGCAGCGTCGACGAGGCGGCGGTCCGCCGCTACCACCACGGCCGCGCCGACGTCACCGGTTTCGCCGTCGCCGAGAAAGCCGTCGCGGGGGACAGGGCGGCCGCGCTCGAGTCGCTGCGCTGGGCGATGCAGCTCGGGGTCCCGCACGTCCTGGTCGCCGACGCGCTGGCCGACGCCGTGCGCACGATCGCGCGCGTGTCCGCGGCCGGCCGGGGTAACCCGAACCAGATGGCGGCCGACCTCGGCATGCCGCCGTGGAAGATCCGGAAGGCCCAGGGCCAGATGCGCGGCTGGGGTCCGGACGGGATGGCCGACGCGATGCGCATCGTGGCGAGGCTCAACGCCGAGGTCAAGGGCGCGGCCGCGGACGCCGGGTACGCACTGGAACGCGCCGTGCTCCAGCTCGTCGACGCCAAGGGCGAGCACTGACGGCGGGCACTTTTCCACTTTGGTGCCCTGGTTGAAGTCTCAAGCAGGGCACTTCTGTACAAAAGTGCCCTCTTAGGACGTCGGACCGGCACGAAAAAGCCCCGGTGACCGAGGTCACCGGGGCTTTCGCTGAATCAGCTTCAGAGCGAGTTCGCGCGCTTGGCCATCGCCGACTTCTTGTTGGCGGCCTGGTTGGCGTGCAGCACACCCTTGGTGACGGCCTTGTCGAGCTTCTTGGCGGCCTCACGCTGGGCTTCGAGGGTCTTGTCCTTGTCGCCGGCGTCGGCGGCCTCGCGGAACTTGCGGACCGCGGTCTTGACCGAGGACCGGATCGCCACGTTGCGCTGACGGGCCTTCTCGTTCGTGGTGATGCGCTTGATCTGGGACTTGATATTGGCCACGGGGGCGCTCCTTGGGATCTCAGGTCTACTCGGTGTCGTTACCGCGTCTGGGTGGCACTGGCGGCGCCTTGCGGGCGACGGCAGCTTTCCTCCATTGCGGAATGCCGCACGGCAACGACCCGTAACGTTAACAGCCGCCTTCACGGTCCTCGCGACCGCCTCACCGGCGGTGGGTAGGGTCGAGTCCGTAGCGCCTGATCACGCGCTCGGAGCGCTCGGGGGAGGCTTCTTCGTGAACGGCGTGGCCCTGTCCTTGGTGCTCGTCGCGGCGGTTCTGCACGCGGTTTGGAACTTCGCCGGGAAGTGCGTCGAAGGTGGCGGAGCGCGGTTCGTCTTCCTCTACTGCTGCGCTTCCGCCGCTGTGTTCGGCCCAGCGGCAGTGATACTGCTGGTGCTGGAACCCGAACGTCCACAGTGGACATGGCTGCTCGCCGCGCTGGTGACCGCGGTCCTGCACGTGGCCTACGGGATCGTGCTGCAGCGCGGTTACGCCGTCGGCGACCTCTCGGTGGTGTACCCGCTGGCCAGAGGCACTGACCGGCGTCGCCATCGCGGCTCACACCCTCTGGGACGCGCATTCGGTGACCACGCTCGGCGTCCCGTCGCTGGTCGCCGCTCGGCTACCTGCTCGTGCTCTTCGCGCTGCGGATCGCTCCGGTGAGCTTGGTCGCGCCGGCGCGGGAGCTGAGCATCGTGCTCGGTGGCCTGGCGGCTTGGCGGATGCTCGGTGAGACCGACGCCGTGCGCCGGTCGGCCGGTTCCCTGGTCGTCCTGGCGGGGACCGTCGCTATTGCGGTGGCGTGAAATCGGGTAGACCGAAACCATGGACGTACTGAGCAGCCGGATATTGCTGAACCCCCGGGACCCCGAGGCGGCCGTCGTCTTCTACCGCGACCTCCTGGGCCTGGCCGTCGACAAGGAATTCCCCGGTGGCACCGTATTCTTCCTCGGCAACGGCTCGCTGGAGATCGTCGGCAAGGGCGAAACCGGCCCGAGCCCCGACGTGGCGCTGTGGGTCCAGGTCCGCGACCTACCGGGTGAACTCGAGGTACTGGCCGCCAAGGGCGTCACCCCGGTTCGCGGGGCCGAACGGGAACCATGGGGCCTCGACGAGGCGTGGATCAGCGATCCCGACGGCACCCGCATCGTGCTCGTCCAGATCCCCGAAGACCATCCCTTGCGCAAGGACCCTAGGGCTTGACCGCGCGGAGCTGCGCGGCCAGCGCCGAGAAGGGGCCGGGCGGCTCCCAGCGCCAGGTCTGCAGGTCCGTGAAGCCCGCTGCCGTCACTTCGGCGGCGAGCGCGTGCCGGGCCACCGGCAGCCACTTCTCATGGCCGGACAGCAGCAGGCGGCCTCCCGGCCGAAGCACCCGGAAGAGTTCGGCGAACCCGGCCGTGCGGTCGGGCCACAGCTGCACGTTGTTGACGCTGAGGACGACATCGGCCGATCCGTCCTCCTGCCCGGTCTGCTCGGCTGTGCCTTCCACCAGGTCGACGCGGTCGATCAACGCGGCGCAGCGCTGGCGGCAGAGGGCCAGCATGTCCGCCGAGGGGTCGACGCCCACCACCCGTGCCGCGCGCCTGGCGGCGGCTTCGAGCCCGACACCGGGGCCCGGACCGATGATGAGGACAGTTTCGGCTTCGGAGGGCGCGGCCACTTCCACGACATGGTGCTCGGTCGCCGCGTTGCCGTGCGCCATCAGCGCACCGCCCAGCCGGCCGAGCAGACCCCGCGGATGGCCGAACGCCCGGTCCAGCACTTCATTCATGGAATCGCTCATACCTCGAGGTCACCACGGACTCGGCGGGCTCGCATCGGGGATGACCCCCAACCGCACCCGGAGGTCCATGGGACCATAGAGGTGGCACACCCCGACCTTCGCGAGGAACACACGAGTGACTGCGCCCAAAACGTTCGCTGACACGACCTTCACGCCGCCGGAGCTCATCCGGAACTTCTGCATCATCGCGCACATCGACCACGGCAAATCCACCCTGGCCGACCGGATGCTGCAGCTCACCGGCGTGGTCGAAGGCCGGGACATGCGCGCCCAGTACCTCGACCGGATGGACATCGAGCGCGAGCGCGGCATCACGATCAAGGCGCAGAACGTGCGTCTGCCCTGGAAGGTCGGCGATCAGGACTATGTCCTCCACCTGATCGACACCCCTGGCCACGTCGACTTCACCTACGAGGTTTCCCGCGCGCTCGAGGCCTGTGAAGGCGCGATCCTGCTGGTCGACGCCGCTCAGGGCATCGAGGCCCAGACACTGGCCAACCTGTACCTGGCGCTGGAGAAGAACCTCCACATCATCCCGGTGCTCAACAAGATCGACCTGCCCTCGGCCGACCCCGACAAGTACGCCGCCGAGCTCGCCCACATCATCGGCTGCGAGCCCTCGGATGTGCTTCGCGTCTCGGCGAAGACCGGTGTCGGCGTGCGTGAGCTGCTCGACGAGGCCGTCCGTCAGGTGCCGCACCCCGTCGGCGACGCGAACGCCCCGGCGCGTGCGATGATCTTCGACTCGGTCTACGACACCTACCGCGGCGTCGTGACCTACATCCGCGTGATGGACGGCAAGATCACCCCGCGCGAGCGGATCCGGATGATGTCGACCAACGCCACCCACGAGCTGCTCGAGGTCGGCATCATCTCGCCGGACCCCAAGGTCAGCGTCGGGCTCGGCGTCGGCGAGGTGGGCTACCTCATCACCGGGGTGAAGGACGTCCGGCAGTCGAAGGTCGGTGACACCGTCACCAGCGAGCGCAACGGCGCCACGGAGGCCCTCGCGGGCTACCGGGAGCCGAAGCCGATGGTCTACTCCGGGCTGTACCCGATGGACGGCTCGGACTACCCGAACCTCCGTGAGGCGCTCGACAAACTCCAGCTCAACGACGCCGCGCTGGACTATGAGCCGGAGACCTCGGTCGCGCTCGGGTTCGGCTTCCGCTGTGGCTTCCTCGGGCTGCTGCACCTCGAGATCACCCGGGACAGGCTCGAGCGGGAGTTCGGCCTCGACCTGATCTCCACCGCGCCCAACGTCGTCTACGACGTGATCCTGGACGACGGCCGGAAGGTCCACGTCACCAACCCGTCGGACTGGCCGTCCGGCAACAAGATCTCCGAAGTGCTCGAGCCGGTCAGCAAGGTCTCCATTCTGGCGCCGTCGGAGTTCATCGGCACGATCATGGAGCTCTGCCAGGGCAAGCGCGGTCAGCTGCTGGGGATGGACTACCTCTCCGAGGACCGGGTCGAGCTGCGGTACAACCTGCCGCTCGGCGAGATCATCTTCGACTTCTTCGACACGTTGAAGTCGCGTACCCGGGGCTATGCGTCGCTCGACTACGAAGAGGCGGGCGCGGAGGCCGCCGACCTGGTCAAGGTCGACATCCTGCTGCAGGGCGAGGCGGTGGACGCGTTCTCCGCGATCGTGCACAAGGACGACGCCTACGCCTATGGGAACCGCATGGTGCTGCGGCTGCGGGAGCTCATTCCGCGGCAGAGCTTCGAGGTCCCCATCCAGGCCGCCATCGGCGCCCGGATCATCGCCCGCGAAACGATCCGCGCGATCCGCAAGGACGTGCTCGCGAAGTGCTACGGCGGCGACATCTCGCGTAAGCGCAAGCTGCTGGAAAAGCAGAAGGAAGGCAAGAAGCGGATGAAGACCGTCGGCCGCGTCGAGGTCCCGCAGGAGGCCTTCGTCGCCGCACTGTCCACAGAGGACAACGGCAAGAACAAGAAGTAGCGCGGCCCGCTCGTGAGTGGTTAGGCCGGTTACCGTGCCCTGCGGGACACCCGCACCCGGGCGTGCCTAACCACTCACGAGTCCTAGCCGACGAGGGCTTCGAGGGCCGGCAGGTAGCCGTTCTTGTGGCCCAGTGTGTTCGGGTGGTAGGACTCGTCGATCTTGTCCCACTGCAGGCTGGTCATCCATTCGGAGCCGCTGCAGATCTCGTGCCCGGTGAAGGCGGTCCGCCCGTCGAGGAAGGTGAAGCCGGCCGCGGCCGCCTGAGCCGCGATGACCCCGGCGAGCACGTCCGAGCCGGAGTCGATGGCCGAGCGCTCGGTGTCGGAGAGCCCGAAGATGCCGCAGTTGCCGCCGATCTTGTAGAACCGCGGGTACCCGATCACCACGACCCTGGCGTTCGGCGCGTGGGCGCGGATGGCGGAGTAGACCGACGCCAGCGCGCCCGGCAAGGTGGCCTGCGCGGCGGCCTTCGCCGTGTTGACGCCGTTGACGCAGTCCTGGTCGGAAATGGTCAGGATGCAGTTCTCGAGCACGCTGACGAAGCCGACGTCGTTGCCCCCGACCTGCACGGTGACCAGCGTGGTGTCGGGCGTGATCGACGCCACCTGGGAGCTGAGGATGTCCGCGGTGGTGGCGCCGGAGCAGGACGCTTCGACGAACGAGGTCGACGGATGGGCGGCTGCCCAGAGCCGGGGGTACGACAGGGGCCCGCGACGGCAATTCGTCGCGGGGCTGTCGTAGGTGTAGGTGCCGACGCCGACCGCGTACGAATCGCCGAGGGCGACGTACTTGCCGGTCGCCGCGGAGGCCGTGGCACCACCGAGCAGCGTGGCCGCCGCGAGCAGCAGCAGGGGGACGAGGACGCGTAGAGCGCGCATGTGATCTCCGGGGGGAGTGGGGAGCGACGCTATAGCAATAGCAACTCACGGCCCGCGGGAGAAGACTGTTGGGTGAGAGTTCTCGAAAGTAGGTCCGTTCAGGTTAGGCATTTTCGACAGTGTTAGCCCAGGGGTTGTGGGTAGTTTTCCCAGCTCAGCGGTTACCGCTGAGGCGGGAGACCTCGATGAACACCGCGGCACGGCGCTCCTGCGCCATCACGCGGTCGAACTCGTCCCAGTTGTCGTGAGTACCGGTCGCGGCCTTGAACACGTCGCGCAGCAGCTCAGGCAGCTTCGCGTCGTCGAAGTCGGGGTCGGCGTCGTCCGGGCCGACGATGTGCGTCGCGCCCTGGACCGCGGCCCAGTTCCAGCCCCGGCGGAACACGATCGTCGCGTGGCCGTTGCGCCGGAACAGTTCCAGCTTCCGCGTGCCGCCGATGGCCACGAAGCCGATGCTGACCTTGCCGGTGACCGGGTCTTCGATGACCCCGGCGTTGACGACCGAGGCGTGGACGGTGCCGTCCGGGCGGGTGGTGGTGATCGTGGCGAGTCCGTTTTCCGCGGTGGCGAGCTCGCGGACGGCTCCGAGGTCTGAAGGCATCGTTCAACCGTAGACCTGTTGTCCTGCCACGGGAACATGAACCCATTAGGCTGAGATGATGTTCGAGAACCTGCGCTTCCCGGTGATCGCCGCGCCGATGGCCGGTGGTCCCTCGACCCCCGAGCTCGTCGCCGCGGTGACCGGCGCGGGCGGCTTCGGCTTTCTGGGCGCGGGGTATCTCACCGCGGCCGCGCTCGACGAGCAGATCGTCAGTACGGCCGAACTGACCGGCGAGCCCTTCGGCGTCAACCTGTTCGTGCCGGGCGCCCCCTCGGAAGCCGACCTCACCGCGCACCGCGAACGCCTTGCCGCCGAAGCCCGGCGCTACGGCGTCGAGTTGGGCGATCCGCGCTGGGAGGACGACGCGTACCCGGCCAAGCTGGACGTCGTGATCGCACGTCGTGTCCCGGTGGTGTCATTCACGTTCGGCCTGCCCTCGGCCGACGACGTCGCTCGCCTGCGGGCGGCGGGAGCACAGCTGATCGCGACAGTCACCAGTCCTGAAGAAGCGCGGCTCGCCGCTGAACTCGGCGTAGACGCGCTGTGCGTCCAGGGGTTCGAGGCCGGCGGGCACCGCGGCCTCTTCGTGGACGACCCGGCGTCGCCCGCCGGGGGAGAGGTCTACGGGCTGCTCGCGGCGTTGCGGCTGATCTCGTCCGTCGTGGACCTGCCGCTGATCGCCGCAGGAGGGCTCGTCCACGGCGCTGACGTCGCCGCTGTGCTGGTGGCGGGGGCGGCGGCCGCTCAGTTGGGCACTGCCTTCCTGCGGGCGGATGAGGCCAAGACACAACCCGCGCAGCGCCAGGCCGTCGCCGACGGCGGACGCGCGACGGCGTTCACGCGCGCGTTCACCGGCAGGCCCGCCCGAGGCCTGGTCAACCGCGTGCTGAGCGAACTGTCGGAGCAGGCGCCGTCGGCGTACCCCGAACTGCACCATCTGAGCAGGCCGGTCCGGGCCGCCGCGGGCCAGGCGGGCGACCCGGAGGCCATGTCGCTGTGGGCAGGCCAGACCTACGCCCTGACCGGGGCAGGCCCGGCCGCCGAGATCTTCGCGAAGCTCGAAACCGAAGCCCGCGAAGCGTTCGCCAGGGCGGGCCGGTCACTTGGTCCGAGGACCCGGGGGCATTCCGGCAAGTAGCGGCGGACCTGCGAAAGAAGATCTCGGCAGGCGAGTACGCGCCCGGCGACAGGCTCCCGAGCGAACGAGGTCCCGGTTGTCCCGCGAGGCTCGGGCGCGCAATCAGGGTGCGTTTTTGGCCGACGCGGCGGCCCGGGGATTCACTCCCTCGACCTCGGTCAAGGTCTGGTTCGAGCCCGCCGACACCCGGACCGCCGATCAGCCCGCGACGTTATCGCGGTCCGCGGCGTCGATGGTGCTCGCCACGGCGTGGTCGGCGGCGTTGACGGACCGCCCGACACCCGCGGCGAAGTAGCCGAGCAGCTCGGCGACCTCGACCGGGTCGTCCAACTGGGGGCAGTGGCCCCAGTCCTCGCGGACGAGCAGCCGGCTGTGCGGGACGAGCACGTGCAGTTGACGGCCCGAAGCCGCGCTGACCAGCTTGTCTTTGCCGCAGGCGACGACGAGCAGCGGCGTCCGCACGTTTTCGAGGCGATATGCGTCAGCCAGCTCCGAGACCAACTGGCGGGCCTGCTGCAATCGCGTCGCCGTCGAGCGGTAGTCCGGGAACAGGTCGAGGAACCGCTTGACCTGGGCCGCGTCGGCGGCGCCGGCCTCGGCGTAGAGCAGCCGTGGGACGACCTGCTCGGCGACGGCCCGGACCACGAAACCGGGGATCGGCAGCGGCAGCGAGGAGTACAGCCGCAGCGGGATCGGATACCGCGCGACCGTCCTGATCAGCCACGAATCGACGAAACCGGGTGCGGCGATCGAAACGACCCCGGCCAGCGGCAGGCGCGAGTTCTGCGCGGCGCGGAGCCCGGTGGTGCCGCCGAGGGAGTTTCCCGCCAGCACGACCGTGCCGAGGACGGCCTGCTCCTTGATCACCGCGGCGGCGAAGGCGTCGAGCTGCGGCAGCATCGGGCCGGGACGCAGCTCCTCGGCCTCGCCGAAGCCCGGGAGGTCGACCGCGATCGCGGGGATCCCGGCGGCGCCGAGCTCTTCAAGTACCGGGCGCCAGGTGTCGGCGCTGTCGCAGTAGCCGTGCAGGAGCACGATGCGGACCGTCGAGGGCCTCGCGACGTGTCCCGTGGAGCGCTTACGTCGTGAAGACCGTCCGGTACCGGTGTCGACGACGACCTGCGGGCCGGTCTCGAGCACACGGGTACGAACGCCGGCAAAGCGCCGGTAGGAGACCCGGATCTGGTCGTCCGGGCCGGTGGCTTCGTGGCCGGCCGACGGGGCGGTTACCGGCCGCTTCGTCGCGGTCATGTCTACAGGTTAAACGTCGGATGTCACTTTTTGGTGGAAAGTCTTTAGTGACAACACGACAATTTTCCGAGTAGCCGTGGGGTCCCGACCAGCGGAACTGCCCAAAGCGACGCTCGAGGGTCTGAACCATTAGGCCGATCAGGCGGTGAAGACGATCTTCCCGGCCGTCTCGCCGGACTGCATGCTCCCGAAGCCCTGCGCGGCCTCGGTGAAGGGCAGTTCGGCGCCGATCTGGGGCCGGATGCCGGTCAGGTCGAGATATTCCAGCAGGTCAGCCAGTTCGTCACGAGTCCCCATCGTCGAGCCGGCGACCCGCAGCTGGAGGAAGAACACCCGCTGCAGCTCGGCGTTGGCGTCCGGTCCGCTCGTCGAGCCCGAGACGACGATGATCCCGCCCGGCTTGAGCGATTTCACCGAGTGTGACCACGTCGCCTTGCCGACCGTCTCGAACACCGCATCGACCCGCTCGGGCAGCCGGGCGCCGGATTCGAAGGTCTGGTGCGCGCCGATCTGTTCGGCGAGCGCGCGCTTCTCCTCGCTGCGGCCGGTGACCCACACGCGGTAACCGGCGGCGCGGCCGAGCTGGATCAGCGCGGTCGACACCCCGCCGGACGCGCCCTGGACGAGCAGCGTCTGTCCCGGGCGCAGGCCGGACTTCACGAAGAGCATGCGGTACGCGGTGAGCCAGGCCGTGCCCATCGTGGCGGCTTCGGCGAACGAGAGGCCGGCTGGCTTCGGCAGCACGTTGCGCGCCGGGACTACGACGTAGTCGGCGAAGGAGCCCTGGTGCTTCTCGGTGAGCAGCGTCCGCTTCGGGTCGAGTGTGTCGTCGCCCTGCCAGCCCGGGGCGTTGATCACCGAGTGCAGGACGACCTCGGTGCCGTCGTCAAGTACTCCAGCGCCGTCGCAGCCGAGGATCATCGGGAACTGGTCCGGTTTGATCCCGACGCCGCGCAGCGTCCAGATGTCGTGCATGTTGAGGCTGGCGGCTTTGACGGCGACGCGTACCCAGCCGTCCGGTACCTCGGGTTCGGGTCGCTCGCCGACGACCAGCGAGTCGAGGGGACTGTCCATGTTGGGCTCACTGGCGTAAACGGCGAACATGGCTGCAACGTACCCGGGTTGTGCTTCGGGGGCAGCACAGTGAGCGTAGGCTCACTTCGTGTTCAACGGGATGGCCGATTGGTGGGACGGCGCGGAGCTGTGGCTCGCGCAGCTGTGGTTCCCCGTGCAGTTCGTCCTGGTCATGGCCGTACTCGTGCCCCTGTGCCTCGGCCTCGCGTGGGCGATCGACCACCTGGTCGGCAAGGTCGCCGAATGGTTCGCCCAGGGCCGGGGCGGCGACCGCTCCGACCGGTCGTCCTAAGCTCCCCGCCATGGTCAACCGAAGGCGGATCACCGCCGCCCTGATCGGGCTCATCGTGCTCGTGATCGGCGGCTGGGCGGTCAAGAACGCCGTCTCCGACAACAAGCCGCAGAGTTCGTCGTCGGTCACGGGCACTCAGCTGCCCCAGAACAGTCACGCCTCGACGCCGGTCCCCGGGTTCGACTCGGGGCTCCAGGTCAAGGCGCTGTCGAGCCTGCCGTCCCAGGCCGCCGACACCTGGAAGCTGATCCGGGCCGGTGGCCCGTTTCCCTATCCGCGCAATGACAACGTCGTGTACCAGAACAGGAACAAGGTCTTGCCGATCCGGCAGGCGGACTTCTATCACGAGTTCACCGTCAAAACGCTCGGCAGTTCGGATCGCGGTGCGCGGCGGCTGATCACGGGGCAGGGCAACGAGTTGTTCTACACCGCCGACCATTACGACACGTTCGTCGTCGTGGACCCGAACCGATGAGCACCCCCGCCCATCCGGACGCGAAAACCGCCGCCGAGCGCGCCCGGGCAAGGAAGGCGTACGTCCATCTCGTGGACGGCGAGCGCGCCCTCGACAAGCTGTCCACGCTGGACGCTGTCGCCGCCGCACTGTCCTTCCCGGACTACTTCGGCCGCAACCTCGACGCGCTTTACGACTGTCTCACGGACCTTTCGTGGCTGCCACCCGGTGAGCACGTGCTGATCTGGCCGGGCTCGGACCGGCTGAAGGCGGCCGACCCCAAGGCGTACCTGGGTATCCGGAGCGTGCTCTCCGACGCCCAGCGCGCGCTCGGCCCCGGTGGCGAACGCGCCGACGACCGACGCCTCACCGTCGTCCTCACCACCTCGTGAGTGTTCCGGCCGGTTAGAACCTGGTTAGAACCGGCCGGAACGCTCACGAGCGGGGGTCAGGGGACCCAGTTGGGCTTGCGCTTTTGGGCGAACGCGGTGATGCCCTCCTGGCCTTCCTCGCTGGCGAAGAAGCCGACGGACAGGGCGTTCATCGCTTCGAAGCCGTCACTTGGTGTGGCCGGTCGAGGGCTGCTGAGCAGCGCTTTCGTCGCGGCGAGTGCCTTCGGGCCGCCCAGCGCGAGCGACTTGACGTACCGCTCGACCGTCCCGTCCAACTCCTCGGCGGTGACCGCGGAGTTGATCAGCCCGATGGCGGCGGCGCGCTCGGCGCCGAAAGTTTCGCCGGTCAGGAACAGTTCGTGCGCGGCGCGCGGGGTGAGCCGGGGGAGCACGGTCAGGGAGATGATCGCGGGCACCACCCCGATCCGGACCTCGGTGAAGGCGAACGTCGCCTCCTGCGCGGCGACGGCGATGTCACAGGCCGCGACCATGCCGACCCCGCCCGCGCGGGCCGGTCCGGCGAGCCGGGCCACGACCGGCTTGGGGCTGGTCCACAGCTGGTCGAGGATCTGCGGGAACTCGTTGACCCCCTGATCACCCGCCCCGGCTCCGCGGGCCTCTTTGAGGTCCATGCCCGCGCAGAAGACCGGCCCGGTGTGAGTGAGCACAATCACCCGCACGGCGTCGTCTTCGCGGGCGTTCGTCAGCGCCGCGCTCAACTCGCGCCGCAGCTGCGCCGACAGCGCATTGCGGTTGTGCGGGGAGTCCAGCGTGATCGTGGCCGTGCCGCCAGCCACCGCGTAGTGCACCAATTCGTCAGCCATGGCCACACTTTCGCACATGGCCCGCCCTCAGGCGCTCACGAGTCCTGGGCCGCGCGGTCAAGCTGTGGCGGCTCGGGAGGTCAGAGTGGTGTCGTAGCGGCGCAGGACGACGTCGACGACGCCGGGATGGTCGGCCAGTGGGGCCGCGAGGAGCGCGTCCGGGGCGGCAGCGTGGGCCAAGGCGGCGATGCGGTCGGGGAGCAGGCCTGGGGCCAGGAACCACGACGCGACGGCGAAGCGCCGGGCGCCGTGCGCGCGGAGTTTCGCGATGGCACTGGACACGTCCGGCTTCGACGCACTGGCGAAGGCCGGTGTCACGGGGATGCCGAGCCGCGTCTGCCAGCGAGAAGCCAGCGACGCCACGGCCGCGATGGCGCCGGCGTTCGACGAACCGACCGCGGCCAGCACGATGCCCAGCCGGGGATCGTGCAGGTCGGCACCTGACTCGGCGATCCGTTCCAGCGCAACGGTTTCAAGTCCGGTACCCAGCACGTCGGAGATCGACACGTTCAATCCCGGGCACTCCGCCGTGACCCCGTCGACGAGCGAGGGCAGGTCGACGCGGGCGTGGTACGCGCTGCCCAGAAGCAGTGGCACCACAATGGCTTCGCGGTGGCCTTCGGCGTGCAGGCCGCGCAGGACGTCGGTCACCCGCGGTTCGGACAAGTCCAAGAAGGACACACGCACGTCGAGTCCGGGTGCCTCGGCCGAGATCCGTGCCACCAGCGCGCGCACGGTGGCCGCGGACCTGGGGTCGCGGCTGCCGTGCGCGACGGCGACCAGCGGCACGGAAACGGCGTTCACGCGAACCGCGAACCGACCATGCCGGCAGCGAGCGTGTCGCCGTCCTGGGGATCGATGACCAGGAACGCGCCCGTGCGGGGGCTGGTGCCGTAGTCGTCGACGGGGATCGCCTCGGACGTCCGCAGCACGACGCGGCCGATGTCGTTCAGCTCCAGCGAAGCTGGATCGTCCACACTGGACAGTGTCTGCTCGTCGAAGCGCGCGGTGAGCTCCTGCACCAACGCCTGCACGGTCCGCGAACCGTGCTTGAGGAGCACTCGCGCACCGGGCAGCAGCGGTTTGCCGGACAGCCAGCACACGGTCGCGGTGATCTCGTCGGTCACCGTCGGCTGCCGGTCCGCCGCGGCGATCAGGTCACCGCGCGAGATGTCCAGGTCGTCGGTCAGCAGGATCGTCACCGAGCTGCCGGCGCCCGCCTCGGCCAGCGGCCCGTCCGCGGTGTCGATGCGCTCGACCTTCGTCCGGAGGCCACGCGGCAGGACGACGACCTCGTCGCCGGGCCGGATCGTGCCGGCCGCGATCTGACCGGCGTACCCGCGGTAGTCGGGGTACTCGGGCGTGCGTGGGCGGATCACGTACTGCACGGGGAACCGGAACGCCGCGTCATGCGGGTCCGCCGCGACAGGCACTGTTTCCAGGTGCTCCAGCAAGGTAGGGCCGGTGTACCACGGCGTCTGCGACGACGGCGTCGCGACATTGTCGCCCTGCAGAGCAGAAACCGGAACGGAGAGCACGGATCCCTGCGGGTAGCCCAGCGATGCCGCGTGCCCGGCGAACTCCTTGGCGATCACGCTGAAGGTCTCTTCGTCGTAGCCGACGAGGTCGATCTTGTTCACCGCCAGCACCAGGTTCGGCACGCCGAGCAGGGCGAGCACGGCGGCGTGCCGCCGGGTCTGCTCGATGACGCCCTTGCGCGCGTCCACCAGGAGCACAGCGAGCTGCGCGGTCGACGCGCCGGTGACCGTGTTCCGCGTGTACTGGACGTGTCCCGGGGTGTCGGCGAGCACGAAACTGCGCCGCGGGGTGGCGAAGTACCGGTACGCGACGTCGATGGTGATGCCCTGCTCGCGCTCGGAGCGCAGGCCGTCGACAAGCAGTGAGAGGTCCGGTGTGGACAGTCCGCGGTCGACGCTCGCGCGGGTGACCGCGTCGAGCTGGTCGGCGAGCACGGACTTCGTGTCGTAGAGCAGCCTGCCGACGAGCGTCGACTTGCCGTCGTCGACACTGCCGGCCGTCGCCAGCCTGAGCAGACTGCTCATCAGAAGTAACCCTCTCGTTTGCGGTCTTCCATGGCGGCCTCGGACAGCCTGTCGTCGGCCCGCGTGGCACCGCGCTCGGTCAGCCTGCTCGCCGACACCTCGGCGATGACTTCGTCCACTGTGGACGCCGTGGACTCGACGGCGCCGGTGCACGAACCATCGCCGACCGTGCGGTAGCGGACGGTCAGCTCCTTGATCTCCTCCCCCGGCCGCGGGCCGCCCCACGGGCCTTCGGCGAGCCACATGCCGTCGCGCTTCCAGACCTCACGCTGGTGCGCGTAGTAGATCGACGGCAGGTCGACGTCTTCCCGAGCGATGTAGTTCCAGACGTCCGCCTCGGTCCAGTTGGACAGCGGGAACACCCGGACCTGCTCGCCGGCGCGGTGCCTTCCGTTGTAGAGGTTCCACAGCTCGGGGCGCTGGCGCTTCGGCTCCCATTGGCCGAAAGCGTTGCGCAGGCTGAAGATGCGCTCCTTCGCACGGGCACGTTCCTCGTCCCGCCGGCCGCCGCCGAACACCGCGTCGTACTTGTTCGCGGCGATCGTCTCCAGCAGGGGCGTGGTCTGCAGCGGGTTGCGAATACCGTCCGAGCGCTCTTCGAGCCGCCCGTCGTCGATCCAGTCCTGCACCTTCGCTACGACCAGGCGCAGCCCGTACTTCTCGACGACGCGGTCGCGGAACTCGAGCACCTCGTCGAAGTTGTGGCCGGTGTCGACGTGCAGCAGCGGGAACGGCACGGGAGCCGGCCAGAACGCCTTGATCGCCAAGTGCAGCAGCAGCGTCGAATCCTTGCCGCCGGAGAACAGGATCACCGGGCGGTCGAACTCACCGGCGACCTCCCGGAAGATGTGGATGGCTTCGGATTCGAGCGCGGCCAGGTTGTCCTGTGCCGCGTCGGTGGCTGGTTCGAGCGTGGTCATCGTTCCCTTTCTCAGCCGTGCAGTCCGCACTCGGTCTTGGACTGGCCGACCCAGCGGCCACTGCGCGGGTCGGCGCCGAGCTCGACCTTCGCCGTGCAGGGCGCGCAGCCGATGGACGGGTATCCCGCCTGCACCAGCGGGTTCTCCAGGATGCCGTGCTCGTGGATGTAGCCGTTGAACTCGTCGTCGGTCCACGGCGCGATCGGGTTGATCTTCACCAGGCCGTTACGGTCGTCCCAGGTGACGATCGGGGTGTTCGCCCTGGTCGGCGCGTCCACCCGGCGAACGCCGGTGACCCACGCGGAGTACTTGCCCAGCGTCGCCTGGAGCGGCACGACCTTGCGCAGGTTGCAGCACAGCGACGGATCCCGGTCGTGGAGCTTCGGCCCGTACTCGGCGTCCTGCTCGGCGACACTCTGCGCGGCCTGGGCGTTGACGATGCGCACGTCGGGATACACCGTCTCGACGGCGTCGCGCGTGCCGATCGTCTCGGCGAAGTGGTAACCGGTCTCGAGGAACAGGATGTCGACGTTCGGCTTGACCTTGGTCGCCAGGTCGATCAGCACCGCGTCCTGCATGTTCGACGCCACGATGAAGTCATCGCCGAACGTCTCCACGGTCCAGCGCAGGGCCTCTTCGGCGGTGGCGTCCGCGAGCTCCTGCATGGCCCGCGTCGCGAGCGTCTTGTAGTCGGCCGTAGTGGTCATTTCTTTACCTCCACTGGTGACAGACCGAGGAACTTCACTGAGAAGACCCTCCGACAACCAGAACACAGCCAGCCGCCGTCTTCTTCCGGCCTTAGATCTTCATCACCGCAGTAGGGGCAATAAAACGGCGTCGCGCGTTCCGTCACTGCAGGTCACTCTCATCCGCCCTCGCGACCCACTGGGCGAAACGCTCGCCCGGCTCACGACCGGCGACGAACGCGCGGACGAGCTTCTCGACATACCCGGTGAGATCTGCGCTGGTGACCTTGTGACCACGCAGTTTCCGGCCGAACCCGGTGTCGAGACCGAGGCCGCCACCGAGATGGACCTGAAAGCCTTCGACCTGGTTGCCGTCGGCGTCGGTGACGATCTGGCCCTTGAGCCCGATGTCGGCGGTCTGGATGCGGGCGCAGGAGTTCGGGCAGCCGTTGAGGTGCACGCTGACCGGGGTGTCGATCTCGGACTGGATGTCCGCCAACGACTTTTCGAGCTCGTTGACCAGCGCGTTCGCCCTGGCTTTGGTCTCCACGATCGCCAGCTTGCAGAACTCGAGCCCGGTGCACGCCATGATTCCGCGACGCCAAGGCGACGGGTCCGTCTGCAGGCCCAGGTCGGCCAGCTCAGTGGTGATGGCCGGGATTTCGGCCTCCGGCACGTCCAGCACGACGAGCTTCTGGTGCGGGGTGAAGCGCACCCGGGTCGACCCGGCACGCTCGGCGGCCTTCGCGACCGCGATCAGCGTCGAGCCGGACACCCGGCCCGCGATCGGCGCGGCGCCGACGTAGAACTTCCCGTCGGTCTGCGGGTGCACGCCGATGTGGTCGAGCGGCTTCGACGGAACCTCCGGCGCGGGGCCGTCGATCAGTGTGCGCTTGAGGTACTCGGTTTCGAGGACCTGCCTGAATTTTTCGGCACCCCAGTCCTTGACCAGGAACTTGATCCGAGCCCGGGCGCGCAGCCGCCGGTAGCCGTAGTCGCGGAAGACGCTGATGACGCCTTCCCAGACGTCCGGCACCTCGTCGCGCGGGACCCAGGCGCCGAGCCGCTGCCCGATCATCGGGTTGGTGGACAGCCCGCCGCCGACCCAGAGGTCGAAGCCCGGACCGTGCTCGGGGTGGTTCACCCCGACGAAGGCGATGTCGTGGATCTCGTGGGTGACGTCGGCCTGCCCGGAGATCGCCGTCTTGAACTTGCGGGGCAGGTTCGCGTACTCGGGCTTGCCGATGAAGCGGCGCTTGATCTCGGCGATGGCCGGTGTGCCGTCGATGATCTCGTCCGCGGCGATACCGGCGACGGGGGAGCCGAGGATGACCCGGGGGCTGTCGCCGCAGGCCTCCATCGTGGTCATCCCGGCGTTCTCCAGCTTTTCCCAGATCGTGGGCATGTCCTCGACCTGGATCCAGTGGTACTGGATGTTCTGCCGGTCGGTGATGTCCGCGGTGTCGCGCGCGTGGGTCTGCGAGATCTCGCCGAGGACGCTGAGCTGCTCGGTCGTGAGCGCGCCGCCGTCGAGGCGGACGCGGAGCATGAAGTAGCGGTCGTCGAGCTCTTCGGGCTCCAATGCGCCGGTGCGGCCGCCGTCGATGCCGGGCTTGCGCTGGGTGTAGAGCCCGAACCAGCGGAAGCGGCCACGCAGGTCACCGGGGTCGATCGAGTCGAAGCCGCGGTGGGCATAGATGTTCTCGATGCGCTCGCGGACATTGAGCGGGTGGTTGTCCTTCTTCGCGCGCTCGTTGGGGTTGAGCGGCTCGCGGTAGCCCAGGGCCCACTGACCTTCGCCGCGCTTCTGCTTGACGCGAGCGGGGCGGGGCGCGGTGGGGGTTTCGCGCGGTGGCGAGGCCATGGGGTGTCCTCCGGGGCTGTCGAAGGCGCCGGTCGCGCGTGAACGCCCTGGTCGAGACCGTGGTGGGGGCTGTTCGGCGCGGCCGATGCCTGCTGGTCCGTCTTCGTGGAAAGCGGTGGTGGCAGGAAGTTCAGCGGGAAGCCCGGCAGAGGGCGCTGGCGACACGGACGAGGTCGACGTGGCGACGGGCCACGAGGCGAACACCGGCATGAGTCACCCGGCAAGAGTGCCACGTGCCCACGATGTGATCCAACGAAGTCCGGATGGTGGGAGGAGGGTCACCTCTGAAGCCCGCTGTTGACGTTCCGGGGGAGGCAGGCTACGGTTCAGAGCAGAACGAACGTTCTGTCTCTCGCCTTCGCTCAAGTCCATCACTCAAGGGGTTTTCATGAAGAGCACTCGGGTTTTCGGAAGCTTCAAGCGCGCGTTCGGCGTCTCCACCGCCGTCATCGGGCTTGTCGGCCTGCTCGCGCTGTCCGGCTCGACCGCTTCGGCCGACCCGGCTGCCACGCAGCACGGCAAGAAGCCGACCGTGGTCCTGGTGCATGGCGCGTTCGCGGATTCGTCGAGCTGGGAGGGTGTCGTCGAGCGGCTTCAGGGTCGCGGCTACACCGTGGTCGCTCCGGCCAACCCGCTGCGTGGCCTGGCGTCGGACGCCGCGTACCTCGAGAGCTTCCTGAAGACGGTTCAGGGGCCGGTCGTCCTGGTAGGCCACTCGTACGGCGGCGCGGTCATCTCCGAGGCCGCGACGACCGACCCGCAGGTGAAGGCGCTGGTCTACATCGCCGCGTTCCAGCCGGAGACCGGTGAATCGGCCGGCGCGCTGTCCGCTCAGTTCCCGGGCAGCAAGCTGGGCCCGGACACCACGACCGTGGTGCCCTACTCGGGCGGCGCCGACCTCTACCTCAACCAGGCGGACTTCCACGCGGTCTTCGCCGCCGACGTTCCGGCGGACAAGGCCGCCGAGATGGCCGCGACCCAGCGGCCGGCTGACACAAGGGCGCTGAGCGAGACGATCCAGGGCGCGCCCGCGTGGCACACGATCCCGTCGTGGGCACTGGTCGCCACCCAGGACCAGGCCATCCCCGCAGCCGCTGAGCGGTTCATGTCAGCGCGGGCGCACTCGCACACCATCGAGGTCAAGGCTTCGCACGCCGTGGCGGTCTCCCGGCCCGACGTCGTCACCGACCTGATCAGCGACGCCGCTCGCAGCGTCAAGTAACCACCGCAACTCGCCGTCGAGTTGCGATCGTTGCGCCCTGCAACTACCGCAACTCGCCGTCGACTTGCTGTAGTTGCGTAGTCAGGTAGCGCAGTAGGAGGGTGCTTCCGTCGGCCAGCACCGAGGCGAGCTCGAGTTCCGCCGGGTCGACCGGCAGTCCGGCGGTGATCCGGCTGGCGTCTCCGGAGACCAGGAGCGGTGAGAGGGTGAGCCGGAGCTCGTCGACCAGGCCCGCGCTCAGCAGCGAGGCGAACAACCTCGGCCCGCCTTCACAGTCGATCCGTCCCAAGCCGTCTTCGGTCAGCATGGCCACCGCGGCGGCGAGATCCACCGCCTGGTCCCCGGCGACGAAGACCCTCGCCCCCGCGGCCTCCCACGCCTTGCGGAGGTCCTGCGGTGCCGCGCCGCATGTGATGACGATCGTCGGTGTCACAGCCTCCGTGATCACCGGCGCCGTCGGCGGCAGCGAGAGGCCGGTCGTGACCACCGCGGTCGGCGGGACCGGGGCGAGCCCGTGGCGCCGGCGGCGCTCCGCGGTCTGCTCGTCGGGATGGACGCCGTGGAACTTCTTGACGGTTCCGGCGCCGCGGAGCACGACGTCCGCGAGGTCGCTGCCGAGCTGGAACACGACGCGGTCGGCGGGATTGGACAGGCCTGCCGACCGCCCGCGGATCGCGACGGCACCATCCGCGCTGGACACGAAGTTGACGGCCAGCCATGTCGGCTCCGCGGGATAGCTGTACAGCCGTTCCAGCTCGGGTTCGTCGACGACGCGGGCGTGTTCGCCGGGCCAGATGTGGTGCATCACGACAACCACCGGACCGCGCGGCCGCTGGTGAGGTATCGGCCTCGAGAGACGAGGTCGGGGGTGGTCATAGAACCTCCTATGTTGTCCACCCTGAGCTAACCATGCACACGCAGAGTACCGGATTGTCCGGCGCGCTACTCGGTGTGCACGGTCGGGTCGGAAGCGTAGGAGCCGAACTCGAGGTCTTCGAGGATGTCGTGGCGAGTGGGTGACCAGCCGAGCAGTTTGCGAGTCCGCTCGGATGAGAGCCGTTTGTTGAGACACAAGCTGATGCCCGTGGCGACCCGCGCGTCGTCGGGTCCGAACATCCGGTCCATGGTGAAGCTGTCGGTCCGGTCACCGGCGCCGATCATCCGGCCGGCCGCGGCTGCCAGCTCACGCTGGCTCACCTCTCCGGACACACCGTGCACGACCGTGCCCGGCGGCGCGTTTTCCACCGCCAGGCAGAAAAGCTCCGCAAGATCGTCCAGGTGGACGTAGCCCTGAACCGTCGCTCCCGCTCCCCAATGAGCACCACGAGCGTTGTCCCGGGCCAGCTTCACGAGCGCGGGGAGGTCGTAACTGCCGCCGTAGCCGTAAACCAGCCCAGGTCGCACGACGATCCCGCGGACCCCCGGCGCCGCCAGCACGAGCTTTTCCGTTTCGACACGCGCTGCCATCGATCCGCCAAGGCCCTCGACCACTAGGGGATGCACCTGCGCCGAAGCGGGTGCGAACACCGATTCCGCCAAGGGCAGTTCGGTGTCTTCGCGATAGACGACGTCTGTCGCGTCACCGCCGTTGAAAACTCCGAAGACGGCCGTGCCGCTCGTGAGGATCAGCGTCTTTCCCTTGTTGCCCAACGCCTTCAGCGCAACTTGGCCGCCGAGCTTTCCGATCGAGCCAGGCCGAGTACTTCGTGGCCCTTGGCGAGCATGACTTTTGCCGCCGCGCCACCGATGTAGCCCGTAGCGCCGGTAACGAGAATCTTCATCGCAGTTCTCCCAGTGTGGTATCGAGCCAGTCGAACAGGGCTTGGTGCGCCCGGGCCGGTGCGCCCGCGTGCGTGTGTTCGCCGGCGCCTTCGGCTTCGGTGAGGGTGACCAACGTGGTGCGGGCTCGGGTGAGTGCCTTCTCGGCCAGTTGTGGCTGTCCTTTGAGGAACTGGTCGTTTTCGCCGTCCAGGATCAACGTCGGCGCGGTGACCCGGCCGCCGATCCCGGCGAGGGTGTACGCCTGCGTTTTCCGCACCAGATCGGCGAACGAGTGCGCTCCCAGCGCCCAGACGCCGTTTCGCAGACCCCAGCCTGCCTCGGCGTTGAGCCGCGCGACCAGGGACAGCGCCCGATTCGCGCGGCGGTCCCGGCCGTTGTCGATCCACGACTTGAGGAACCCTGGCAGCGCCCGCTCGAACGGGGGCGTGGAGGTCGAAGATGCCGTCGTCGAGGATCACCGCGGCCACCCGGTGCTCGAACGCCGCAGCCCTGGCGACGAGGTAGCCGCCGAGGCTGTAGCCGAACAGTGCGCCACTGTCGCAGCGCGGTGGGCAGGACACCGGCCGCGATCGAAGTGATCGTCGCGATCTCCAGGTCACCCGCCAGCCCCGACACCGAGGCCTGCACCGCGCGCCGCGCCCGGGACGCCGCGAGCAGCGCGGCGCGCGCCTCGGGGAGGTATACCCGACCGGCCTCGGTGAGTACCACCGAGCGCGGCAGGCGGTCGATGAGACGGGCGCCGACCTCCCGTTCGAGCTGCCGCAGTTGCTGCGACAAGCCCGGCTGCGAGACGTTCAGCTGCTCGGCGGCCCAGGAGAACGACCCGCTGCCGGCCACCGCCACGAAGTACTCCATCTGCCGAAGCGTCATGCCGCCATCATGCTGCAGCCGCGCCGGATGTGCCCGCTCGTCAGGCTGTCGTCTCGCGTGTCCCGGCAGCGAGTTTTGCCAACGACTCCACAGTGCCGTTCCGTCGAGCCTGTCGAAGTCCGTGTTTCGCGGCCAGGCCGTTCGCCAGCATCATCAGGTTCTTCATCGGCGGAGCGGAAAGCACGCGGAAGGTGTGCGGCGCATAGCGGGCGCCGTTCCCGGACACCTCGAGCCAGCCCGTGCACATACACACCGTCAGGCCGACACACTTCGCGTTGTACTGGTGCGTCACCAAACCAGCACGGCGAGCGCCTTCTGGCAGCAGTCCCTCGGGCGCTTCGAGCTGAACTCCCTCCGGTCCCTGTCCGGTAATCCCGACGGGTACGACAACCGGGTAGCCGTCGGCGCCTTGGAACGCGAGGAGGCGGTGAGGCGGTTTGCGCAGCCGCTTGCCGATCTTGGCGATGTCCACCCGGGGGCCGGTGCCCTTGGCGGGCGCCGGCTGAGAATCCGGGGCGGTCGGCCAAGCCGGTTCGCCGGTCGACCTCGCACCGGCGGCCGACAGATCCGGCCAGGTCGTCACCCGGTCGACCTGGATGTCGACGACGACCCGTTCCTGGTGGTACTCGCGCAGGATCCAGTCCCACACCCGCCCGCTCGGTGCCTCGCCCAGGTATCGGGCCATCTGGACTTCCAGCGCGTCCAGCCGTTCGGGGGATGGGGTGAGCTTCACCGACGCGTGGCCCTGCACCAGAACCAGCGAGCTGCTGGTGCTGAAGCCGTGGTCGCGGGCGTGGTAGCAGATCGCCATCCGCGGGTTGCGCAGAATGTGCTCCAGCTTCTTGCCGAAGCCCAGCGACGTGGTGAAACCGACCGTCCCCGCGGCACGGTCGACGATGCCGAGCGGCGAAACGGTCGTGACCACGGCGCCTCCGGCCGGGGTCAGATAGGAGATCGCGGCGGTCAGGTCGCCCACCATGATGTTCTGGACTTCGTCGGACCACTCGACTTTGTTCATGACAGTCCTCGTTTCGTCGTGCCGGCTGGGGTGTTCGGCGCCCGGAGGAGGGAGTGCCGGGCTGCGTCTCCGAGCCACGCTTGCGCGCGATCGAAACTCCAGCCCCGGTCTCCGACGAGGGTGAACCACGCCTGCTGGCCCAGGTGGAACCACAGCAGGTCCACCGCGTCGCCGACGTTGATCCCCGGCGCAAGCCCGTTCAGGTCGTCGAGGCGGTCGACGATCCTGGTCAGGGCCTCGTTGTAGGCGACGATGCTGCTCGCGATCACTTCCTGGGCGGCGGGTTCGGCCGGAGCATTGCGCAACAACCCGTACAGCAGCTCCCAATGCCGCTCGTGCGCGAGCCGAGTGCCTTGCGCGGTCGCGTCCACGATCAGCTGGGGATCGTCGCTCTCCGCGATCGCGGAGAGCGTCTCCTCGACGGCCGGGTCCTGCACGGCGGACTGGATGAGCTGCGCCAGAATCGCCGTTTTTCCGCCCACGCTGGAATACACCGTCGGGGCGGCCACCTGGGCTGTCTGCGCGATGTCGTTCACGGTCACGTTGTTGTAGCCGTGGCTGAGGAACAGTGTTCGCGCGCTGGTCAGGATAGCTGCCTTAGTGACCTCGGCGGTCTGTTTACGGCGCGTGGAGTCGTATGAGCGGGTCATTGCGACTCAGTCTAACATAGGTGGCTATATTGATTATGTAACCATATGATCAACTCCCTCAGCGGTCGGCGACGGGGAGCGTCGAGCGCAGGTAAGAATCGGCTAGCGCGCGAAGCCGCGACTGGTCGAAGCTGCGCCCGTGGCCCGGGTGGACGACGGACACCTCCAACCGCACCGGTGGAACACCCGCGCGGGCGTCACCATCCTCGGCGATGCCGCGCACGTGATGTCCCCGTTCTCCGGGCTTGGTGCCAACACCGCCTTGCTCGACGGCGCCGACCTCGCCGAAGCCGTCATCACCGCGCCGGATCTGCTCACCGCGTTGGTCAGGTACGAGGCTGAGATGCTCCCGCGCGCAGAGAGGAACGCGGCCGGTTCCCATGAAGGACTCCACACCGCTATCAGTGACGGCCTTCTCGACCTGAGCCACCTGTCTGAGGAATACCAGCAAGGTCGGCGCCGTGGGTCGAGAAGTACGTCACCGCGCCCGGGCGTGCCTCGTACCACCCCACTCCCGGGGAGATGACCGTCGCCGCAAAGCTCATTGCCGATCGTCTTTAAGGGCGCCAGCCGTTTTCGAGGAGGTCGAATGCCGCGTTGACGGCGCTGGTCGGGTCGGCATGGACTCGGGCGAGTTGGCGGGTTTGCAGAGCGAAGTGGGCGAGTGCGGCGCAGGCGAGGTCTCCGTCGGGGCGTCCTGACTGGGCGGCGATGGTGGCCGCGAGCGCGGTCTCGTGTCGTGTCCACATGCGATCGTTGTAGTCGCGCAGAGCGTCGCTGGACTCGATCAGACCGTGAAACGCGGCCTGGCGCGGGTCGTTCTTCACGCGTCGCAGAATCCGAAGTAGATAGTCGCGCAGGGCGTCGGGGATCGCCTGCCCGGTGGGCCTGTTTTCCACGCACGCCTTGAGTTCGGCTTCGTGGTCGATTTCCTCGTCGAAGATCAGCGCTTCCTTGCTGGGGAAGTGTTTGAACAGCGTGGTCGTCGACACGTCAGCGGCTTCGGCGATTTCGCGGACGCTGACCTGATCGAAGCCCCGCTCGAAAAACAGCTCCAGCGCGGTGAGGTTCTTGACCTCGACCTTGGTTGAGCTCTTAGCCTTCGATCATGCTTGCGATGATGGCCAACCGATTCGGGGGCCCCGATGTTCTGGAGCTCGTCGACCTGCCCGCGCCGGAACCGGGCCGGGGTGAGGTCGTTGTCGACGTGGCCGCGATCGGGGTGGGATGGCTTGACACCCTGATCCGATCGGGGCGCGGGCCGGACGTGTTCGCGGTCGAGCCGCCGTATGTGCCGGGAGGTGCGGTCTCGGGGACAGTGGTTGCGATCGGTGCGGAAGTGGACAGCACGTGGCTCGGTGCGCGTGTGGTCACCCGGTCGGCCGCGGATTATGGCGGCGGATATGCGGATACTGTGGTCGCCAACGTCGACTTCGCTTTCCTGGTACCCGACGAGCTCGGCCTGGACAGTGCGGTGGCTCTGCTCGACGACGGTGCCACCGCACTCGCGCTGTTGGAGAAGACTCCTGTCCGGCCAGGGGATCGAGTCCTGATTGCGCCGGCGTTGGGTGGCCTGGGAAGTCTCGCGGTGCAGTTGGCCAGCGCGGCAGGGGCGCGGGTCATCGCCGCGGTTCGTGGCGAGGAAAAGCTTGCCCTCGCGAGGGAACTGACCGACGTCGTGGTCGACTACTCGACGGCGGATTGGCCTGAGCAAGTGCGGGCGACGACTGATGGGCACGGGCTCGACGTCGTGTTCGACGGGCTCGGCGGCATGGTCGGCGCTGCCGCCGTGGCTCTGCTTGCGGACGGCGGCCGGTTCTCCGGGTATGGCATGGCCAGCGGCGCACCCACGGAGCTCGACGACGCAGACCGGCAGCGGTTGACGGTGGTGGACATGGCGCAGCTGGTCGAGTTTTGGCCGGACAACGCCCGCCGGGTGGCACGCGTGCTGAACGAAGCCGCCGCGGGCAGGGTGACCCCGATCATCGGCCGGACCTACCCGCTGGCCGAAGCTGCGGCGGCGCACGTCGACATCGAGGCACGTCGGTTCACCGGCAAACTCCTGCTCCTGCCGTAAGGCTCCCTCCCGGTTGCGAGCTCGGGCACAGGGGGGAAGCGCGAGATCGAACACGGCAACGCCGAACGCCTGACTCGGACCTTCAGCCGGCGGTCCGCACGAGGGCGAGCCCGCCGCGCAGGAGGGTCGCACTGACAGCGACGGCGTCGTCGAGTTCGCCGCCGACGAGAGCGCCATCGTTGAACATCACGAGTATCGAAGCGGCGTAGTCCGGGTCCGGGTGTCCGAGTTCGGTCGCGAGTTCGGTAAGGGCGGCGCGGAACCAGCGACGGTGGTCGGTGACCGCGACGTGCACCGGGTGAGCCGGGTCGGGGTACTCCGCGGCGGCGTTGAGGAACGGGCAACCGCGGAAGCCCGGGCTGCAGGTGAAGTCGCCGATGAATTCGAGCACGGCCCGCAGGCTCCGGTTGGAGGCTTCGAATCCGCCACGAACCTCGGCGGACTTCGCCCGGACGTACGCGACGACGAGGTCTTCCTTGGTGGGGAAGTGGCGGTAGAACGTGGAGCGCGTGACGCCGGCTTCGGTGATCAGCTTGTCCACCGGCGACATGTGGATGCCCTCGGCGTAGAAGAGCCGCGTTGCGGTGTCCAGCAGACGATCGCGGGGGCTGAGTACGGCGGTCACCCCGCCAGTATAGAGAACGAACGTTCTACTTGCCCGGATTCGGCAGAATCCGGTCGACGAGCTGCTCGATGACCTCGGCGTCGGTGATCTCGGTCACCAGTTCGGTGAGCCTGGCTCGTGACGGCGGCTCTGACCTGGGGTTCTCCTCGAAATCAGCTTCATCCGCCGTGGCCACAAGTCGACACCTGCGGGCTACCGGGCTCAGGACGCGTCGGGCGTGATGTTCGGGTACATCGTCGAAGACGCCGCGGCCGAGGAAAAACGGCTCCGCGCCGAGGGAGTCGAGATCGTGCGGTCGGTGCGTGACGAGGACTACGGGCAGCGGCACTTCTTCGCGCTCGACCCGAATGGCATCCTGCTCGATGTGATCGAGCCCATTCAGCCGACGCCGGAGTGGCTGGCCGCGAAGGGGTTGGCTTGACCGGTCGCGGGTCCGGCCGCTCGCTGGGGGAGACTGGGGTGTGCCCGCGCTCCCGCTCGAAGTGACCGACCCGGTGGATTCCGCCCTGCCCGAGACCGCCCTCGAAGGGCTCGGGACCAGGCCGTTCGGCGTCTACGTCCATGTGCCCTTCTGCGCGACGCGGTGTGGTTACTGCGATTTCAACACCTACACGGCCGGGGAACTCGGTTCGGATTCCTCGCCGACGTCGTGGTTGGAGGGCCTTCGCCGTGAGCTCGACCTGGCCGCCGGCGTGCTCGGCACCGCGCCTGCCGCCGACACCGTGTTCATCGGCGGCGGCACCCCGTCGCTGCTCGGCGCGGACGGCCTGCGGTCAGTGCTCGACGCCGTGCGCGGTGCCTTCGGCCTGGCGCCGGATGCCGAAGTCACCACCGAGTCCAATCCCGAATCGACGTCGCCGGAGTTCTTCGCCGGCATCCGCGACGCGGGGTTCACCCGGGTTTCGCTGGGCATGCAGTCCGCCGCCCAGCATGTGCTGAAGATCCTCGACCGCGTGCATACGCCGGGTCGCCCGGTCGCCGCCGCCGGTGAGGCGCGCGCTGCCGGTTTCGAGCACATCAACCTCGACGTCATCTACGGCACGCCGGGGGAGCGCGTCGAGGATCTGCGCGCGTCGCTCGACGCTGTGCTCGCGGCGGGGGTCGACCACGTTTCGGCGTACGCGCTGATCGTCGAGGAAGGCACTGCCCTGGCGCGGAAGGTGCGGCGCGGGGAGTTGCCCGCTCCCGACGACGACGTCCTCGCCGCGGACTACGAACTGATCGACGAGGTGCTCGCGTCGGCCGGGCTCACCTGGTACGAGGTGTCGAACTGGGCGTCTTCGGAGGCTGCCCGGTGCCGCCACAACGTCGGCTACTGGCGCGGTGGCGATTGGTGGGGGGCCGGCCCCGGCGCGCACAGCCACGTCGGCGGCGTCCGCTGGTGGAATGTCAAGCACCCGGCGAAGTACGCGTCGCTGCTCGCTCAGGGCGCGTCGCCGGCGGGTGGGCGAGAGGTGCTCACCGAAGCCGATCAGCACCTCGAACGAGTCATGCTCGAACTCCGGCTCTCCGAAGGGCTGCCGCTCGACGCGTTGACCGCCGAAGGAGTGGCTGAAGCGCGGCTGGTGGCCAAGGAAGGCCTTCTGGTGGAGTCCCTTGTGGACATCCAGCAACGGGCGGTGCTCACCGACCGCGGCCGGCTCCTCGCCGACGGCGTCGTCCGGCGTTTGGTGCCCTAGACATTCTTGGCTGCAAGGTGGGTCAGCCCGGCGATGAACATCTCGAGCGCGAGGTCGAAGCGCTCTTGCGCGTTCTCGGCGTTGAACAAGCCGAGGAGCTGGAGCATGTTCGGGAAACTCGTCTCCGGTAGCGAGCTCATGTACGCATGCATTTGCCGGGAACGTTGGGCGACTTCGGTTTCGTCGACCTCGCCGAAGGTCCACATGCTCGCCTCGTAGGCGTTGGCCTTGACGTAGAGGGCAAGCGCGTCGCCGGCGAAAGCCGCTTGCCGCAGGGAAAGTCCGCCCGCACGCAGGATCGCCAGCAGCCCTTCGGCGTGGAGCAGGGCGTTGGGGCCGACCGGTATCATCGTCTGCCACGCCACCCGCGCAATCCCCGGGTATGCGACCATCGCCCGTACCTCGGCACGCAGGAGCTCGGCGAGCTGCTCGGCCCACCGTGCGGGATCAGCTTCGGGGACCGGCGCCTCGCCGAGGATCTGGTCGTACATCAGCTCGCCCAGTTCGTTCTTGTTCGCCACGTGGGCGTACAGGGACGCGGCACCGGTCTCGAGGTCCTGCGCGACACGGCGCATGTTGACCGCTTCCAGGCCTTCGGCGGCCAGGATCTTCAACGCGGTCTCGACGATCAACTCCTGCGAGAGCTGGGGTTTAGTCGCCCGTCGCCGTGGTTCGCGATGCCAAGGGGGCTTCGGTGCCTCCACGTGATCACCTCCGTTTCGCCAGAGCCTAGCGAACACCGTACTTGACGCGAACGACGTTCGATAGTAGAACTGTGTTCGTCGAACGAACGACGTTCGAAACTGGAGGGTTGGACATGGTTGATCAGGCAGCCGAAGTCTTGGTGCCGCTGGGGAAGATGGCCCAAGCTTGGAACGACGGAGACGCGACGGCTTATGCGAACCTCTTCACCGAGGACGCTGACTACGTCACGTTCTTCGGCATGAACATGCCTGGCCGGGCAGCCATCGAAGCGTCCCATCGCGCGCTCTTCGAGGGCCTGCTCAAAGGGTCGAAGCTGATCGGAAGCGATGTCCAGCCCAAGGTTCGCTTCCTGCGGCCGGACGTCGCGGTCGTCGTCGCCGGGGGCGGTGGCTCGTCGCTCGACGGCGGGAGCGTGGTCACTGCCGGGCGCGAGTCGACTCAGACGTACGTCCTGGTGAACAACGGCGAAGGCTGGCAGATCGCTTCCTTCCAGAACACCCGCGTGTCGGACCCGCGCGCGGCGTCATGAACGAGCCGATGGTCGAGGTCTCCGCGATCGTCGCCGCACCGACGGACGTCGTGCTGGAGCGGGTCGCAGGCCATCTCGGCGGGCATGGCTGGACGTTCGACCGCGATAGCCGGATGGTGTTCCTGCAGGGCGGCTGGTGGTACCGCGGCGAGTACACCGCCACGGACGTCCCCGGTGGAAGTCGTCTGACACACCGGGTCTTCAACGTCGCATCGCGCGGTCGCTGGGCGGTCCCCTTGGCGAACCGCCTGTTCATCGGCTTCCGCGGCAAGGTCGCGGCGAGCTTCGCCGACCTCGTCAGTGCGCTCGGGGAGGGACAGGACTCGTGAGCGTTCCGGCCGCTTCTAACCGGCCGGAACGCTCACGAGTCGGACGGTAGGGACAGCCCTACCCCGCGCCGGGGGTGCGCACTGGTGAGTTTTCCGCCTGTTCCGGGTGGGATGGAAGCCATGACGACAGCCATGGGAACAACCCCGTCGCCCATCGAGGCGGGAGCCGCGACAACGGCGGTCGAGTTGCGCGGGGTCAGCAGGGAATACGGGGGCAAGCACGCCAGGGTCCGCGCGCTCGACGACGTCAGCTTCGGCTTCCCGTCGGGTTCCTGGACGGCGGTGATGGGGCCGTCGGGGTCGGGCAAGTCCACGCTGCTGCACTGCGCGGCCGGGCTGGAGCAGGTCACGTCCGGGCAGGTCTTCTTGGCAGGCAAGGAGATCACCGACGCCTCGGACCGCGAGCTGACGGCGTTGCGTCGCAGCGAGGTCGGGTTCGTGTTCCAGAACTTCAACCTCATCGGCTCGCTGACGGCGGAGCAGAACGTCACGCTGCCGCTGAAGCTCGCCGGCCGCCGGGTGTCCAAATCGGACGTCCACGAGGTGCTGCGCGCGGTCGGGCTCGCCGACCGAGTACGGCACCGGCCGCGCGAGCTCTCGGGCGGGCAGCAGCAGCGGGTCGCGATCGCGCGGGCGATGGTGACGCGTCCTGGGGTGCTGTTCGCCGACGAGCCCACCGGCGCGCTGGATTCGACCTCGGCCCGCACCGTGCTTTCGCTCCTGCGGGACATGGTCGACTCCGCCGGGCAGAGCATCGTCATGGTCACGCACGACCCGGCTGCGGCCGCGAGGGCCGACGCGGTCGTGTTCCTCTCCGACGGCCGGATCGTCGACCAGCTCATCTCCCCGACCGTCCGCGACGTTGCCGAGCGCCTCGCGCAGCTGGAGGCCTGAGCCGTGTTTTCGTTGTCACTGACCACTTTCCGCGACCGCTGGCAGCTGTTCATCGGCGCGATCCTGACCGTGGCGATGGGGGTCGCACTGGTCCAGTCGTCGCTGCTCATCCTCGTCTCGGCGGCCTCCCCTGACATCCCGGCCGGGCTTGGCCCGCAGGCCGCAGGCGACCTTCGCGACATCTACACGGCTGGGATCGCTTTGCAGGCCATGACTTTGGGGCTCTCGGCGTTCCTGGCGGTCTTCATCGTCAGCTCCACTTTCGCCTTCACCGTCGCGCAGCGGCGCAAAGACCTCGCGCTGCTGCGCCTGGTCGGCGGTGACCGTCGGCAGGTTCGGCGGCTCCTGTTGTCCGAAGCCCTGCTCCTCGGTGTGATCGGGACTGTGTTGGGAGTGCCGTTGGGACTGCTCGCCATGCGCTTCCAGACGTGGCTCCTGACCGACCTTGGGTTCGTGCCCGGCGGTTTCACCCCGCGGTGGCAGGACTGGATTCTCGCCGTCTCGGCCGGTATCGGGGTCGGCGTCGCGCTGATCGGTGTGCTCGCGGCTTCGCGGCGGGCGTCGAAGGTACGACCGCTGGAGGCGCTGGGCAACGTCGGCGCGGCCACCCGGGTGATGACCGCGCCCCGCTGGCTCCTCGGATGCCTGTTCCTGGCCGGTTCGATCACGCTGATGATCACCTCGAGGTTCGCGCCGCCGGACGGTGCCGTGCCGATGTCGATCTTCGTCGCGATCACCGGCGCGGTCGCGTTGACGCAGCTCAGCCCGTTGATCGTGCCGCTCGTCGGCCGGGTCGCCGGACTTGTCCTCCGCGGCAGCACGCTGGGTACATTGGCGCAGGCGAACCTCCGCGACGGCGTCCGGCGCAGCGCGTCGACCGCGGCGCCGCTGTTGGTGCTGGTCGCGTTGGTGGTCGGGCTGTCCGGCACGCTGGCGTCCATCGCGAAGGCGGACAAGGACGAGCAGACCCAGTCGGTCTCCGGCGACCTCATCGTGAACACGACCGGGGCGAACGGAATCCGGGTGGCCGCCGTCCCCGGTGTCGCGGTCGCGGCTCAGCAGGTCTCGGTGCCGGTGACCGTGACGTCCGGCTTCGAGAAGAACGGCAAGCCGAAGCAGAAGGTCAAGGACGGCACCGCGCTCGCCATCGACGCGGACACTTACACGCGCACGCACCTGCGCAGTCCGGTGAGCGGCTCGATGGCCGACCTGCACGGCGAAACGATCGCGCTGGGCCCGGGAAACAAGGACGCCGGCACGACGCCGGTCGGGTCGACGGTCACCGCCGACATCGACGGTCGCACGCACAGGCTCAAGGTGGTCGCGGTACTGCCGCAGGCGCTGAACGGCGGCACGGACTTCCTGCTGCCGCGGGAGCTCGTCGGAGATTCCGTGCTCGCCGGCGCGGCTTCCCAGGTCGTCGTGCAGGTGAAGCCAGGCACCGATCCGGCGGCGGTGGCCGCCGGGATCAAGGCGGCCGGCGCGGGCCGGCCGGTCTCCGTCGCCGAGTCCATCGCGGCGCAGTCGGCGAACGACGACGGCGCCAACTCCGGGATCATGCAGGTCCTGATGGGACTCGCCGGGTTGTACGCGCTGGTCGCGGTGGTCAACTCGGTGGTGATCGCGGCGGCCGAGCGCAAGGCGGAGTTCGCCGCGGCGCGCGTGACCGGGCTGAGCCGGTTCCAGGTGGTGAAGATGGCGCTCGTGGAATCCTGGGCGGTGACCGGGATCGGCTTGCTCCTCGGTGGAGTGGCCGCCGCGGGCGCGCTGGTAGGCATCCGCTCGGTCACCGGGAGGATCACCGGACTACCGGAAACGGTCCTGCCGGGGCAATTGGTCGGTTTCGTCGTATTCGGTGCGTTCCTGGTCGTCGGCGCGACGAGCGTCTGGACGTCGTTGTCGGCGACAAGGGTTGTGCCCGTCTCACTCGTCGGCGCCCGCGAGTGAGTTAGGCTAGCCTTAGTGGCCTAACAGGGTTCAACCGTAGCGAGGAGCTTGCACATGGCGGACACGCCGAAGCGCAGCGCGAGGCCGGTGACGCGGCTGAAGGTGCTGCGCAAAGAGCAGCTCACGCCGCACATGATCAGGATCATCGCGGGCGGGGACGGGATAGCGGCGTTCACGCCCAACGAGTTCACCGACGCCTACGTCAAGGTGCTCATCCCGATCCCCGGGGTGACCTACCCGCAGCCGTTCGACATGGGCGTCATCCGCGCGGAGCTGCCGAGCGAGTCGTGGCCGAAGATGCGTTCGTACACCGTTCGCGCCTTTGACCCGGTCGCCGGTGAGCTGACGATCGACTTCGTCCACCACGGTGACGAGGGCTTGGCCGGTCCGTGGGCCGCTGCCGTGCAACTCGGCGACGAGTTGCTGCTGAACGGTCCCGGTGGTGGGTACGCGCCCGGCACCGAGGCCGACTGGCACCTGCTGGTCGGGGACGAGAGTGCCCTGCCCGCCATCGCGGCGAGCCTGGAGGCGATCCCACCCGGCGCGCGCGTGCACGCCGTAATCCTGGTTTCGGACGCGCGAGAGGAGCAGGCGCTGGCGACCAAGGGCGACGCGCAGATCACCTGGCTGCACCGGTCCGCCGGCGGCGACGTCGTCGGAACCGTGCGGGCGCTCGAGTTCGGCGGGGGTGTCGTGCAGGCGTTCGTCCACGGGGAAGCCGGGTTCGTCAAGGAGCTTCGGCGTCACCTGCTCGACGAGCGAGGTGTCCGCAAGGACCTGCTGTCGATCTCCGGGTACTGGCGTGAGGGCAAGGACGACGAGGCCTGGCGCGCGGAAAAAGCGGCCGAGCGGGCACGGGAGCAAAACGCGTAGGGTCGCCGGCATGGCGATCGAGTTGAAGGTGGACGTCGACCCGGCCGAGGTCGGTTTCGACGCGGAGCGGCTGACCCGGATCGATCGGCGGTTCTCCCGCTACGTCGACGAAGGGCTGCTCCCCGGTTATCTCGCGGTCGTCACGCGGCACGGCAAGATCGTGCACGTCGCGAGCGCGGGTCATCGGGATGTCGAGGCGGGCCTGCCGATCGAGCAGGACACCGCCTGGCGGATCTTCTCGATGACCAAACCGATCACCTCGGTCGCCGCGATGATGCTCTTCGAAGCCGGCGCGATCGACCTCGCGGACCCGATTTCGACCTGGCTGCCCGAGTTCGCCGAGCCGAGGGTCTACGTCAAGGGGTCTGCGCTTCGTCCGGTCACGGAGCCCGCGACCGAGCCGATCCGGCTGTGGCACCTGCTGACTCACACCTCGGGGCTGACCTACGGTTTCCACCACACGCACCCGGTCGACGCGATCTACCGCGCCGCCGGGTTCGAGTGGGGGACACCGAAGGGGCTTGACCTGGCCGGCGCGAGCGAGGCGTTCGCGCGGCTGCCGCTGGTGTTCCAGCCTGGCAGCGAGTGGAACTACTCGGTGTCGACGGACATCCTGGGCCGGCTCGTCGAGGTCGTTTCGGGGCAGTCGCTGGACGAGTTCTTCGCCGAGCGGATCTTCGGGCCGCTGGGGATGACGGACACGGCGTTCTTCTACGAGGGCGAAGACCGTCAGCGCGTTGCGGCGATGTACGTGCCGACGCCGGGAACCGGGAAGGCTGTCCGGAGCGAAGCTTTCGGCGCCGCCGGCCTCAGCCGCCCGGCGTACCTGTCCGGTGGTGGCGGGCTGGTGTCCACCGCCGGTGACTACCACCGCTTCACGCAGATGCTGCTGCGCGGTGGCGAACTGGACGGTGTCCGGCTGCTGTCTCCTCGCACGGTGCAGTCGATGGCGAGCAACCACCTGCCTGGCAACGCCGATCTGGAAGCCTTCGGGCGTCCGCTGTTCGCCGAGTCGCCGTTCGACGGGCACGGGTTCGGCCTCGGCTTCTCCGTGCTGCAAAATCCGGTCGCGGCGAAAACCCTTGCCAGCGCTGGGGAATTTGCCTGGGGCGGGGCGGCGAGCACGGCCTTCTGGGTCGACCCCGACGAGGACATCACGGCCATGTTCTTCACGCAGCTGCTGCCGTCGAGCACTCACCCGATCCGGCAACAGCTGCGCCAACTCGTCTACCAGGCCCTGATCGACTGACCGCGGCCCTACAGTCAGGTCGGGGAAGTGGGACGGGTGGCGGTCAGGGCGAGCTGCTGCTTGAGCATCCGGCCGCCGTCGGCGGTCAGTCGCAGGTAGTAGTCCGAAGAGCACGCCGTCCCGTCCTCGTCGAGAGCCCACAGACCGGAGCCGGCCGGAACCATCGACCCGTTCTCGGCGGTTTTCGCGATCTGGTTCCCCTCGTTGTACTCGTCGAACATGGAAATGTAGATCCCCTGCGCTCCGGCGCGGACCACGTTGTAGAACTGGCGCCACATGAAATCCCCGTGCGCTCGTTGCCGGGCGGAAGTGTCGCCGGGCAGTACGCACGGTTGGTAGTCGATCCCGTGGGAGTTGCAGTCAGCCTGGTCCGGCACGGTGCAGGAATTGTAGAAATTGTCCGAGTCGCCCGCGTTTCCGATTCGGCCGACCATCCACGGCGAAAGCATGTTGAAGGCGTGATAGACGTCGAGATAGCCGCCCCGCGAGTCGCTCACTCCGGTCCGCCAATAGGTCGGCACCCCGCCCATCACGTAGCAGCCCTGGCTTTGGAACCACTTGATGACGTCGAGGCACACATCCGGGGCCCAGGGGTGGTTTCCGTCGTTGAAACCGAAGCCCCAGATGCCCACGACGGGTTTGCCGTTCTGCTTCGCGTAGGCGCCGGACGACGTGTGCGTCGCCATCTTCGACGTCCAGTCCGTCTTGATCTCCGACTGCATGTTCGTCCAGCCGCTGACGTCGTACATGATGTAGAACTTTCGGCCGGTGGACTCCGCAGACGACCGGACCTTGGCGGTCATCGCGTCGCGGGTGGGACCTTCACCGCCGGTGGGGTTGAACCGCTGCAAGGCTGCTGTGTCACACCCGTTCTGCTGCATCCAGCGGAAATGCGTGTCGACCGTCTGCTGGTCGTAGGAGGAGAAAAGCGTCGCGGGCTGGCCGTTGTTCAAATTCGAATACGCGGTTTGGTAACCCTTGCCGTATTCGCGCGTGTCGGGCCAGGATTTGATCCCGGTGTTGCTCGGCGACGGGGGTTTGCTCGCATCCTGGGCCCAATGCCACCAGGCGTTGATAGGCGCGCCGTCGCCGATACAGGCAAACCAGCCTTGGTAACCGACGGTGATCTTTCCGACGACGTCGCCGGCCGGGCTGGCCGCGCTCGCCGTCATTTTCGAGGACAACACGCCTAGTGCGGCGCCCGTTGCGGACAGGGCCAGGAACGACCTGCGGGAAAAGGGCATGTGACGCATGGGGACCGCTCCTTCTCGCTTCATTGCGGACGGAAGGGGTCGCAGCCTATAAATTACGAACAGGATTAAGCAAGGGTTCGCCGACTTCTGGCCGATGTCCGCTGTGGACAGGATTTGTCAGTTCTTGTCATCGTCTCGCCGCTAGGATCAAGCAGCGTGACCCCGCCCCTCGCTGCCGTCGCGGCAGCACACCAGCAGCTGAATGACGTGCTCACAGACCTGACTGACGCCCAAGTCGCCCAACCGACACTGCTGCCCGGGTGGACGCGCGGCCACCTGCTCGCCCACATCACGGATGCCGCCCGCGCGCGTGCCCGCGTCGTCGAACATGCTTTGCGCGGCAAGCACGTCGATATGTGGATACCCGGTGAGCGGGACGCCATCATCGAGACGACCGCGTCCCGGACCGCGGCCGAGCATCGCGCCGCCGTGGCCGAACACGCCGGTCACCTCGATGAGGTGTGGGCCGGCGTCGACGATTGGTCATTGCCGGGCTTCACCTCAGCAGTGTTCACTCGCTGGCGCGAGGTGTGGATCCACCTGGTCGACCTCGATCTGGGTGTCCGGCCGGCAGACTGGACCGCGGACTTCTCCTGCCACGCCGTCGACTTCCTGCAAGCGCGGCTGCCCACCGGTGTCGCCGCGGTGGCGACCGACCTGCCTCGCCGGTGGGGGACCGGCGTCGACGTGTCGGGCACCGTCCGTGACCTTGCCGCTTGGCTCGCCGGTCGCGACGCCGCAACGCCACCCGTCTTCGCCGCGGCACTACCCGACCTCGGCCCCTGGCCCGCGAACCCGCAGTTCTGACGGCCGTCCATCACCGGCCGTTGAGCCCGGGCGTCACCCACATTCCTCCGCCGTAGTTCCAGACAGTGACGTGAATGAAGCGACTGCGTGGTCTGGCGACCTCCTGATATCACTCTAAAGAGATTCGAATACCTGTTCTAATCGAGGTATCATAGACAGGTGACCAGCACCGATGCCTCCGCAACACCCACCGAATGGTGGCGTGTCGACGGGCCTGTGCTGGTAACCGAATACATCAACCTCGAGGAAAACCGACGCCGCACAGAAGCCGAACAAGGCCGGATCCTCGCGGAGATCAAGCGCCGCGGCGTCCGTGACACCACCGGCTACGGCACCCTGCCCGCGCTGATCCGCGAGACCGTCCACGCCTCCACCACCGACGCCCTCGCCCGCGTCAAACGGTCCGACGCCCTGCACCCAGGGTGTGATCTCACCGGCACACCCACGCCGCCGCTGGCGCCCGCCACCGCGGATGCTGCGCGGGAGGGAGTCATTGGGAACGCACAGATTGACGCCATCACCTCGATCCTGGGCAAGATCCCCGCCACCGTGTCCGACCACGACCGCGAACAAGCCGAGAAGATCCTCGTCGGCCTCGCCCGCTCCGCCGGAGTCCGCGAGATCCTCAAAGCCGGTCGGCAACTGCTGGACCGGTTGGATCCGGACGGGCCGGAGCCGAAACCGAAAGACCCGAAGCCGGTGCGGCGGGAGTTGGCGTTCGTTAACCACCGTGACGGCAGCCTTGGTATCACAGGCACCCTCGACGATGAGACGTTCGCGCGGCTGAAAGCGGCGTTGGAACCGATGGCGAAACCGAAACCCGCAAACGAGGAAGGCCGCGACCAGCGGTCACAGTGGGAACGCTACGGCGACGCCTTCAGCGAATTCGTCCGCATCGGCATGGGCAACCCCGACCTCCCCAACCAAGCCGGAGACACCACCCACATCGTGGTCACGCTGTCCTACGACCAACTGCTTACCGGCCTCGGCAGGGCATGTCTCGATCTGGTCGGGGACATCACCGCGACCCAGGCCCGCATGCTCGCCTGCGAAGCAAAGATCATCCCCGTTGTTCTCGGCGGCCATGGGGAACCGCTGGACGTGGGACGTTCCCGACGAAGCGCGACCCCGGCTCAACGCTGCGCGCTCGCGATCCGAGACGGCGGATGCGCCTTTCCCGGGTGCGATGCACCACCGCAGCGATGCATCGGGCACCACATCGTTTTGTGGGCCCACCACGGGGAAACACGCATCTCGAACCTCGTGTTCCTCTGCGCCGCGCACCACAATCTCATGCATTACTCGGAAT
>NZ_JAODNM010000039.1 GCF_025464955.1 Amycolatopsis sp. | reverse complement strand
GTCGCGTCGGCGATCATGTCGGCGAGAATGTCCTGAGCCAACTGCGGTTTGGTCATGAACTCCACGCCAGCGGGGATGCCGAGCGCCGCACGGTCCCCGGCGTCGGCGAGTTGCTCTTCCGGCACATAAATACGGGCACCGACCAGCGCGTGCCCACCCGAGGTCGCGTACGAGCAGTAGACCGTGTTCACACCATTGGCGACCCGGCCCGCGCAGCCCATGTACTGCCGTTTGGTGCCAGCGGTGCGCTTACCTTGCTTTTCCTGACCTGACTCATCCAGTGCCCCTACCCGCAATGGCTGATCCCCCAACTGCTCGACCACGAACCGCCGTACCACCCCCTGGACCTGATCGTGGTCCCAGACCGCCTGATTGAGCAGCCGCTGCATCCGATCCGGCGTGCGGTCCCCGGCATGCTCGGCAAGGGTCCATGCGTTCTTCCTCGGCAGGTCACTCATCAACCCGATCAGGTACTTCCTGGCCTGCCCAAACGGTTCCGCCCGTGCGAACCATGGCCGCAACCTGCCGTGCAGCACGCCCAGGTTCGCCACCGCCCGCTCACCCCGGTCTTCCCGCGCTGGGGCTTATCTGGCCGGATCAAGTCAGGATCGCCTGGCGGGTGGCGTACCTCGACGGAGTCGAAGCAGAACTCCGCAACCGGGTTCCCGTGGTGCGACCAGGCCCGTGACCGGGTCAGGGTCATGACCTCGGTCATGCCGTGGGGCATGGCCTTGTAGGTCTGCGGGACCGGGTACATCGGGACGCCGGTCCTGCGTTCAAGCCGTTGGCGGACGGGTTCGCCGGACCACTCGTCGTAGTCGATCTCGGCGACGCGCTGCAGGCCGGTGTCTGCGGTGATGTCGTCCTCGATCACGTCGTAGTCGATGACCTCACCCGGCGTGGTGGTGATCCAGCCCTGTTCGACCCAGCGGGAGACCTTGCCGTCGGTGTGCTCGTCGAGGAACGTCACCCCGGCCTCGGGCAGCCAGAACCGCCACAGCGCCGAGACGTGCCCGTCGATGCCGTCGGGGACGATCAGACAGAACGCCGTCAGGTCCAGCTTCGAGGCGAGGTCGAGGCCGCCCCAGGCGGATTGTTTGGCGTGGCGTTCGCGTAGCCGGCGGGGATGGTCGACCGGCGTGCCCGCGCAGAGCAGGTAGAGGTGCATCGGCATCCACCGCGTCGACTGGGCCACCCACTGGTTGAGCCGGTACTGCCGGAACGCGTTCTCCTTCCCCGGGTCATTGCGTGCCTCGAGCGCCTCCTCCCGCAGTGCAGCGAGGGAGAGGAAGTCGCCGAGCGCAGGGTTGGAGTGAAACCAGTTCGCCTCGTCCCACGGGTCGGTGTCCTCGGGCAGATTGCGCAGGTAGACGAACCGGTGCGGCGCCCGCGTCGGGTCGTCGGCGATCTTGACGCACTCGTCGTGCTCGGCCTTCGCAAAGCTGGACGGGTCGTCTCCGGCGGTGGTCGCGGCGAGCAGCAGCGGTTCGAGGCGGGTGCCCATGCCGTTGCGCATGGCGTTCCAGAAGTCGCCGTTGGGCTGGGTCAGGACCTCGTCGAAGATCACGCACGACGGGTTGGACCCGAGGTTACCCAACGCGTCCGACGGCACAACGGCGTAGACGGAGTTGGTTTTCTCGTCGACGATGCGGGCGGAGTGCTCGATCACCCGCAACCGCCGCGACAACACCGGGGACAACTGCACCATGCGGGCGGCGACTTTGAACACCAGCTTGGCCTGGTCGGTGTCGCGGGCGCAGCCGTAGATCTCCGCGGACTCCACCCCGTCCCCACACAGCATGTACAGCGCGACGAAGGCGAGGAGTTCGGACTTGCCGTTCTTGCGGGCCAGCTCGATCCACCCGATGCGGAACCGCCGCACGTAGCACTGGGCCTCCTCGTCCCAGCGGACTTCGCCGAACAGTGGCCGGACGATGCCGTCCCGCTGCCAAGGGAACAGCAGGAAGGGTTTGCGGGCCCAGCGATCTTTGGTGTGGACGCAGATTTCGTGGCAGAACGCGATCGCGTGGTCGGCGCGAGGTTTGGCACGTGTGGTCGCCGCGTTGGCGGCACGTTCTGCCATCGAAACTGCGTCCGCACTCCGGCAGCCCCGTGCCCGTGGTTCGGGTTCGAGGTGTGCGGGCCTTCGGGCTACCGGAGCGACGTCGTGGTGGCGTGGCCGGCGGGCTAGCTGAGGAGGCGGCCCGCGGCGCCGGTGTGGTCGTCACGGTTCACCTCGACCTTGATCGACTGACGATCAGACGGGGTTAACCCGAACCGGGAGGCGAACGTCAGGAACGTCCGTTCGGCCTCCGCCTGGATCTGCAACGCCGGGTTCTTCATCAGGCCCGACCCGCCCTGCACCAGCAACGCAGAGCCGTTAACCAGCTGGGTCGCTGACTTGTAGCGGGCGAGGGCCTCGCACAGGACTAGGAACGCGTCGGTATCCCACGCCGTGAGGACACCACTCGCTTCCAGCCCGGGAGCGAGCCGTTCCCAGATCCCGCGCGCTTGGCCGCTGGCCCAGTCCGGGCAGGTGATGTCGCTGGTCGGCGGGACGGGTTCGGCGTCGTTGATCCGGTCTTTGCGGTCACCGTGCAGGATGCGCAGGGCGGTGGGCTTGGCATCGGGGCCACGCTTACCCACTTCAACCCCCACAAATTAAGAAAGTGTCACCCGTTATGCAAGAATTCTCATTCCAGTCATGAGAAAAAATCTATTGGGATGACTATTATCGACAGAAACGTTACTAGGTGAACGTTACCGAGTCACCGCTAACGTTACCGTTAGCGGCTAACGTTAGCGTTAGCCGCTGGGCGTCACCGTTAACCCTGGTGGGGGCAGTGCACGGGAGGCTGAATCTTACGGCTCCCAAGCATAATTAACCCAATTGGACTAACGTTATCCAGAACCGTGTTGGACTGCCCTACCCGCGTTCTTCCGCCATTGCGAAGGCGCTACGCTTCTCGACACATCGGTCACGCCGATGAGTAGTCAAGCCACGCTCAGCTTCACCTGTGACCGGCCTGGGGAAGGGGCCGGTAACGCCGCCTCGCCCCTGTTGTGACATCGGGCGGCGCAACACAGATGGGAGCTCAAGTTGGGTGACGACTGCGACGGTGACAAGCCGACTGGAAGCGAGAGCGATCAGCCGGACGACGAGCCCAACGGGAAGTGCTGGCGGGCACTTGCCCGTTGGAGCCCTGTCATCACCGTGGTAACGCAGCTGGTGGTTCTCACCGGAGATGCACTCCACCTGCTGCGTAGGTAGCGGTTAGGTGGTCTGAGGTTCCCCCCGAGCGGTGGACAGTGGGTTAAGCAGCTTTCGCTGCACCTGTCAGGGATTGCTCGTAGCACACAGGACTGATCATCCCGATAGAGGAATGTCGGCGATTAGTGTTGTACCACT
>NZ_JAODNM010000148.1 GCF_025464955.1 Amycolatopsis sp. | reverse complement strand
CGCGGTTGGTGATTTCGGTGTGCACCACGACCGCGCGCTCACCGCTTTCCAGCGTGTAGCCGGCGGCGCTGAACAGGAAGTCGGCCGGGTCCTGGACTTCGAGCAGTTGCACGGTGAGCTGCTCGCCTTCCAGCCCCTTTGTCTCCATGACGTCCCCGGTGCGGCCCTGCTTGCCGACCGGCCCCGGCGGCGCGGCCGGTTTGTCGTCGCCGCGGGCCCACGAGGAGCTCTGAGGCGGACCCCAGGTGCTCATCACCGGGTCCGGTGCCGGCAGTGGTTGCTGCTGCTGAACGGGCTGCGACACTGGTGCCGGCGGCGCGAACTGCTGGTTTGGCGGCGGTCCCTGGCGCGGGGGAAGCGGCCGGACCATGCCGCCGTTCGGCGGTACTGCGGGCGGTCCCGGGTACCGGCCGGACGGGGTGCCTTGGACGGTGTTGTAAACCCCGGACGGCGTTCCCTGAACACTGTTGTAGACGCCGGAAGGGGTGCCCTGCACGGGGTTCTGCTGGGGCGGGATGCCGCTCGGCGGACCCTGGTGCTGCTGCTGCTGGTAGGGCGCCTGCTGCTGCGCGTTGGGGGACCACGGGGCCGCGATCGCCGCGCGCAGGCCGTTCGGGTCGCTTTCCACACCCACGAGCAGCGGGAGCCCGCTCCCGGACAGCGCCACCAGCCGGTAGGCGACCTCGCGGGGGTCCATGCCGACCTTCGCCGCGAGTTCGTGGACGGCTGCCTTGCCCAGCTCCGCCAGGGCGGCGAGCAGTCGGGCATCCACGGGATCTGTCACAGGCACTCCGCGAACGCTACCGCCTCGGGTCGCCGTCCGCGCCGAAGCCCGGTCCACCGTGCCGTGTCGCGACGCCGTGTCGCGACGAAAGTGCCCTTCGTCAGCTGGGTGCCTCCTCTAGGGTTGACGCTGTGTCCACCGTCGGCCACTTGGCCGGAGGTGTCCGCGAAGCCGTCCGACGAACCATGGGGATCAACGATGACCGAAACCGCCGCCCTTGCCGACGAGTTCATGGAAGCCACGTTCGACAGCGAACCCCTGCTGCCGCCGTTGCTGGGCATTCCTTCGGACCGTGGTGGCCTGGGCGACTTCAGCGACGAAGCCGAGCAGGCGTACCGGGCGCGGCTGGCGAGCGTCCTCGAGCGCGCCCGCGCCCTTGACGAGGCCGAGCTCAGCGCGGTCGACCGGATCACCCGCGAGGTCGTGCTGGACCAGGCGCAGAGCTCGATCGATCAGATCGACACGCGGCTCGCCGAATTCACTGTCAGCGACATGTTCGTTTCCCCCGCCGCAGGGCTGCTCTCGACGCTGCCGATGCTCTCGCTGGAGGGTCCCGGGCAGGCCGACGCGCAGCTGGTCCGGCTGGCCGCCATCCCGGAGTACCTCCAGCAGGTCGTCCAGCGGCTTCGCGACGGCATCGCGGCAGGTCGGCTTCCGGTCGCTCACTTGGTCGACGCCGCCATCGCTCACGCCGACCGCTACCTCGCGACTCCTGACGCGGACCCGCTGCTGCGCCCGCCTGCGCCGGACGAGGAGTTCGGACGACGTCGCGTCCAGCTGCTCGAAGACGTCGTGCGCCCGGCGTTCGCGGCCTACCGCGACGCGCTGACCGCCGAGATCGCGCCGCACGGCAGGCCCGCGGACAAGCCCGGCGTGTGCTGGCTGCCCGAGGGCAAGGAGATCTACCGCAAACTCGCGCGCAAGCACACCACCACCGACCGCACCCCGGACGACCTGCACGCCACCGGCCAGGACCTGATCGCGCGGCTCGCCGACGAGTACCGCAACCTCGGCGCGCGGGTGTTCGGTACGCGGGACCTGCCGGACATCTTCCACCGGCTGCGCACCGACGCGTCGCTGCGCTGGACCAGCGCGGACGAGCTGCTGGACAGCGCTCGTTCGGCGATCTCGCGGGCCGCGGCCGAGGCGCCGGCTTGGTTCGGCAAGATCCCGCCGCAGCCGTGGACCGTCGAGGCGGTCCCGGCCGAGTCCGCGCCCGGCGCGCCCGCGGCGTACTACATGCTGCCCGCGGCGGACGGGTCCCGGCCAGGGGTGTACTTCGCGAACACCCATGAGGCCACCGAGCGGTTCCGGCACTCGTCCGAGGCGACGGCGTTCCACGAGGCCATCCCCGGGCACCACTTCCAGCTGAGCACCGCACTCGGCCTCACCGATCTTCCGCTCCTGCGGCGGATCGGCGACTTCAACGCCTACATCGAGGGCTGGGGCCTGTACTCCGAGCGCCTGGCGAACGAAATGGGCTTGTATTCCGACGACGTCGCGCGGCTCGGCATGTTGACGCTGGATTCGATGCGGGCGGGCCGTCTCGTGGTCGATACCGGCCTGCACGCGCTGGGTTGGAGCCGCCAGCAGGCGGTGGACTACCTGGTGGACAACACTCCGATGGCGCAGGTCGAAATCGAGTCGGAAATCGACCGATACATCGCGTACCCGGGGCAGGCGCTGTCGTACATGGTCGGCAGGCTCGAGATCCTGCGGATCCGCGAGTCGGCGGAGAAGGCCCTCGGCGAGCGATTCGATATCAAGGCGTTCCACGACCTCGTGCTCGGCGGCGGCCCCTTGCCGCTTTCGGTGCTCGCCACCGTCGTCGCGGAATGGGCCGAAGCGTGACCGCGGTCAACGATCTCGCCGACGAGCTCGTCGGGTTGTGGTTCACCGCGGACCCCGTGCTGCGGTCGTTCTTCGGACTCCCCGGTGACCACGATCGTCTTGCGGACCTGAGTGCGGCTGCGGAAGCGCAGATCAGGGCCGCCTATGTCGGCTTGGCTTCGCGAGCTGAAGCGCTTGAGGGGCTTTCGCCGGGCGACGCCGTCACCCGCGACGTCGTCGTCGGGCAGGCCAGGGTCGCGGTCGACCTCATCGACGGCCGCGCGCTGGAGTTCGCGGTCAGCGACGGGTTCAGCGCGCCCGCGCTGCAGATATTCTTGTTCCTGTCGGATCTGAAACTCGGCGACGAACAGAAGGCCGCGGGTTATCTGGCGAGGCTGGCCGCTATTCCGTCCTATTTGGACACCGTGGCGGACCGTCAGCGCGCCGGATGCGCGGACGGCCTGGTGCCGCCGGCGTTCCTTGTCGACGCGGGTATCGCCTACATCGAGCGCTACCTGGCCGCGCCGCACAGCGATCCGCTGCGTCTCGACGCCGTCGGGGCGGGCGAAAGCTACGCCGACGAGCGGGACAGGCTGCTCGCCGACGTCGTCCGCCCCGCGTATGCGAAGTATCGCGACTTCCTCGCCGCGGAGCTCAAGCCACACGGACAGCCCGAGGACAAGCCCGGGATGTGCTGGCTGCCCGGTGGCGACGAGAAATACGCGGGGCTGATCCGGGCGCACACGACCACCGACCGGACGGCGCAGGACCTGCACGACACCGGGGTCGGTATCATCGCCAGGCTGGCCGGTGAGTACCGCGAGCTGGGGGAGCGGACCTTCGGGACGACCGACCTCGGGGAGATCTTCGACCGGCTCCGCACCGACCCGGAGCTGCGGTGGACGAGCGGCGAGGAGCTGCTCGATTCGGCGCGCGAGACCATCGCTCGGGCTGAAGCTGCTGCGCCGCAATGGTTTTCCCGAATCCCTGACCAGTCCTGTGTGGTCACTTCGGTGCCCGAGGCGGAGGCTCCCGGCGGAACGTTGGCCTACTACAACCCGCCCGCGCTCGACGGTTCGCGCGGTGGCACGTACTTCGCCAACACCTACCAGGCGGAGGAGCGGTCGCGGCATCTCAGCGAAGCGGTGGCGTTCCACGAAGCCGTTCCAGGCCATCATTTCCAGCTGTGCGTCGCGCAGGGGCTGACCGAGTTGCCGCTCGCCCGGCGGATCGGCGAGTTCACCGCGTACGCCGAAGGCTGGGGCCTCTACGCGGAACGCCTGGCCGACGAGATGGGCCTCTACTCCGACGGTATCGCCAGGTTCGGCCTGCTGACGCAGGATTCGATGCGGGCTGGACGGCTGGTTGTCGACACCGGCCTGCATGCGCTGGGCTGGAGCCGTCAGCGAGCGGTGGACTACCTCGTCGAGAACACGCCGATGGCGAAGGTCGAGATCGACGCCGAGATCGACCGGTACATCGCCTGCCCCGGCCAGGCGCTGGCGTACATGGTCGGACGCCTGGAGATCGAGCGGAACCGCGCGAAGGCCGAGCAAGCCCTGGGCGACCGGTTCGATATCAAGGCGTTCCACGACCTCGTCCTCGGCGGTGGCGCCCTGCCGCTGTCGGTCCTGGACACCGTCGTCTCGGACTGGGTGACCGGGCTCGCGTGACACGGACTCGTGAGCGTTCCGGCCGGTTCTAATCGGCCGGAACGGCCATGAGTCCTAGACCCGGCCCGCACCCACGCCACGTATTGACAACTCGTCAACAACTGGCATTATTGGCGTGTGACCAGCATGAGCCTTTCCGGCGAGCGCCAGGCCTTTGTCGATGCCGTCCGCGACTTCTGCCGGCGTGAGCTCGGCACGCGTGAGCAGCGGCTCGCCGCCACCGACGGCGGACGGCACCCGCACAGCCAGACGATCTATCAGAAGATGGCGGACCTCGGCTGGCTCGGCGTCAACCTGCCGTCGGCGTACGGCGGCTCCGACGGGGGAGCGGTCGACCTGACGCTGTTCCTCGAGCACACCTCGTACGGCCTCGCGCCCATCGGCGGCTTCGCGACGTCGATCATCGTGGCCGCGGCGTACGAGAAGTTCGGCACCGAGGCGCAGAAGAACGACGTCCTCGCCGGCGTCACCCGCGGCCGCGTGCAGTCGATCTCGATGTCCGAGCCGGAGGCGGGCTCCGACGTCGGCGCGCTGGTCTGCAAGGCCGAGCGCGTCGACGGCGGGTTCGTGGTCAACGGCCAGAAGACCTGGTGCTCGGCCGCGCACTTCGCGGACAACATCCTGCTGGTCGCGCGGACTTCCACCACCGGGAACAAACACGAGGGCCTGACGATGTTCGGTGTGCCGGCCGGCGCGGACGGCCTGGTGATCAAGGGTATCGACACCATGGGCGGCAAGGAGGTCAACGACCTCTACTTCACCGACGTCTTCGTGCCCGAAAGCGCGGTTCTCGGCGACGTCGGCCAGGGCTGGCCGCAGCTGATGGCCGGGCTCAACTCCGAACGCCTGATCCTCGCCGCCAACAGCCTCGGCCGGGCGAAGCGCGCGTTCGACGACACGCTCGACTATGTCAAGCAGCGCAAGCAGTTCGGCCGTCCGATCGGGACGTTCCAGGCGCTGCGCCACCGGCTCGCCGACCTCGCCACCGAGCTCGAGGCCACCAGCCTGCTCGTGCGGCATACCGCCGAGCTGGTCGACGAGAACCCCGGCAAGCTCTTTCCCCGCGAGGCGTCGATGGCCAAGCTCAAGGCCACGGAGCTGTCGAAAGCCGTTGCGCTGGAAGGTATGCAGATGCTGGGCGGGTACGGTTACGCCACGGAGTACGGAATGGAGGCGCATCTGCGGGCCACGGTCGTGTCCACGGTGTACGGCGGCACCAGCGAGGTGCAGCGGGACATCATCGGCAAGACTTACGGTCTTTAGAGCGCGCGGCGAGAGGGACAGCATGAGGATCGGGACCCAGATCAACTACGCCGACGGGTTCGCCGAGAGCGTGGCCGACGTCGTCGAGCTGGAGAAGGTCGGGCTCGACATCGTGTTCGTGCCCGAGGCGTATTCGTTCGACGCGGTGAGCCAGCTCGGTTACCTCGCGGCGAAGACCGAGCGGGTCGAGCTGGCGTCGGGCATCTTCCAGATCTACACCCGGACCCCGAGCCTGACCGCGATGACCGCCGCCGGGCTCGACTTCGTCTCGGGCGGCCGGTTCACCCTGGGCATCGGCGCGTCCGGCCCGCAGGTGATCGAGGGTTTCCATGGCGTCAAGTACGACGCGCCGCTGGCCCGTACCCGCGAGCTGGTCGACATCTGCCGCCAGGTGTGGCGCCGCGAGCGGGTCGTCCACGACGGGAAGTACTACCAGATCCCGCTGCCCGAGGGGCAGGGAACGGGGCTCGGCAAGCCGCTCAAGCTGATCAACCACCCGGTCCGCGAGCGCATCCCGGTCATGCTCGCCGCGCTCGGGCCGAAGAACGTCGCCATGACGGCTGAAATCGCCGAGGGCTGGGAGCCGATCTTCTTCCACCCGGAGCGGGCTGCTGACGTCTGGGGCGCGTCGCTGGCCGAGGGGAAGGCCAAGCGCGACCCCGCCCTCGGCGAGCTGGACACCGTCGTCGGCCTCGGGTTGGCGATCGGCGACGACGTCGACCACCTCCTCGACAACCTGCGTCCCCAGCTGGCGCTGTACATCGGTGGCATGGGTGCGCGCGGCAAGAACTTCTACAACACCCTGGCCTGCAGTTATGGCTATGAAGCCGCGGCAAAGGAGATCCAGGACCTCTATCTCGACGGCAAGAAGGAGGAGGCGGCCGCGGCTGTCCCCGCCGACCTGCTGCGCGCGATCTCGCTGGTCGGCCCGGCCGGGTACGTCAAGGAGCGGGTGGCAGCTTTCGCCGAGGCGGGGGTCACCACTCTCGCGGTCAACCCGCTGCTCCCCGGACGCGAAGCCCGCGTCGACGCCGTTCGGACCCTGCGGGAGCTTGTCGTATAAGAATTGTTACTTTCCGCTATGAAACCGGCGGCTGTCGGTAGTTGGGGCTAGAGTGATCCTGCGGTCGTGGGGGTCGCTCACCGAACAACGTGCTGCTGGGATGCGCCGCTGAACGGTCCAGGTGCAGTGACCGTTGTCACGGTTCCGCATGGGGAAGCGATTCTTCACGCAACGGGCCCCGCCTTTCGGCGTCTACCGAATGGGGGCCTGACGCTGAGGCAAGGAGGTCAGACAGTGGTGCGCCGAGTGGTCGCGGGAGTCACAGCCCAGGTCGGGGTTCTCGACGTGGGGTCCTTCAGCGCGCGCTTGGTGGTCCTCCGGCGTGGTGGCTCGCCGCTCGAGCCGCTGCTGACCCACCAGACCAAGCTCCGCCTCGATCGTGAACTCGACTCCTCGGGGCGGCTGAGCAAAGCCGGGATCGCTGCGGTCACCGCGGCCGTCGAGGCGGCGAACACGGTCGCGGCCAAACACGGCGTCTCGCACGTCTATCCGCTCGCGACGTCGTCGATCCGGGACGCGCGCAACGCCGACGCCGTGGTCGCGGAGGTCGCGCGCGCCACCGGTACCGAACTCAAGTTCCTGTCCGGCCGTCGTGAGGCCGAGTTGGCCTATGTCGCCGCCCGGCGCTGGTACGGCGCGTGCGCCGGGCCGCTGCTGGTGCTCGACATCGGCGGTGGGACGGTCGAGCTCGCCGCGGGCGGCGACGAGGAGGCCGGGTTCGCGCGGTCACTGCCACTGGGTGCCCGCTCGATGACCCGGGACTGGCTGCCGCACGAGATGGCGTCCCCGAAGCGCATCAGCGCGCTGCGGGCTCACGTCCTCGACGAGGTCGGCGACGCGCTCCACGATGTCCTGCCGCTGATCCGCGAGCATCGCGCGGTCGGCTGCTCGAAGGTGCTCGGCCAGCTCGCGCGGCTGGCCGGTGCCCGCCCGCAGCGCACGACGTCCGAGCTGCGGCTGGACGACCTGCGCACGTGGATCCCGCGGCTGGCGGTCATGCCCGCGGCCCGGCGCGCGGAGCTCCCCGGCATCTCACGGGTCCGCTCGCACCAGGCGCTCGCCGGCGCGATCATCGCGGAGGCGCTGCTGACGGTGTCCGGCGGCCAGGTGTCGATCTGCCCCTGGTCCACCCGCGAAGGGCTGCTGCTGGGCATGCTCGACGGCCGTTCCCCCGGACGGCCTTCCAAACGCGACGCGGCTTGACGGCGCCTCACGAGTCAGACGTGACAGCCGCGCCGAAACCGGGTATTCCGGGAGCATGAGCAAACAGCCGGAGCGGCGCAGCGAGCCGGACGAGAACCTCACCACCGACTTCCCGTCGGTCCCCAACCGCGATGTGGGGACTGACGGCACGAACGACGTCGACCTGCCTGCCAATACCGACGAGGACGTGCCCCGCCTGCCAGAACCGCCGGGCTAGTGTCGCGGCTGGGTTACTCCGGAGTCTGGTCGGGTCCGACGCCCGCCTGGATCCGGGCGGTGCCGCGCCGCACGGGTGCTCGCCCGGGCGGCTGGTGGACCGGGAGCGGGGTCTCGAAGGCCGGGATCGGCAAGGTGATCGGCTCCTCACCGATGGTGACCGGTTCCCCGTGGTGGGTGATCTCCACGGACCTGCCCTCGAGTACCCGGTAGGTCGCTTCGAGGTCGAGGATTTCGACCTCGACCCGGCTGCCGCGCAGGCAGAGCCGGAACGCGATGCGGTCGAGTTGGCTGGGCAGCCTCGGCGCGAAGGACAGCTTCCCGCCGTGGTCCCGCAACCCGCCGAACCCGGCGACGGTGCCCATCCACGCGCCCGCGAGCGAAGCCATGTGCAAGCCGTTGCGGACGTTGTTGTGCACGTCGTGCAGGTCGGTCAGCGCGGCCTCGGCGACGTAGTCGTAGGCGAGGTCCAGGTGGCCAGTTTCGGCGGCGATCACCGCTTGCGTCGCCGCGGACAACGACGAGTCCCGCACGGTGCGTGCCTCGTAGTAGGCGAAGTTGCGCGCCTTCTCCTCCGCGGTGAAGGAGTCGCCGCACAGGTGCAGCGCCAGCACCAGGTCCGCCTGCTTGATGACCTGCTTGCGGTACAGGTCGAAGTACGGGAAGTTCAGTAACAGCGGGTAATGCCCCGGGGTGCAACTCGCATAGTCCCATTCCGCGTGCCGGGTGAAGCCCTCCGACTGCGGGTGGACGCCGAGCTCTTCGTCGTAGGGGATCACCATGGCGTCGGCGGCCTTGCGCCAGTCCGCTGTTTCGGCCGCGGTCACGTCGAACCGCGCGGCGATGTCGGGGTTCCGCTCGGTCGCGTCCGCGGCCGCCCGGAGGTTCCGCTGGGCCATCAGGTTCGTGTAGACGTTGTTGTCGGCCACCGCGGAGTACTCGTCGGGGCCGGTGACGCCGTCGATGCGGAATCCGCCGTGCGCGTCGTGATGGCCGAGCGAACTCCAGAGCCGGGCCGTTTCCAGCAGGATCTCGGTGCCGCATTCGCGGTCGAAGTCGGTGTCGGAGGTCGCGGCGAGATAGCGCACGACGGCGTCGGAGATGTCGGCACTGACGTGGAACGCGCCCGTCCCGGCCGGCCAGTACGCCGAGCACTCGGCGCCGCTGATCGAGCGCCACGGGAACGCGGCGCCCTTCAGCCCGAGCTGGACGGCGCGTTCCCGCGCCTTGTCGAGCGTGGTGTGGCGCCAGCGCAGCGCGTCCCTCGCGGCGTCGGGGATCGTGTACGTCAGCACGGGGAGGACGAACGTTTCGGTGTCCCAGAAGGCATGGCCGTCGTACCCGGGGCCGGTGAGGCCCTTGCCGGGGATCGCGCGGCTTTCCCCGCGAGCCCCGGCCTGGAGTAGGTGGAAGAGGGCGAACCGGGTCGCCTGCTGGAGTTCGAGGTCGCCGTCGATCTCGACGTCGGCCGTCGCCCAGAACTCGTCGAGGAACTTGCGCTGCTCGGCCAGCAGGCCCTTCCACCCGGTCTGCCGCGCGCCGGCGAGGGCGGCCTCGACCTGGGCACGCAACGCGGGGATGGACCGCTGCGCGGACCAGCCGTAGGCGAGGAACTTCGTGATCCGCAGCCGCTGGCCCTTGGGCACGTCCACCGCGACGGTCAACCGCGCGAGGTCGTCCTCGGCGTGGATCCGGGCGCGCAGACCGTCGTTGACCTCGATCTTGTGGTCCATCGCGGCGGCCATCCGCAGCCCCGACGTGCGGGCGCGGTGGACCAGCACGGCCTGGTAGTCGGTCGAGGCCGCGAACTCCGAGACCAGCGGCGACTCCAGCGCGGCGGCGACGCGAGGGTCGCTCGTGTCGGACTCGATCGGTTCGTTGGCCAGCAGGTCGGACTGGACGACGAGCTGCAGGTCGTCGTCCAGCGGCTCGACCTCGTACCGGATCGCGGCGACCGCGCGCTGGGTGAACGACACCAGCCGCTCGGTGTGCACCCGCACGCGGCGGCCCGTTGGCGACGTCCACTCCGTCGTGCGGGCCAGCGTGCCCGAGCGGAAGTCGAGGACGCGGTTGTGCTTCGTGGCGGCGCCGTAGCGCATGTCGAGGGGTTCGTCCTCGACGAGCAGCCGGATGATCTTGCCGTCGGTGACGTTGATGACCGTCTCGCCGGCTTCGGGGTTGCCGTAGCCGGTTTCGGCGTAGGCCAGTTCATGCTGCTCGTAGAAGCCGTTGAGGTAGGTGCCGGGCAGGCCGCGGGGCTCCGCCTCCTCCAGCGTCCCGCGCAGTCCGATGTGGCCGTTCGACAGCGCGAACGTCGACTCGGAGCGCTGCAGCGCGTCGACGTCCATGCCCCGCCAGCGCAACTCCCACGGTGAGGTCTCGTACCCGTGCGTCACCTCTGTCATGCCTCCTCCAGGAGATCCGCGAGGTCGTCCACCACGATGTCGGCGCCGTGGGCGCGGAGCTCGTCGGCCTGGTCTGCCCGGTTCACGCCGACGACGTAGCCGAAGTTCCCGGCGCGTCCCGCCTGGACGCCGGACAGCGCATCCTCGAACACAGCCGCGTTCTTCGGTTCGACGCCGAGGGCTTTCGCGCCGGCGAGGAAGGAGTCCGGGGCCGGCTTGCCGCGCAGGTTGTCCCGTTTGAGCACGAGACCGTCGATGCGAGCTTCCACGAAGGGGGTGATTTCGGCCGCTGCGAGCACCTTCTCACCGTTGGCCGAGGACGTGACGACGGCGATCCTCAGCCCGGCGTCCTTGGCTGCCTGGAGGTACCGCATCGAGCCCGGGTATGGGTTGACGCCGCGTTCTTCGATGATCTTCAGGACGAGTTCGTTCTTGCGGTTACCGACGCCGTTGACCGTGTCGGTGTCGCCGCTGTCGTCCGAGTCGCCTTCGGGAAGCGTGATGTCGCGCGACTCGAGGAACTTGCGGACCCCGTCTGCGCGTGGGAGCCCGTCGACGTATTCGGCGTAGTCGTGGTCGGTGAATTCACCGAAGCCGTCGCCGTCGCGTTTGCGTAGGAATTCGTCGAAAGTCTGTTTCCACGCCTCGCGGTGTAAAGCCGCTGTTCCGGTCAGCACCCCGTCGAGATCGAACAGGCAGGCCGAAATCTCATCAGGCAATCCGATCATGTGGCAAACCGTACCGGCGAGACGAAGGAGGTGCGAGATTACGGGGCAGAATCACGTCGTATCCCGGTACGGCGGTGGATGTATAACGACCTATACGTCTCGGCGTGCGGGAACTGCCCACGGGAGCGCGTCAAGTGCACACACGGCGGGTGCGGAGCCAGGTGTACCAGGTGGAGAGGTTTTCCCCGGTGGTGGCGGAGACGGGGAGGACGGTGACGCCGGGGTTGACCTTGCGGGCGTCGCGAAGGAAGTCGTCGACGTCGAAGTCGACATAGGGCAGCAGGTCGATTTTGTTCAGGAGGATCAGGTCGCTGCCGGCGAACATGTGCGGATACTTCAGCGGTTTGTCCGGGCCTTCGGTGACCGACATGACCACCGCACGGTGGGACTCGCCGAGGTCGAACAGGGCCGGGCAGACGAGGTTGCCGACGTTTTCGATGAACAGCAGCGAGTCCCGCGGCGGCGCGAGGGTTGCCAGGGCGCGGTCGAGCATCTCGGCGTCGAGATGGCAGCCGGCGCCGGTGTTGATCTGCACGACCGGCGCGCCGGTCGCCTTGATGCGCTCGGCGTCGAGCAGCGTCTCCTGGTCGCCCTCCACGACGGACACGGTCAGTTCGCCGGCCAGGTCGAGGATGGTCCGCGTCAGCAGCGTGGTCTTGCCGGAGCCGGGGGAGCTCATCACGTTGATCGCGAGGATTCCCTTGTCCTGCAGTGACTTCCGGTTCACCTCGGCTTGCCGGTCGTTCTTGGCGAGGACGTCGTGTTCGAGCGTCACCGTCCGTGTCTCCGGGGCGTGCGAGTGTTCGTGTTCATGGGGATGGGCATGCCCTGGTTCGCTCACCCGTACGCCGGTCTCGTCGGAACATCCGCAGGTCGCGCACATCGTCAAAGCACCTCCACTGACTTGATCCGCAGCCGGTCGCCCGCCAGGACCTCGACGTTCGCGCTGCCGCACGGGCAGAGCCGGATCATGTCCTCGAGCTGGAATTCCCCCGCGCAGTCCCGGCAGCGCCCGGCGCCCGGCACCTCGTCGATGTCGAGGCCGGCACCCTCCAAAGTGGTCCCGGTGCAGAGCACGTCGAAGCAGAACCGGACCGAATCCGGGACCACGCCGGAGAGTTTGCCGATCTCCAGCCGCACGCCGAGCACCGTCGCGCCGTCCATCTTCTCGATGACGGCGTCGACGATGCTCTGGGTGATGGACAGTTCGTGCACGGTTCAGCAGATCCTCGGCAGCGGGTCGCCGACGAGCAGGTCGACGATCCGGGTGCCGCCGAACGTCGTGTTCAGCAGTACCAGGCCGGGTGGGTCTTCGGCGACCCGCCCGATGATCGCGGCGTCCGTGCCGAGCGGGTGCGCCCGCAGCGTCGCCAGCGCGTGTTCGGCCTGGGCGCCGTCGACGACCACGACGATCCGGCCTTCACAAGCGACGTACAGCGGGTCGATGCCAAGCAGTTCGGACGCGCCGCGGACCTCCGTCCGCACCGGGACGGTCTTCTCGTCGACGACCACTGCCACATCGGCGGCCTTGGCGATCTCATTGAGGATGGTCGCGACCCCGCCGCGGGTCGCGTCACGCATCGCCCGCACGCCAGGGACGGCGGCGAGCAGGTCCGCGACCAGCCCGTGCACCGGCGCGGTGTCGGATTCCAGGTCCGCGTCGATGTCGAGTTCGCCGCGGGCGAGCATGATCGTGACGCCGTGGTCCCCGATCGGGCCGGACACCAGGATCGCGTCGCCGGGCCTGGCCTTCGCGACCCCCAGTTGCCCCGGGTTCATCACGACGCCGACGCCGGCTGTGTTGATGTAGCAGCCATCGGCTTTGCCGCGCTGGACGACCTTCGTGTCGCCGGTGACGATCTGCACCCCGGCGGCCTCCGCGGCGATCTTCATCGACTCGACGATCTTGGTCAGGTCCTCGATCGGGAAGCCTTCTTCGAGGATGAAGCCCGCACTGAGGTACAACGGTTTCGCGCCGGACACGGCGAGGTCGTTGACCGTGCCGTTCACCGCCAGATCCCCGATGTTGCCGCCGGGGAAGAACAGCGGGGAAACCACATAGGAATCAGTGGTGAGCGCGAGTGAAGCGCCGTTGATGGTGAACTCGGCGGCGTCCTCCAGCGGTTCGAGCAGCGGATTCCGGAACGCGTCGAGGAAAATCGCTTCGATGAGTGTCTGCGTGGCCTTTCCGCCCGCGCCGTGCGACAGCGTGATGCGCTCCTCGCGGACTTTCGCCCGACGACGTCGTGCCTTGTCGATCCGGTCGAGCACCGCCTGCTCGCGCTCGGGCGTGGTGACCGGTAGTGGAATTCGGGTGCGGCGTTCAGTTTCCGACGTGCTCATGCTGGCTTGCCTCCCTGACGCGCTTGCGGCTGAACCGCCCGAAGTTGTAGTACGCCGCGCAGGCGCCTTCGGGGGAGACCATGCAGGTGCCGATCGGGGTCTCCGGGGTGCACGCCGTCCCGAACACCTTGCATTCCCACGGTTTCAGCACGCCTTTGAGCACTTCGCCGCATTGGCAAGCCTTCGGGTCGGCGACTCGCACGCCTGGGACGTCGAAAATCCGTTCCGCGTCGAACTGGGCGTACTTCTCCTTGACCGCCATCGCGGAATGCGAAATGAAGCCGAGTCCGCGCCATTCGAAATACGGCCGGAGTTCCATCACTTCGTTGATCGCCTTCAATGCGACCATATTGCCGTCCCACGGCACGACCCGCGAGTACTGGTTCTCGACTTCGGACCGGTCTTCGGCGAGCTGCAGCATCAGCATGTAGATCGACTGCAGGATGTCCAGCGGTTCGAAACCCGCGACGACGACCGGCTTCCGGTAGTCCCGCGCGATGAACTCGTACGGCCGGCAGCCGATCACCGTGGAGACGTGGCCCGGCCCGATGAACCCGTCCAGGCGCAGGTCCGGGGAGTCGAGGATCGCCTTGATAGCCGGGATGATCGTGACGTGGTTGGCGAAGACCGAGAAGTTCTCGATGCCTTCCTGCGCCGCACGCAGCAGGGTCATCGCCGTCGACGGGGTGGTGGTTTCGAACCCGATCGCCATGAACACCACGCGCAGGTCCGGGTTCTGGCGGGCGATCTTCAGGGAGTCCAGTGGGGAGTACACCATCCGGATGTTGGTGCCCTCGGCGTTGGAGTCGAAGAAGTTCCCGCCGGACCCGGGCACGCGCATCATGTCGCCGAACGAGGTCATCAGCACGCCGGGCTGCCGGGCGATGTGGATGGCGTCGTCGACCCGGCCCATCGGGATCACGCACACCGGGCAGCCGGGCCCGTGCACGAGCGTGATGCTTTCGGGCAGGTAGTCCTCGAGGCCGTGCTTGTAGATGGTGTGCGTGTGCCCGCCGCACACCTCCATGAACTTGTAGTGCCTGCCCGGTTTGCACAGACCGGTGATCTTCGCGGACAGCGCTCGGGCCTTGTCGGCGTCGCGGAACTCATCGACGAAACGCATTTGCCCGCCTTCCTAGTCGATCCGGGATTCGGTGAGCGCGGCGAGTTCGTCCTCATAGGCCTTCCCGATGCTCTCCAGGAAGTCCATCGCCGCCTTGGCTTCCACCTCGTCAATTTTGGACAGTGCGAAGCCGACGTGGATGAGGATCCAGTCGCCGGGGACGGGCGGGTCGTCGTCGAGCAGCCCGATGTTGATGACCCGCTTGACCCCGCTCACCGCCACCTTCGCCAGGTCGGGGCGGTCTTGGGAGATTTCGATGATCTCACCGGGTATGCCGAGGCACATGCTGCTCACCGTCTTCTTAGTGGGAAGGACTACATCCGGCTCATTTCGAGGTACCGCTTGACATCCGGTTCGACCAGCTTGGCCACGTAGCCGGCGGCGCCGGCCAGGCACAGCAGGAGAAACAGGCGCTTGAACATCTCAGACCTCCGCTTTCGTGTGGTGGTCGGGCACGTGTGGGCTGGTTCCCCAGGCGAGGTCGGTGACCAACCGGACCGCCTCGCCCACCGCGTCGGAAACCGGCGCGCTCAACCCGATGCCCTCTTCGACCGTCGCCGGCTCGCAGCCGACGACGAGGACCCGCCCGGCGTCGCCGCCGAGCATCTTCAACAGCCGGAACACCGCGTCCGGTTGCATGCCGTGCGCGTCGAGCGCCGGGTTCACCGGCAGGTCGCTCATCGCGTCGGGCTCCAGCAGGTAGACCGTGCCCGGTGCTTCACCCCGCGGCAGGGCGTCGATCAGGATTGTCGTGTCGTAGCCGCCCATCAGGTCGTAGGCCAGGTGCATCCCGCGGATGCCGTAGTCGGCGATCTGCACCCAGTTCGGCAGGGTGACGTCCTCGAGGGCGTGCGCGACTTCGACGCCGAACCCGTCGTCGCGCAGGAAGATGTTGCCGATCCCGGCGACCAGCACACGTGGCCTCATTCGGTGACCTCCAGGGGTTGGATCTCGTCGGGGGAGAAGTACCGGAAGCGGCCGTGGGTGGTCTGCAGGTCCGCGCCTGGATCGTCGTCCAGCGTCACCGCGACATACCGGTCACCGTCTACATCGGACAAGACGGCGCGTACGGTGGCGACCAGTCCGGTGAGGAACATGTCCTGCGCGTCGGCCCGCTTGAGTTCGGGACGCAGTCTGACCTTCGACCCGTTCGCGACCGCGATTCCGGCCACGACGACGCTGTCGGTGCCCGGCGAAACGGACGCGTCGGCGCCGGGATCCCACCACGGCATGTCGGGTTTGGCCGTGATGTCGGTGAGTTCGCGCAGGTCGGCGTCCGGGTCGGACCGCTCACCGGTGACCGCGCGGAGGTAACGCACGGTGCCGTGCAGTCGGTCGAGCAGCTCCTGCGGCATCGAATCGACCCGGTCGACGATCTCCCGCGCCCGGGGGTCGGTCGCGCGCGCCTGCCGCTTCTCGTCCTCGGTCAGGGTCATCGTGCGCAGCGTCAGGATCTCGTCGATCTCCGTCCCGTCGAACAGCTCGCCCTGGCTTTCCTCGGCGATGGCCGGGTTGTCGTAGAGGATGATCGGCGAGGCGAGCATCGCCTCGCTGCGGAAGTTGTCGCCGATCAGCACCGGCCACACCCGAACGTTGACGCAGGCCTCGACGGCCGGTTTGGCCCACTCCGGCGGCTCCAACATGGACAGGAAGTGTCCGGAGTCGACGGACAGGACCAGGTGCGCCGCCAGCAGCGCGTGATGGAGTGCCTGCTCCCTGGTGGCGCCGGGTTCGGTCCAGGTGCTGGTGTTCTTCAGGTCGACGCGCAGCCGGACACCGCCGAACGGGCCGTCGAGCGAGTCCAGGCCGACGGTCATCGTGCCGGTCAGCATCTGTGTCCGGCGAAGCAAGCGGCCGACGCCGAGATCTTCGACGTCTTCGCTGCCCTCGACGTCGAACGGCAACTCGACGCGCCCGGCAAGGAGATCCGCGGCTCGGAACACCCCGTCGATTTCGCGCTCGACGGCCTCGTCCCAGGTGGTGTACTCGGTGTGGCCGACGCTGAGTGAGTCCACTGTCCGATAACCGTCTCCGTCGCGCTCCTGCACGATCCGGGCCTGTGCCTGCAGAAAGCGGAGCTTGACGTGCAACGTCGTGTGCGAACCGGGTTCCAGCAGGCACTCGGTGTGCGAATCGGCGTACTCGCCGGTGTCGTCGCTGGCGAACGATGGCGGCATCAGCACGCCCCACTGCCAGCGGACCTTGTTCTTTCCGGCCGACGCGCGGTATGGATAGAGCAGGTAGCCCTCGTAAAGCACGGCGTCGCCGACGGCCTTCGCCTGCTCGCGCGCGGTCATCATGGCGCGGCTTCCCCAGCTTGGGCGAGGAGCTTCTCCATCGCCGCGTCCCAGGAAATGATGGCGTGTTTGGCTTTGTAGCGCATGAGCGCGTCGATGGTGTCGTGCGGCAGCCGGATCCAGCCCTCATTGGGGAAGTACAGGTTCATCATCTGCTGCCAGGTCTCGATCGGCATGCGGTAGTCCGCTTCGAGGTGCCAGGGGACCTGGTCGACCCAGAAACCCTGCTGGCCCTTGCTGAACGCCGTCCCGCTGAACAGGAGAACGAACGGCACGATCCCGTCCTCCAAGGCGTGGAAGTATTTGCCGGTGGCCACTTCGAGGTCGTAGGTGCAGGGCACGGGCACGTCTATCTCGGTCGAGCCGATGAAGCTCGGCACCATCGCGGACACCATGGCGAACTGCAGCGGTTTCAGGGTTTCGGCCCAGCGGGACGGGTCGCCGAACAGGTACGTCAGTAGCTCCGACTCGTCCGGGTTGTAGCGGCGGCGCTGTGGTTCGATGCGGATCTGCACGCGCAAGGCGATCGCGTGGATCGGAGTCGCGCTGTTCTCGATGATCCGCAGGCGGAAGATCATCGTCGGCGAGGTGCCGTAGCGTTCGGGGTGGACGTCGACGCACTCGATCGTCAGATCAGCCATCATTCGTCCCGACCCGCGTCGCGCGTTCCCGCAACCGCTCGAAAAAGCCGTCGATGGCCTGCCATGCCTCGCTGCCGCCGTCGAATCCGCGCCAATGCAACCGGACCAAGCCGACCAACTCGTAGCAGACGTCGATGGGAACCAGGAAGCACTCGAACCCGTCCTCGTTTTTGTTGATCAACAACGCTTCGACGTCGGGTGACACCGTGGACAGTTCGGAGTTGCTTTCGAGCATCTCCGTCCACGCGCCCAGCGGGAGCAGTGACTCGGTGGCGCCGGCTGGGCTGGGATAGAACGCGACAGTGGTGTCGAGCACCGAATTGCGGAACAGAAACGCCATCCGGACCGGGATGCCGATGGACTCCCAGAGCGCGGCCCCGAGCGCGAACGACGGCGCGTGCAAGTAGCGCTCGGGAACCGCGCGATGCCGTTTTCCGCCGGCACCGTCGTGGGTGAACAGCAGGTAGCAGCCTCGGCAGGTGCACATGATCGCCCGCGACTCCAGGTCGATCACATGCGAATGCTCCTCGGTGACGGGTTCGGTGCACATCTCGCAGCGTTCGCCGGGTTTGGCACGCTGGGCCGGCTGCAGGAACCGCCGAAGTCCGCTGCTCGTCATAGGGCGTCCTCCGGAACCGGGCATTCGATGGCCTGCAACGGCAGCAGCGGACGTCCACCCGGCCCGGTCGCCGCGGGTGTCTCCTCGACGACCCCGGCGACGTCGATATCGCTGATCTCCGGGGCGGCCGCATGGATCGCTTTCTCGATGGCGTATTTGACGGTCACCGTCGACGACGGGCAGCCGTCGCAGGTTCCCTTGAGCTGCAAGCGAAGGACGCCGTCTTCGTCCACGCCGATCAGGTCGACATCGCCGGCGTGCGAACCGAGGTACGGCCGCACCTTGTCGAGCGCTTCGGTGACCCGTTCCAGCACGGTCTTCGGATGGAGGTCGTGCAGGACGAGGAGTCCCTTCACGAGGTCGTCGGTGGCGAGCATTTCCAGTAGGTGCTCACCACCGACGGTTTCCCTGATGAGGTCGACGATCCGGGTCAGCCCGGTGCCGTAGAACTCGAGCAAGGTGTGGACGAGGTCCTCGGTCTTCTCCACAATGGACCGTTCGGCGGTGGCCTCCAGCTCACTGAGGATCTGCTCGATCCGCTCGCCGATCATGGCGACGTCGGGCGGTGGTGCTTCTTCCGACTGGACCATGTCCGGCTGCGCCATGGCTTTCCTTTCCTCGAACTTCTAGAACTCGGCGGAGAAGGCGTGCGGGGTGTGCATCTTCTCCAGTACCTTCCCGTTACCGGTGTACATGTGGACACCGCAGGGCAGGCACGGGTCGAAACTGCGCACCGCGCGCATGATGTCGATGCCCTTGAAGTTCTCCTGTGTGTTCTCCTCGAAGATCGGCGTGTTCTGCACCGCGTCCTCATAAGGCCCTGGAGTGCCGAAGGAGTCACGCACGCTGCCGTTCCACGGGGTCGGCGGGTACGGGTGGTAGTTCGCGATCTTGCCGCCCTTGATCACCATGTGGTGGGACAGCACCCCGCGGACCGCTTCGGTGAACCCGCAGCTGACGCCCTCATCGGGCACCGTGAACTTCTCCCACGTCTTCGTGTGCCCGGCACGGACCTCGGCCAATGCCTTCTCCGCGAAGTGCAGCGCGATTGCCGCCGCGTAGACCTGGAAGTACGTCCGGGCACGGTTGCGCTCGAGCGCGTTGCTCCATTTCGGAATCTTCCACTCGAAGGTCACCTCGGGCTTCGTGGCAGTCCGCGGCAGGTTGAACACCACGCTGTGCCCGGTCGACTTGACGTAGTCGGTGTCGACCAGGCCGGCCAGCGCCGTCGTCCACAGTCTCGCGAGCGGCCCGCCGCCGGTGTCCAGCGCAAGGTAGTCCTTCCCGTCGAACCAGCGCGGCGACATCGTCCAGGAGTACTTGTCGTCGAAGTCCCGTTTCTGCGGCCGCGGGATGGTGTGCTGGTTCCACGGATGACGTGAATCGACCGGGTTGCCCAGCGGGTCGTTCGTGACGAACTTCTCCTGGCCTTCCCAGTCCTCGTAGAAGGAACTGCCGAGCAGGATCCGGATGCCGAGGTTGATGTCGAGAAGGCTGGTGGTGACCAGCTTGCCGTCGACCACGACTCCGGGCGTGACGAACATCTTCCGGCCCCACGCCTCCATGTTCTCGTAGGTGAAGTCGCAGTGGTCGGGGTCGTTCAGGCTGCCCCAGCAGCCCAGCAGGATGCGCCGCTGGCCGACCTGCTCGTACCCGGGAATGGCTTCGTAGAAGAAGTCGAACAGGTCGTCGTGCATCGGCAGGCAGCGCTTCATGAACTCCACATAGCGCATGAGCCTGCTGAGGTAGTCGGTGAACAGCTGGATCGTGGCCACCGTGCCGACCCCGCCGGGGTACAAAGTGGACGGATGCACGTGCCTGCCTTCCATCAGGCAGAACATCTCTCGGGTGGACCGGCTGACCTGTAGTGCTTCGCGGTAGAACTCGCCTTCCAGCGGGTTGAGCGAGCGCATGATGTCACCGATGGTCTTGTAACCGTGTTCGGCGGCATGCGGGGCCTCGGTCCGGTTGGCCAGCTCCAGCACTCCGGGGTTGGTCTCCCTGACCATCTTCTCGCAGTAGTCGACCCCGACCAGGTTCTCCTGGAAGATGTTGTGGTCGAACATGTACTCGGCGGCTTCGCCGAGGTTGATCACCCATTCACCGAGGTGCGGCGGCGCCACCCCGTATGCCATGTTCTGGTTGTACACCGAACACGTGGCGTGGTTGTCCCCACAGATCCCACAGATACGACTGGTGATGAAGTGGGCGTCGCGCGGATCCTTACCCTTCATGAAGATGGAGTACCCGCGGAAGACCGATGAGGTGCTGTGGCACTCGGCCACCGTGCGCGCCGCGAAATCGATCTTGGTGTAGATACCGAGACTGCCGACGATCCGGGTTACCGGATCCCACACCATCTCGGTGAGTTGCCCTTTTGCAGCTCCTGCGCTGCCATGCCGTGGTGCGGTGGTTGTCATCGTCTAGATGCCTTTCTCGAGCCGGTCGGCGATCACCAGGACGGCTTGTAGCCGGTTTCGAGCGTGCGGCCCTTCTTGCGCCACTTGGGCTCGGTATCGGTCTTCTTAAGCGTGATATTGCGCAGCGACCGAATGACCGAGCCATAGGCCAGACTTGCGGTCCCCGAAACCAATGAACCCGGAGGCGCGTCCATGAACGGCATGAACTTGTCCGGGAAGCCGGGCATGGTGCAGCCGATGCAGATACCGCCCACATTCGGGCAACCACCCACACCATTGATCCAGCCCCGCTTGGGCACGTTGCACTTCACTACCGGGCCCCAGCAGCCGAGCTTTACCAAACACTTCGGTGAGTCATAGGTACTGGCGAACTCGCCCTGCTCGTAGTATCCGCCTCGGTCACAACCCTCATGCACGGTAGCGCCGAACAGCCACTGCGGACGCAGGTGCTCATCCAACGGGATCATCGGAGCCTGCCCGGCAGCCTGGTACAGCAGGTACAGGATCGTCTCCGACAGGTTGTCCGGGTGCACCGGGCAGCCGGGCACACAGACGATCGGGATACCTGCCTTGGACTTCCAGTCCCAGCCCAGGTAGTCCGGCACGCCCATGGCACCGGTCGGGTTTCCCGCCATACCGTGGATACC
>NZ_JAODNM010000086.1 GCF_025464955.1 Amycolatopsis sp. | reverse complement strand
CGCATGCGGTCGTTCAACTCGGACTGGATCTCCGGCGCCAGATACGACAGCGGCTGCGAACCCTCGTAATAGGAGTCCATCAGCCGCAGCTCGGGGAGCTCCTTGTCGTGCTGCCCGATCAGCCGCTTCAGCCACGCCTCCGGATCGAGATCGAGGGCCACAGAACCACCCCCGTCATCGTCAGCGCATCACAGTCGTCTTCCGGGAAGGAGGCGGCTCGTTGCCGCCAGCCTTGATCGCATCCCGCCGGGCCTCCCACGAGAGGCACCCGGCCATTGCGAGGTCGATCTTCCGGGGGGAGTCGTGGCGGTCCTTCTGGATCGTCCACATCGGCTTTCCCTCGTCGTCCTTCACCCGGGCATTACGCTTGACCGCGTTGGCGATATGCCGGGCGAACACATCGCTGCCGTCGTGCGACAACTCGCCGCCTGTCATCGCCGTCTGGTACGCCCGCAAAGCGAACGCCATCTGGCGGGGACGGTGCGTCCACCACTCGACGACGACCTTCGGCCCGTACTTCCCGGCCCAGGCCGCGATGGTCTCCTCGTAGTACGCCGGGTCGGCGTAGACCCGCATCACACGCCAGGTCCGCATCGCGTCGTCCAGGACGGCGTGCACCTCACCTTCGGGCACCTCCCAGGACTCCGCCTCCTGCTTGTTCGCCGGGGACTCCCAGACACCGAGCACCCACTGGTGACCCGTCTCAATGTGGGTAGCGATGAAGCCAGTCGAGTCACTCCACTTCGACCCGTCGAAGCCGATGGCAATCGGCTCCTTGTCCGGCACGACGAAGCGAGAGTCAGCCAGCTCCCGCCAACGCGCCTTGTCGAAGGCCTTCGCTGACGCGGTGCCCGGCTGGTTCAGGAAGTACCGCCGCGCGTCCGCCGGATCGGTGTCCGGCTCGCGCATGTCCGAAGCGATGCGCTCCAGATCCATCCAGCCGGCCGCGTCCCCGTAGACGTACTCCAGCGCGGGCATCAGCTGGTCGTCGTCGTGCAAGTCCTCGACATGCGGGGCCTCGCGGTGGTCGAACAGCAGGCCGCCGTCACGCACTCGGCCCGCAACCACCGCCTTGTGGTACTCGTGCGTCGCCTCGGCCACACTGCTCTCGCCGACCGCGTACATCGTCGACGTCTCCAGCGACCACGGCTCTGCCGCCCGGCGCTTCACCAGATTGCGGCGCACCGTCTTGTGCATCGCCCGCAACTCCGGCAGCACATACAGGTGCGTCTCATCGAAGACGCTGAACGTCTCCTTGCCGCCATCTTTCGCGGCCCCGGACGACGTCGACGGGACAATCTCGCCGCCACCCTCGATGAAGATCCGGGACGACGTCTGCGCCGAACGACCCAGGTCGATCCCCGGGAACTCGTCCCCGAAGTTCTCCACCAGGTGCTCAAGCATCGCCGTGACGTTGTCGTAAGTGTTCCCGGACTGGTTCTCCTCCGTCGCCAGGCAGCGGATGAACGGGTATATCTGCTCCCGGCCAACCGGCTCGCCGCTCGCATCCCAGCCGTCGAACCGGCACGGTCCCAAAGCCTCGAAGCAGACCAGCGCGCCGGCCAGCTCGCTCTTCGCCCGGCCCTTCGGACGGGACAGGAACGCGCGGTTGACCTTCCTGCGGCCTGTCACCGGGTCGAGCCGGTACGCCTTGACGATGAAGCCAGCCATCTCGTCATCGATGACCAGATCCTGGCCCTGGACGTCGCCCGGACCGTGGCACAGGTAGTGCTCTATCCAGTCGATCGCATCGAAGCCGAGGGAGACGAATTGGTCGGGGTCAGCTATCTGCCTGGCCATCGACGACCTTCAGCACGCGGTCCCGCCGCGACGCCGCGCCGTGGGCCTTCGCGGGCCGCCATCCCGGAGAATCGCTCTCCGGCTCAGCTACCGTCCAGCGCAGGCGCACCCGGTCCGCCGCCGTGCCGCCCAGCGATCCCTCGTTCAGCCGGATCTCCGCCAGCAGATCCTTCCTCGGCTCCTCCCAGTACTGCTGGACCAGCTCAGCCAACATGTGCAGACGCTGCCAGTCCGTCATGAGGAACGTCGCCGCCTGCGGGCTGCTGCGCCATGTCTCGTACCAGGCCAGCGTGCGGCTGTCGTAGTCGTGCCCGCCGGGCAGTTCCGGCGTGGGTCCGTCCGGTCCGTTCGCCGGGAGGGTCGTCGTCGCCACGATGTCGGCATTGCGCCGGCGTCGCTGACCAGGATCCTTCGGCAGGGGTCCGTTCGCGGGCATATCGATCACTCCTCAGTGCCGTTGCGGCACACGTCCACGCCAAGCCATTGCGGCCCGCGCATGTTACAGAGAGTTACTACTCACAAGATCATTAAGATTTGGCGACCCGTACACACAGCGGTAGCCCTCCCCGAAGGTCCGAGTGATGAAGCCATGTCCGGTATGTCCCCTGGGTCCCTGTCACTGACCGTGACGGTTATCCGATCAAGGCGAGCTGATCACCGAAGCGTCCAGCCCTGTCGCCCTTGATCGAGTTGCACAGGAAGTGCGCCGTCGCCACGTTGGCCGGCGAGTCTGCACCACCTGCTACCAGGGGCAGTAGGTGATCAATGGTGGGCGCCATCGCATGTGGGACCACGGCGGATCTCACGACCTTGAGCCGGCAGATGTGACAGCGCCAGTCATCACGAACGAAGATCGCGTATCGCGAGTAGCTTTCCGCTTCGGCACGGTGCTCGCGTGCCCGCCGTCGTGAGTTCCTTGCTCGCTTCAGGCATCGGTCTGAGCAGTAGCGTGCCGTGGGCCATCCACGTGTCGTCGCAACGAACTGTGTGCCGCATCGCTCGCATGCCCCGACGGTCCATGTCCGCCCGCGCGTCCCGCGAGCCGCCCGGCTGAGCTTCCTCTTCGCCTTGGCTCGCCGGCTCTGATGGATGACTGCCGCAGCCGCACCACCTCGGGCGCAGGACTCGGCTGATGGCGACGGGTTGTTCCCTGTTGCCTTGCGCCACAGATCCCTGCATGCCAGCGAGCAGAAGAGGCCGCCGTACCTGCGCTCGCGGCTCGCGTCCTTGACGCAGTCGGTGGAGCACCACGTGCACTGGACGGTCACCTTGGGGTGTCGCTGCCCGGGGGTGGCGTGCTGCTGGTTGTAGTGGGTGGAGCACAGCCCTTTGGATCGGTGGGGCTTGCCGCACTCGGGCAGCGTGCATATACGCTTGATCACGTCGTCCTGCTTTCATCAGGTCGGCCATGCCCCGGGACTGTTGTCGCAGTCGCCGGGGTGCTTGCTCTATTGTCCCAGGTCAGGCCGAAGGTGAGCCTGAATTGCGGGGCTGAGCAAGGGTGTTGATGGTCACTCACGCCACAGCATGACGACGACGAGGGCAGCGATACCGATCACGCGCGCGTCTCCGTGCCCGTGCTCTGGTATGGCTGCAGCTCCACTGTCATGGGCGTGGTGCGCTCCTCTGTCCATGCCCGGTTGCAGTCGTCGGGGTCGATCAGCCGCATTCCGTCAGGTGTCACCTTGTAGGCGGGGTAGCGGATGACGGTCTGTCCGTCGGCTTCGTGCTCGATGCTGAGCCACCGATC
>NZ_JAODNM010000117.1 GCF_025464955.1 Amycolatopsis sp. | reverse complement strand
TCCGCAACCATCGCAACTCGCCGTCGAGTTGCGGTAGTTAGGGTCCGCAACCATCGCAACTCGCCGTCGAGTTGCGGTAGTTAGGGTCCGCAACCATCGCAACTCGCCGTCGAGTTGCGGTAGTCGTGCCCTGCGGGCGGGTGATATCGCCAGGGGTGCATGGTTCGTGGTTAGCTGCGAGCGAAGCGCAACGTAGCTGGAAGGTGGTCGCAAGCATGCCGTACGAGGTGCAGGGAGTCGTGTCCCGCGCGAAGGGTGAGCCGGTCTCGCTGGAGACCGTGCTGGTGCCGGATCCGGGACCCGGGGAGGCGGTGGTCTCGATCAAGGCGTGCGGGGTCTGCCACACCGACCTGCACTACAAGCTGGGCGGGATCAACGACGAGTTCCCGTTCCTGCTCGGGCACGAGGCCGCCGGGTACGTCGACAAGGTCGGCGAGGGTGTCACGGACATCGCGCCCGGTGACTACGTGATCCTGAACTGGCGCGCGGTCTGCGGAACTTGCCGTGCCTGCAAGCGCGGTAAGCCGTGGTACTGCTTCTCGACACACAATGCCACGCAGCCGATGACGCTGACCGACGGCACGAAGCTCAGCCCCGCGCTCGGCATCGGCGCGTTCCTCGAGAAGACGCTCGTCCACAGTGGACAGTGTACGAAGGTGAACCCGGACATCGAGCCCGCGGTGGCCGGCCTGCTCGGCTGCGGGGTGATGGCGGGGCTCGGCGCGGCGATCAACACCGGCGCGGTGACCAGGGGCGACTCGGTGGCCGTCATCGGCTGCGGCGGCGTCGGCGACGCGGCCATCGCGGGTGCGACCCTGGCCGGCGCGACAACGATCATCGCTGTCGACCAGGACGACCGGAAGCTCGAATGGGCGAAGGGCTTCGGCGCCACGCACACGCTCAACACCAAGGGCAAGAGCGAGGACGAGGTCGTCGAGGCGATCCAGACGCTGACGAACTCGTTCGGCGCCGACGTCGTCATCGACGCAGTCGGCCGCCCGGAGACGTGGCGTTCCGCGTTCTACGCGCGCGACCTCGCGGGCACCGTGGTGCTCGTCGGCGTGCCGACCCCGGACATGCGGCTGAACGACATGCCGCTGATCGACTTCTTCTCCCGCGGCGGGCAGCTGAAGTCCTCCTGGTACGGCGACTGCCTGCCCTCGCGCGACTTCCCGGTGCTGGTGGACCTCTACCTGCAGGGGAAGTTGCCGCTGGACAAGTTCGTCACCGAACGGATCTCCGTCGACGGGGTCGAGGGTGCGTTCGACCGCATGCATCACGGCGACGTGCTGCGCAGCGTGGTCGTCTTCTGAGGCCATGAAGCTCTTCGACGACAACGAATTCCCGGCTGAGCCCTACCCAGGGGCTCGGCCGGTGTTCTCGTTCGTCCACCACGACGGCGTGGGTCACTCGCTCGACACCGCGCCCGAGGGTTGGCGAGAGCGGCAGGCCGTGCTCGCCTACGGCTCGAACGCGTGCCCTTCGAAGATCACCTGGCTGCGCGAGTCGCTGGGCCTGCCTGAGCCGGTCGTCGTGGTGCGCGCCGAATGCACCGGGCTCGCCGCGGTGTGGGCGTCCGGACTGCGCATCCGCGACGGCCAGCGCCCGGCCACGCTCGCCGCGATGGCCGAGGTCACCGAGCCGCATGCCGTCTGGTTCGTGACGCCGGAGCAGCTCGCCGTCCTCGACGTCTGCGAGGGCCGGGGCACGCGATACGACCTCGCGCGCGTGCACACCGGCACAGTCACCCTGGACGACGACACCGTGCTCGACGAAGTCCTGGCCTACGTCGGCGCGTCCGAGATCCGCCTGCCGCTGCTGGTCGGCGGGCGCCCGGTCCGAACGGCCGAAGTCCCCCAGCGCACGGCCTTCTCGCTCGACGGCGTGCCCGCCGCCTCTCACGGCCTCGACGTCACCCTCCTCCCCACTACGCGACCTCTCCCCTAGCGTCGGCGCGTCAACCGAAACTGACCATCTCAAGCCAGTTGTCGAACACGGCCTTGTCTCCGAGCACCTCGGCATCCGCCTGCTCGACGGTCTTGCGGCGGTAGATGATCAGCAGCAGGTCGGTCAGCGGGGCGCGGACGGCGACGGTGGCCTTCTCGTGCGCGCGACGCCAGGCCAGGTTGTCTCCGGTCAGGTCTACCAGCCACTCCGCAGTGAGCTCCGGGGCAGTGTCCGTGGCGTGGAAGTGCAGGGTGTGCCCGTGCCCGAGCAGCTCCCGCTTCTCCGGCTGAAACTCCAGCATCGCCGGCAGGGAGCCGAGATGCATCCACTCGTCGACGCTGTCCAAGGCGACTTCGGTGTCGAGGATGTACTCGGCGCCGAGAGCCAGCGTCGCGTCCGCCCGATGCATGACGGTCTCGTGCGCCATCCGACGCGAGTAGAACGACGCATCCCCACCCAGGAACGGGTAGTTCCAGACCTGGGCACCCGGCCCTGCAGCCTTCAGCGTCTCCGCGAGCCGAGCGGCGCCGTCGGTGAGCCAGGGCCCCACCACGTCCGGGTCCTCGTTCGCGTAAGCCGAGAGGTCGCGGAAGAACTCATCGTCCGGGCGCTCGTCCGCCCGGGTGCGGACGATCTCATCGACCCACTGGTGCGCACCGCCGAGGTGGCGCAGCAGTTGGCCGACGTTCCACCCGGGGCAGGACGGGACCGGCACGGTCAGGTCCGCGCCCTTGATGGTGGACGTCAGCAGCCCGATCTGGGTGACGATCTCATCGGCGAGCTGATCGTGTGTGGTGTGAAGCATGCCGACAAACTAGCGCCGACCACCGACAAAAAGCGACTGGTGTTGTGTGATTGGAGTTTCGTCGCTCAGGTGAGAAGTTTGCCCGGATTGAGGATGCCCGTCGGGTCGACGGCGGCCTTCGCCGCACGCAGGACGTCGATGCCGAGCGTACCGATTTCCGCCTCCAGATACGACGCGTGATCGACGCCGACGGCGTGGTGGTGCGAGATCGTGCCGAGCCCGTCGATCGCTTCGCAAGCCGCCCGTTTGGCTCGTTCCCACTGGCCGATCGGGTCGTCCGAGTCGCGCGCGGTCAGCACGGTGAAATACAGCGAGGCGCCCATTTCGTACGCGTGCGAAACGTGGCACATGACGATCGGCGAGCCCAACGACTTCGTGAGCGCGTCGCGAACCTCGTCCCGCAGCTGGCTGAGTTTCGACCAGTGCGCCGCGGTCTCGAGCGTTTCGACGCACACACCGTTGTCCAGCAAGGCATCCCGCTGACGCGGTCCGGAGAATCGGCCGCGCCGCCACGATTCACCCAGCGTCCGACCCAGCCGCAGCGCGCCCGCCTTCTTCAGCAGCCGTCCCGTTTCCCGGCGACGCGCTGACACTTCGCGGGTCGACTGCCCTTCGAAGCCGACGATGAGCAAGCACGGTTCGAGCACGCCGCGGGTGTCCAGGTACCGCCTGAGCGCGGACGTCTTCCAGCCGGCGTTCAACGAGAGCGACACCTCGGTCTCGTCCACATCGGACAGTCGGATGACGTCGGCCGGCACCCGGTGCTGCGCCAGCGTGCGCACCGCGGCCGAGCCGCGCTCCCAGCCGTCGAGCACGTAACCGGTGTAGTGACGCACCAGCGGAACCGGCCGCACGCGCACCGCGACCTCGGTGATCACGCCGAGCGCGCCCTCGCTACCGACGGCGAGTTGTCGCAGGTCAGGACCCGCGGCCGACGCGGGCGCCACGCCGAGGCGCCACTCGCCGCGCGGAGTCGCCAGCCGCACGCCGGACACCATGTCCTCAAACCGCCCGTAACCGGCGGACGCCTGACCAGCCGACCTCGTCGCGGCGAACCCGCCGATGGTCGCCCGTTCGAATGACTGCGGCACATGGCCGAGCGTGAACCCGTACGCGCCGAGGAGGCGCTCGGCGTCCGGCCCGCGCACGCCGGCCTGCAGCACCGCGATCCTCGACACCGGGTCGACCGAAACCAGCCTGTCGAGCCGCGCCAGATCCAGTGTGACCACGGCGTCCTTACTCCCGCGCAGCGCGCTCACGCCGCCGACCACGGACGTCCCGCCGCCGAAGGGCACCACACCGACGTCGTACCGGGCGCAGATCTCGAGCACCCCTTGGACCTGTTCCGGGTCAGCGGGCAGCACTACGGCGTCGGGCACCGGGAAATCGCCCTGCCCGCGGCGACGCAAAAGGTCCAGATAGGACAGACCGCTCGCCCGCCCCAGCCGGTCCTCCGGCGCGGTCAGTACGTGATCGACGCCCAGCAAGACGGCCATTTCTTCGCGCGCGGACTCGGGCAAGCGCGACTCCGGCACAGCGGGTTCGACGTCGGGGGCGGCCGGTGCGCTGGACTCCGTCCGACCGATACGCTCTGCAAGCCAGCACAACGCCTTGGCCGGCAGGTGAGCCGCGTCGCCACCCTCAGCTGTCCAAGATCGGCGAAGCCGGTGGTCGATTATGTCGTTCACGGTTATAGTGTGACACATGCTCGTCCAACGTCACTTCGCGCCGGCAGCAGCCGCTGTCGACGTTGCAGACCCGAGGGATGAGTCAGTGGACGAGAACGGATCCCCGCAGCCCAGCAGCTTGGCGGACACCCGGACCAGGCAGACCGCCGTCCGGGTCTCCGACGACGCGCTGCTCGACGCCGCACGCACGTGCGTACTTGCTGTCGGCGTGCGCCGCACCACCCTCGCCGAGATCGCCAGAACGGCCAAGGTCAGCCGGATGACGCTGTATCGCCGGTTTCCCGACGTCAACAGCGTGCTCTCGGCGCTGATGACCCGCGAGTTCGGCGGCCTGCTGCGGCGCGCGAGCGTCGAGGGCGAAACCGCGTCCACCGCGCGCGAGCGGCTGGTGGTGAGCGCGGTGGCGGCGATCAGCGTCCTTTCCGCGGACGAACTGTTCCGCACTCTGCTCGACCTCGATCCCGAGCTCGTGCTGCCGTACATCGTGAAGCGGCTCGGGGCCACGCAGCAGTACGCCGAGCAGGTCATCCTGGCCCTGGTCAGGGCGGGCCACCTCGACGGCTCGATCCGGCGGGCCCCGGTCGAAGCGCAAGCCCGTTCCGTACTACTGGTGGTCCAGTCGTTCGCGTTCTCCCTCCGGCCCGCGACGGCCGACGTCGACGAGACCGCGCTGCTCACCGAGCTCAGCCACGTACTCGACGCGGCGCTGCGGCCATGATCACCGGCTCGCTCAACGCCGTCCGCCGCGGGCGCGAGCTCGACGCGCTGGCCGGCGGTGAGCGAGTCGATCTCGCGGTGGTCGGCGGCGGAGTCACCGGCGTGGGCATCGCGCTGGACGCGGCGTCGCGCGGGCTGTCCGTTGCCCTGATCGAGGCGCACGACCTGGCTTTCGGCACGTCACGGTGGTCGAGCAAGCTGGTCCACGGCGGCCTGCGGTACCTCGCCAAGGGCGATTTCGGGCTGGCCTACGAAAGCGCGGTCGAACGCGGCATCCTGATGACTCGCACGGCACCGCACCTGACGCGGACCATGCCGCAGCTGTTCCCGTTGTATGACAACACTTCCGGCGCCCTGATCGCGACCGGCTTACGCGCCGGGGACGTGCTGCGCCGGATGGCGCGAACGCCGTCGTCGATCTTGCCCGGACCGCGGACGATCCCGGCCGCCGAAGCACTGGCCCTGGCACCCGGCCTCGATGCTACCCAGCTGCGCGGGGCACTGCTCTCATACGACGGCGCGCTGGTTGACGACGCGCGGTTGGTGGTGACGCTCGCGCGTACGGCGTCGACGTTCGGCGCGCGGATCCTGACCCGGTTGCGGGCGACGGCGTTGACGGCGAACCACGTCCAGTGCCGCGACGAGTTGTCTGGACGGGACGTGGAAATCGCCGCCAAGCAGGTGGTGAACGCGACGGGCGTCTGGGCGGGGCAGCTGACGCCGTCGGTGACGCTGCGGCCTTCGCTGGGCTCGCATCTGGTGCTTTCCGCCGAAACGGCCGGCGTCGGCGCGTCCTCCGTGAACATCCAGGTTCCCGGCGAGCGCAACAGGTTCGTGTTCCTGCTGCCACAGCCCGACGGGCGCGTCTACTTGGGACTGACCGACGAACAGGTCGACGGCGAGATCCCGGACATACCGACCGCGCCAGAGTCCGATGTGGACTTCCTGCTCTCCCTCGCTTCGTCCGCGCTGACGCGGAACCTCACGCGCGACGACGTCATCGGCACGTTCGCCGGGCTGCGCCCGTTGATCGACCGCGAGGGCCGCAGTGCCGACCTGTCCCGCAAGCACGCCGTGCTGACCGGCTCGGACGGCGTCGTGACAATCGTCGGCGGAAAGCTCACGACGTACCGGAAGATGGCCGAAGACGCCGTCGATACGGCCGTCACTGTCGCGAATCTCCACGCCGGACCTTCGCGCACCGCACAGCTTCCCTTGCTAGGAGCTGCACCGCGCGCGAAACTGTCCCAAGTGGACGCCGCCCCGCGCCTCGTCGCGAAGTACGGCACCGAGGCCCCGCGCGTCGCCGCGATCGGCTACCTCGACCCGACACTGGCCGAGCCGCTCTGCGCCGAAACCGCGATCACCGCGGCAGAAGTACTGTGGGCCGTCCGACACGAAGGCGCCCTCGACGTCGACGACGTCCTCCAGCGCCGCACGCGTCTCGCCCTCGTCCCCACCGACGCCGCCGCGGCCGAACCCCGGGTCCGCGAGCTCGTCGACAAAGCCCTCACAGGCCTTTCGTAGGGCCTCACCGAGGATCCCTCGGGCCACCGGCGGCGAGTCCCACATTCGCCGAGCCGAGTCCCACACTCAGGGCCACAGGGGTGACCTGAGCAGACCTTGAATGTTGCATAGACTTGACGTGTCGTTGGGTTTTTGCAACACTTCGTTCATGAGTCCGGTACGACGCGGCAAAGAGCTGCCGATCCACAACCGGCTACAGGTGCTCCGGGCGGAGCGCGGGCTGAGCCGGGCAGCGCTGGCCACAGCCGTCGAAGTCAACCCGCAGACCATCGGGGCGCTGGAGCGCGGGGACCACTATCCGAGTCTCGACCTGGCCTTCCGCATCTGCGGGGTGTTCGACCTGCCGGTCGAAGCGGTGTTCAGTCGCGAGCCGTTCACGCCACTGTCCACTCAGGTCTATCACGAGGGGGGACGATGAAATCCGTACGAGAAAGGCTGCATCCGGCCTGGGAGCGACACCTGGAGCGGATGAGGGCATACGAACTCCGCAGCGCCAAAAGGCTCCCCTCATGGCGCACCCGACAGCGACGCCGGCGTCTGGCGCTTGTGCTACTGCTCGCGGTCGCCATGATGATCACGGGAGCCGCACTGCTTGACGCACACAGCATCTGGATCTTCTTCGCCCTGTGGCTAGGAGGTTGCCTCATCTGGATTGTCGCGTGGGGGCTTCTGCGTACCCTGACCGGCCAGATGACCAGCTCATTCTCCTCGCTGTTGGATGAGCGGGAACGCGAGTGGCGGCACCGGGTCACCTACTTCGGCTTCTACGTCACCATCTTCTTGATGCTGGCGGCGATGCTCTACACGATGATCATTTCGAACCAGGCTGAAGGAGCGATGCGGGGCGCGACGATGATGGGCGCACTGGCCTTCGTGGGCACGACGATCCCGACCGCAATGCTGGCTTGGACGCTGCCGGACGACGACCCGGAAGACCTGCTGGAGGAGTCCGACCATGCCTGACCGCACACTCGAGATCGACCGGGTCTCCAAGCGCTACGGGGAAATCGTCGCTCTCGACGACGTCTCGTTCGACGTGCGCGCCGGCGAGCTGTTCGGGTTCGTCGGCAGCAACGGCGCCGGCAAGACCACGACCATGCGCATCGCGCTGGGGGTGCTCGCGGCGGACTCGGGGGAAGTCCGCTTCGACGGCGATCCGATCACACACCAGACGCGCACCCATATCGGGTACATGCCTGAGGAACGCGGCCTGTACCCGAAAATGAAGGTGCTCGACCAGCTCGTCTACCTGGCCGAGTTGCACGGACTCACCGCAAACGAAGCACACCAGAGCGCCGAGAACTGGATTTCGCGGCTGGGCCTCAAAGACCGCCGCACCGACGAGGTCCAGAAGCTCAGTCTCGGTAACCAGCAACGGGTCCAGTTGGCCGCCGCGCTCGTCCACGACCCGAGCGTCCTGGTCCTCGACGAGCCGTTCTCGGGGTTGGATCCGCTCGCCGTGGACGTGATGTCCGAAGTACTGCGCGAAAAAGCCGCCACCGGGGTACCGGTCATCTTCTCCAGCCACCAGCTCGACCTGGTGGAGCGGCTCTGCGACCGCGTCGGCATCATCCGAAGTGGACGGTTGGTGGCTTGCGGAACCATCCAAGGCTTGACGTCCAGGGCAACCAGCCATCTCGTCGTCACCGCACCCGCCGCGCCGCCGGGATGGGCGAGCAACCTCCCGGGTGTCCGGATCGTGTCCGACCAAGCCGGGACCGTAGTGCTGGAAATCGATGCCGCCGCGGATGACCAGATCGTCCTGGCGACGGCGTTGAGCACCGGGCCGGTGACCGAATTCAGCCGTCGACGTCGTTCGCTGAGCGACTTGTTCCGCGACGCCGTCGCAGAAAGGAACCCGGCATGAACACCCCAGGAACCCGCCGGCCGGTGACCCCGCTGAACGCGATCCGCCTGGTCGCCAAACGCGAACTCAATACTCGACTGAGGACAAGGGCCTTCCTCTTCGGAACAGCGGTGATCCTGGTCGTCGCCGCCGGGTACTTCCTTTTGCAGGCCACCCTCCTGTCCAATTCCGGCCACAGCAAGATCGGGCTGACCGGGCAAGCCACCGGAATCTCGGACCAGCTCAAGGCCGCGGGCCAGCAGGTCGGCAAGACCATCGACACGGTCAGCGTCAAGAGCGAGGAAGACGGCAAGGAGGAGGTCAAGAACGGTGACCTCTATGCGTTGCTGTCCGGCAGCGCGTCCGATCTGCAGGCCTACACAAAGTCCAATTTGGACGCGCAGATCCATTCCGCGCTCGACTCGGTCGCCCAGCAACAGGTGCTGAACGCCGAACTGCTCGAGGCACACCTGGACGGCCCGCAGGTGCTGAGCACGGCGTCCGCCGCACGCGTCAGCGTCACGTCGATCACCCCGGCGGACCCCGACCGCGACCAGCGGCTGATCATCGGTGTGATCATGGTCTTCCTGCTGTACATGAGCATCACGACGTACGGAACCCTGGTGGCGCAAGGGGTCGTGGAGGAGAAGTCGAGCAGGGTCGTCGAAATCCTGCTGTCCACGGTGAAGCCATGGCACCTCATGCTCGGCAAGGTGCTCGGGCTCGGGCTGACCGGGCTGATCCAGCTCGTCATCCTGGCGGGAGCCGGACTGGGGATGGCAACGGCGAGCGGGACGTTGAGCGTCTCGGGGGTGGCGATCAGCACGCTCCTGTGGGGACTGCTGTGGTACATCCTCGGCTTTTTCCTGTACGCCACCGTTTTCGCCGCCGCGGGGTCGCTGGTTTCCCGGCAGGAGGACGCTCAGTCCGTGCTGACGCCGGTGACCATGGTGCTGGTGATCGGGTTCATCGTCGGGCTGAACCTGATGCTGCAGAGCCCCGACAGTTCGGCGACGACCGTACTGTCGCTGATCCCGCTGCTGTCTCCCGTGCTGATGCCTGGCCGGATCGCGGCGGGGCTGGCGCCCGGCTGGCAGATCGGACTGTCCATTGTGCTCACGATCGCCCTGATCGGGGTACTGACCTGGCTCGCCGGCCGGATCTATCGCAACGCGGTCCTCCGCACCGGCAGCCGCGTCCGCCTCCGCGACGCCCTCCGCGCCTGACCAGCGAAGGCACTTTTCCGGCTCTTGTGTCGTATGTGTGGGTCCGGACGCCTCAGTGGCTGGTGAGGTTCTTGAGGTCAGCGGGTGTGGTCGGCTGTCAGTGAATGTGGGACTCGTCGGCCTGAACGTGGAACTCGCCGGGCCGGAGTGTGGGACTCGCCGACGCGCTGTGCGAGTCCCACATTCAGCGAGGGCGAGTCCCACACTCAGACCGACGAGTCCCACACCCAGCTCCGGACACCGCCCGTCCCGGCCCTTGCTGCGGTAAAACGCAGCCAGTCCACAGCAACCAGCACCCACACAGACGACCGAAGACCCACTTTTCCACAAGAGTGCCCTACTTGATGGCTGCGTAGCGGGTTAGGGCGACTTGGCGTTCGTGGGCGTGGTCGACGATCGGGTCCGGGTAGCCTTTGGGCTGCCCGGACCCCGGTTTCCACGGCTGATGCACGGCTTTCCCTTCGACACCGCGAAGTTCCGGCACATACTTCCGGACGTAGTCGCCGCGTGGATCGAACTTCTCGCCTTGCGTTGTCGGGTTGAAGATCCGGAAGTACGGCGCAGCGTCGGTTCCGGAACCGGCCACCCACTGCCAGTTGAGCTGGTTGGACGCGAGGTCGCCGTCGACGAGATAGCACATGAAGTGCCTCGCACCCGCCCGCCACGGCAGGTGCAAGTCCTTGACCAGGAAACTCGCGACGACCATCCGGACTCGGTTGTGCATCCAGCCCTCCGCCAGCAGTTGCCGCATACCGGCGTCGACGATCGGGTACCCCGTCCGGCCTTCGCGCCACTGGTCGAACGAGCGCCGGGCGGCGGCACCGGTGTCATACTGGATCGCGTCGAAGCGTTCGTCGTAGTTGTGGCGCGCGGCTTTGGGCTTGTGCCACAGGACATCCGCGTGGAACTCGCGCCAGGCGAACTCGCCGCGCAACGCCAACGCACCAGCCGACTCGTCGCCTGCGATGTCCGCGAGCAGCGTGCGCGGGTGGACGCAACCCCAGCGCAGGTACGGCGACATAGCGGTGGTGGCTGGCCAGTCGGGCCTGTCACGGCCCTCGCCGTACTCCTTGACGCCGTCCTCGCAGAAGTCCTGCCACACGTCGACCGCTGCCTTTTCGCCAGGCGAGGGAAGAGTCATCCCGCCAAGATCCGGCGATTCCGGAATCGTCAACGGCTTCGACGGCTTGATCCAGTCCACTGTGGACTCACTCGTGTCGGCGGGCGGGCGCCAGCCGTGCCGGACCCATGCGCGATAAAACGGCGTGAACACGCGGTACGGTTCACCGTCCGGCTTGAGCACTCGCCCCGGCGCGACGGCGTATGGCGAACCCGTCTCGACCCACTCGACGCCCTGCTCCGCCAACGCCTTCGCGACTTCCCCGTCGCGACGACGTCCATAAGGTGCGTAGTCAGCGCTGACGTGGACACTCGACGCGCCGATCTCGCGCGCGACCGCCGGGACGACGTCAACCGGATTGCCCTGCCGCACCAACAACTTGCCGTCGAGTTGGGCGTTCAACGCCCTCAGGCAGCCGCGCAGGAACGCGATTCGCGGCGTCCCGGCAGGTGCCAGCAGCGCGTCGTCCAGCACGTACAACGCGAGGATGTCTTTCGTCCGCGACGCGGCTTCGAGCAGGGCCGCGTGGTCACCCAGCCTCAGATCCCGCCGGAACCACAGCACACTCGCCATCGCCTCAGGCTAAGTCCCGCCCGCAACCTCCGCGCGTTGGATCCCAGAGACCCCTCGGGGTCACCCTCGTGGCGTTGAACGCCACGAGGGTGGCCCCGAGGGGTCTTGCGTGAGCCGGGATCAGCGCTCGGTGATACCGATGTAGTCGCGGGTCTTCTCGCCGGTGTAGATCTGCCGCGGGCGGCCGATCTTCGTCGCCGGGTCCTGGATCATCTCGCGCCAGTGCGCGATCCAGCCGGGGAGCCGGCCGAGCGCGAACAGCACGGTGAAGAACTTGGTCGGGAAGCCGAGCGCCCGGTAGATGAGGCCGGTGTAGAAGTCGACGTTCGGGTACAGCTTGCGCGAAACGAAGTAGTCGTCGGAAAGGGCGACTTCCTCGAGCCGCTTCGCGATGTCGAGCAGCTGGTCGCCGCCGGCGAGCTTGCCGAGGATCTCGTCGGCGGTGTTCTTGATGATCTTCGCGCGCGGGTCGTAGTTCTTGTAGACCCGGTGCCCGAAGCCCATCAGCTTCACGCCGGCTTCCTTGTTCTTCACCCGCTCGACGAACTTGTTGACGTCGCCGCCGTCGTCGCGGATGCCCTCGAGCATGTCGAGCACGGCCGCGTTCGCCCCACCGTGCAGCGGGCCGAAGAGCGCGTTGATGCCCGCCGAGATACTGGCGAACAGGTTGGCCTCGGACGAGCCGACGAGCCGGACCGTCGACGTCGAGCAGTTCTGCTCGTGGTCGGCGTGCAGGATGAACAGCAGGTCGAGCGCCTTCGCGACCTCGGGGTCGACGTCGTAGGGCTCGGCCGGGAGACCGAAGGTCATGCGCAGGAAGTTCTGTACCAGGCCGATCGAATTGTCCGGGTACAGGAACGGCTGGCCGACCGACTTCTTGTAGGCGTACGCGGCCAGCGTCGGCACCTTCGCCAGAAGCCTTATGGTCGACAGCTCCACGTTGGGTTCGTCGAACGGGTTCAGCGAATCCTGGTAGAACGTCGACAGTGCGGACACCGCGCTGGACAGCACCGGCATCGGGTGCGCGTCACGCGGGAAACCGCCGAAGAAGGCCTTGAGGTCCTCGTGCAGCAGCGTGTGGCGCTGGATCTTCTCGGTGAAGTCCGCGAGCTGGGCCGTGGTCGGCAGCTCGCCGTAAATCAGCAGGTAGGAGACCTCGATGAAGGTCGATTTCTGGGCCAGCTGCTCGATGGGATACCCGCGGTAGCGCAGAATCCCTTCGTCGCCGTCGATATAGGTGATGGCGGAGGACGCCGCACCGGTATTGACGAATCCGGGGTCGAGGGTGATGTACCCGGTCGAAGCGAGCAGTTTTCCCAGCTCGATTCCGGGAGCGCCTTCGACCGGGCGGACCACTTTGAGCTCGTGCTCGCCACTGGGCAGGCGCAGCGAGACGGTGTCGCCGCCCGTCTGTCCCGCAGTCGTCGCGTCGGACATACAAGTCCCTCTCACGGTCGCACGGGCCGGTGGCGCCTGTAGGTTCCACAGGTAGCCATATGTTCACGCGAGGAGGCCATGGGCCTCGCTGCACACCGACGCCGTTGGGGTATGAATTCTTCACACCACGCTAGTCGAAAACGTGGTGCTCGCGCAGCCGCAGGGTTGTTCTGAGGGGTCCCTTTGGGACAAGGTTCACACGGTGGATGCCATGTCGTGCTCTGTCGGGGGCTCCGCACCGCTCCGGGACACTGTGATCGATGCCGCTTTCGCCGCATAAGCGAGCGCTTCGGCCCAGTCCGCAGCGCCCAACGACGTGAGGTCGCGCACGTCACGTTGGTGCAGCCACGCCAGCAGCGAGCCCTGCACGGTGTCCCCCGCGCCGATGGTGTCGACGACGTCCACGCGCCGCGACGGCACGGAAGCCACTTCGCCCGCCGAGGTGATCACAGCGAGGCCGTCCGAACCGCGGGTGAGGACGACGGCGTCGACACCTGAGTCCACCCACGCCTTCGCGGCGGCCACGGCGTCCGTCACGTCGTCGCCACCGGTCAGCCACTCGGCGTCGTCGTCGGAGAGCTTGAGGAGCCGGACATGCGGCAGCCACGACGTGAACCGCTCCCGGTACGCGCCGGCGTCGTCGATCAGCGCGGCCCGGATGTTCGGGTCGAGCGCGGTCAGCGTCCCGCGCGCGGATTCGCGGTGCAGGATCGACTCGTACGCGCTGACCCCGGGCTCGAGCACCATGCCGAGCGTGCCGAGCGAAAGCATGGTGACGTCTTCGGGCAGCTGGCCCTGGTCGGCGAACAGCCTGTCCGCGGTGCCCTGCGTGTAGAACGTGTAGTGCGCGGAGCCCTTTTCGTCGAGCGCCACGACGGCCAGCGTCGTCGGCTCATCACCCCGCTGCACCAACGTCGTGTCCACATCGGACGCGCGCAGCCGGTCGATCAGCGCCTCGCCGAACCGGTCCGTCGACACGCGCGAGAGGAATGCCGACGGGACACCGAGTCTGCTCGCGGCGAGCGCCACGTTGTAGGGACCGCCGCCGAGCCGCGGAAGCAACGCCCGCAACCCACCGTCCACAGTAGACTCAAGGGGTTCCCCCGGGACAAGGTCGACCAGCGCTTCTCCACCCACCACAATCACGGGCGTGATGCTATCCCTCCCGCCCGTCTCCCACCACCACCCTCAGCGGAGACGCTGACGCGCCGCTAGCCCGTCAAGTAAGAGCTCGGAAAGGGCAGTAAAGGCTTCGGCGTCCGAAACCCCGGTCCGCGAAGCGATCACCCCGGTCTGGATGCCCTCGATGAGCAGCCCGGCCATCTCGGCGATCAGGCTCGCGTGAACGTCGCGGAACGCGCCGTCGGCGACGCCCTTCGCGATGAACGACCTGATCCGGCCCGCGGCGGCTCGGCTGTTGCGCTGATAGGTCGCCCGCGCGGGTTCGAACCCGGCGATGTCCGCCATGAAGGTCGTGGAGGCCCTGTTCAGGTACTCCGCAACACCCGCGAGGTACTCGCCGATCAGTTCACGCGGGTCGTCGAACCCGGCGATCCGGGCTTCGATCTGCTCGGCGGCACCCTTGAAGTAGTGCGACACCACCTTGACCGCGAGCTGCTCCTTACTGGGCGCGAGCGCGTAGAGCGTCGACTTCGAGCAGCGCATCCGCCCGGCCAGCTCGTCGAGCGTGAAGTGGGCGAACCCCTCGGCAAGGAACAGCGTCTCGAGGTCGGCCAGCAGGGCGCGCTGCCTCGCGGTGGGTTGACGGCGCCCGGCGGGGGCACGCAGCAAGGCCCGCGCGGGACCGGCATCGACGTTGGCCATCTGATCACCGTAAACGCGTCGGTTGATTCGTGACCCGGCGCACACGGCCGAGCGTGGCCTATACGATACTGTAGACGGACCTGCAGTACTATTTTTCGTACCGCTTTTCGTACACCGACCTTCTGGAGGGGTCATGCCGGCCGAACGACTGCTGCCAAGCACCGAAGCGAAAGACCTGGTCGCGCTCGCCACCGAGCTCGCTCGCGAGGAACTGGCGCCGCTCGCCGCCAAGTACGAGGAAACGTCACATTTCCCGCGTGAGCAGTTCCGCCTGCTCGGCCGGTCTGGGCTGCTCGGGCTGCCGTACTCGGAGCGCTGGGGCGGCGGTGAGGTGCCGTACGAGGTCTACCTGCAGGTGCTTGAGGAGATCGCCGCGGCGTGGATGTCGGTCGGCGTCGGACTTTCTGTCCACACGATGTCCTGCTACGCCCTCGCTCACTACGGCAGCGAAGCGCACCAGGACCGCTGGATGCCCTCGATGCTCGAAGGCGACTTGCTCGGCGCGTACGCGCTGTCGGAGACGCACGCAGGCTCGGACGCCGCCGCGCTCACGACAAGGGCGAAGCTGGACGGCGAGCAGTACGTCGTCAACGGGTCGAAGGCCTGGATCACGCACGCCGGCGAGGCGGACTTCTACACGACCATGGTGCGGACCAGCGACAACGGCGGCCACGGCATCTCGTGTCTCCTTGTCGACAGTGCGACGCCGGGGCTCTCCGCGGCCAAGCCGGAGCGCAAGATGGGGCTCACCGGGTCGACGACGGCGTCGCTGCTGTTCGACGACGCGCGTGTCGACGCCGACAGGCTCGTCGGCGGCGAAGGCCAGGGGCTGAAGATCGCGCTTTCGTCGTTGAGCTCAGGGCGTCTGGGCATCGCCGCGTGCGCCGTCGGGCTCGCGCAGGCCGCGCTGGACGAGGCCGTCGCGTACGCCAAGGGGCGGACGCAGTTCGGCAAGCCGATCATCGAGTTCCAGGGGCTGGAGTTCCTGCTGGCCGACATGGCCGCGACCGTCGAGTCTTCGCGCGCGATGTACCTCGACGCGGCGCGGCGGCGCGACCGCGGGATGCCGTTCCAGCGGCAGGCGTCGATCGCGAAGCTCGTCGCGACCGACGGCGCGATGCGGGTGACCACCGACGCCGTCCAGGTGCTCGGCGGCGCCGGGTACACCAAGGACTTCCCGGTGGAGCGGTACATGCGCGAGGCGAAAGTGCCGCAGATCTTCGAGGGCACCAACCAGATCCAGCGGATGGTCATCGCCAGGGAGCTCCGTCACGGCTGACTGGACGTGACGGCCACCTTCATTGCGCAATCCGCCGTGAAGGTGGCCTTCACGTCCCGTCGGGCCTAGGCCTCCAGGTAGCGACGCTCGGCGACCACACCGACGCCCTTCGTCTCGTCGAAGCGGTAGACCTCGCGGCCGCGGACGAAGACGCGCATCGCGCGGTTCATCACGTCCAGCGGGTCGCCGGACCACAGCACGACGTCGGCGTCCAGGCCCGGTTTGAGCGAGCCCACCTTGTCGTCCAGCCCCAGCATCGACGCCGGGTTGACGGTCAGCGCGCGGATCGCGGTGTCCGGGTCGAGGCCGTCCTTGACGCTCAGTGCGGCCTGGTAGACGAGGAAGTTGATCGGGATGACCGGGTGGTCCGTGGTGATCGCGATCTTGACCCCGGCGCGCGCCAGGATGCCCGGCGAGCGCAGCGTGCGGTTGCGCACCTCGACCTTCGAGCGCGTGGTGAACAGCGGACCGATGATCACCGGGATGTCACGTTCGGCGAGGATGTCCGCGATCAGATGACCCTCGGTGCCGTGGTTGACCACGAGTTTGTAGCCGAATTCGTCGGCCAGCCGGATCGCGGTGACGATGTCGTCGGCGCGGTGGACGTGCTGGTCCCAGTACAGCTCACCGTCGAGCACCCTGGCCAGGGTTTCCTTCGTCAGGTCGACGTCGAAGGGCTTGCCCTCGGTCCGCGCGTGCTCGCGCTGCGCGGCGTAGTTACGGGCACTGGTGAACGCCTCGCGGATCACCGCGGCGACACCGAGCCTGGTTGACGGGGTCTTCTTCTGCTCGCCATAAACTCGCTTGGGGTTCTCGCCGAGCGCGCTCTTGACGCTGACGGACTCGGCGAACACGACGTCGAACGCCGTCCGGCCCCACGTCTTCAGCCCGACGGTCTGCCCGCCGATCGGGTTCCCCGAGCCCGGTTTGACGACCACGCTCGTGACACCTCCGGCCAACGCGTCGTCGAAGCCCTGCTCGGTCGGGTCGATGCCGTCGAGGGCGCGGAAGCGGGCGCCGTTCGGGTCGGTCATCTCGTTCGTGTCGTTGCCCGCCCAGCCCTCGCCCTCCTCGTGGACGCCCAGGTGGACGTGCGCGTCGATGAAGCCGGGAAGCACCCACGAACCGGAGGCGTCGATCAGCTCCGCGTCCTCGGGGATGTCGATGTCGGCGTCGCTGCCGACTGCGACGATAACGCCGTCTTCGATGAGTACCGTGCCGCCGTCGATCGGCTCACCGTCGACGGGGACCACGTAGCCACCAATAATCGCCTTAGTCATGGTTCGCCACGCTAACGAACTGGTCCGACCGGGTGAGAGCGGGCCTTTTCGAAGTGGACGAGTTCGTAGTGACCCTCTGGTGAACGATGGGTTTCGCGGTAGCCGAGGCGCGGATAGAGGCGCAGCGGGCCGGCGCTGTGCTCGCCGGTGAACAGGTGCAACGACGTCACGCCGCGCGGAAGGCGCTCTTCGGCGGCGAGCAGCAGGCGGCTGCCGAGGCCCTGGCCTTGGCGATCGGGCGCGACGACCAGCCGTCCGACCTCGCCGACGTCGCCGGCTATGCGGATTCGGACGCTGGCGACCAAGCGGCCGACCTCGCTGTTGTCGCGATACCCCCAGGCCAGACAGGCGGGATCGAGCAGGGACGTCTGGATCTGCTCGACCGACTCCAGCAGTGGCGGGAGGTCGAACGTGCAATGCGCACGCGCTTCGCTGATGTACGCGGCGCGCTGCAGGGTAAGCAACTCGCCCGCGTCGGGCAGTCCGAGTCGCAACGGTTCCATGGTGCTCCTAGCCGGGGTCAAATACCTCACAGCTGTCAAGGAGACAGCCGGGACCCTCGACTCCGCAAGGAAATAACGATCCGCCCCGCCCGGGAATACGCCGAACTTACGTCCACAGAGGCTGCGGGTGGACGCGAGTTAGGCGAGGCGGATGCCCCAGGAGCCGGTCCAGGTTTCGCCGGGCGGGAGGTCGATGAGGCCGGTGCCGGAGTTGAGGGCGTCGGCGGGGCACGTCATCGGTTCGAGGGCGACGGCGCGGCCACGGCCGACCAGCTCCGACGGCGTGAAGACCTGCACCCAGCCGAAGTCGGGGCCGGTCCAGACGTCGAGATTGGTCTCACCGTGCGTGAGGATGTGGTGGTGCTTGCCGGCGCCGTCGGCCGACAACGCGGTGAAGGCCGTGTCGAGGTCGACGCCCGCCAGCAGCCGCCCGGCGCGGAAGTCGTACTCCGTGCCCTCGACGTCCTGCTCCTCGCCATACGGCATCTGCTCCTCGGGCAGCGCGGGGCGGACGCGCTTCGCGGACAACGTCAGCGTCAGCTCGTCGGTCGGCACATCACCGATGCGGAAGTACGGGTGCGTGCCGACGCCGACGCCGATCGACGTCTCGCCGTCGTTGCGGATCTCGTGCGTCACGGTCAGCTCGCGCGGCGCGACCTCGTAGGTGATCGTCGCGTGCAGCGGCACCGGCCAGCCCGGCTCGTCCGCGATGTCGACGGCGAGGGTGATCGACGACTCCGCGTGCTCGACGAGCCGCCACTCCTTGTGCCTGGTCAGCCCGTGGATCGCGTTGCCGCGGGCCTCCTCGGTGATGGCGAGCTGCTGCTTCTCGCCCTGGTAGACCCACTGGCCGGCCTTGGTGCGGTTCGGCCAGGGCAGCAGGACTTGCCCGGCCCCCATCGGCGACTTCGCGTCGGCGTCGAACTCCTCGACGTACGGCACGCCGCCGATCTCGAAGGCCCGCAGGCCCGCGCCGATCTCGGTGACGACAGCGCGGGCACCGCCGCGCGTGATCTCGAACTGCTCTCCAGTGGGATTCGCCATGGGGCGAATCTACCGGCGCACCTCGGACACGAACGCGGCCCACGCCCCCATGCCGACGACCAGCGCCCCACCGGCGGGAGCCTTGGAGTCCCGGACCCCGACCCGCTCGCCGAGCGCGACCTCGACACAGTCACCGTTGCCACCCGTGCCGCTGCTGTAGCTGCTCTTGCGCCACACGGCAGCCCCAAGGTCCACAATAGACACCAGAATCGCCTCTCAAGCGTCGACTACAGCTGCGCCGCCATACGCCCGATGAAGGCCACCGATTCGTCCGGCGACAGCGCCTCGGAGCGCAGCCGATCGAACACCAGCCTAGCGGCCCGGACCTCTTCCGGTTCTTCTGAGTGGATCGAACCCGTTACCGGTTCCAGATATAGCAAGTCAGGATCCTCGGCTTCTTCGAAGCGAAGGATCGTGAAGGCGCCGTCCATGCCCGAGTGCGGTTTAGGGCCGTGTGGGAGGACCTGCAAACTCACGGTCGCGAGACCGCCGAACTCGACGAGCCTGTTCAGTTGGGCTCGCATGACCTCGGCTCCGCCGATAGGCCGGGTCAATACCGATTCGTCGACGATTGCCGTCAGCCTGAGCGGCTGATCAGGATCGACAAGTCGCTCCTGGCGGAACATCCTCGCCTTGACGTGATTCTCGAATTGCTCCTTGCTCCAGCGGGGACCCGTGCTAAACAACTCCCGCATGTACGCCTCGGTCTGCAGCAGGCCGGGGATGTAGGCAAGTTGCCAGGTCAGAGCGTCAGCGGCTTCCGTCTCCATGCCGATGTAGCCCTTGTCGGTGATCCCGAACGTGAGCCACCAGCCCTTTCGGCTCGCTCTTCGGGCGAGTTCGATGAGCCAGTCGTCGCGGCAGTCGTAGACGTCCATCATCGACCGGACGAGGTGAACGTCGGCCCTCGTCAACCCGTTCTCGATGCGGCTGAGCGAACTGCGGGTCTTGTCCAGCTTCTCCGCTGCCTCATCCAGGCTCATGCGGGCGCTGATGCGCAGCTTCTTGATCCGGCGACCGAGCCGGCGCTTGCTCAACACCGGACTCGTACGAACGGCCACCCTGCTACCTCCCGTGCGCAAGTGATCACAGAAGGATGCCAGCCGAGATCCCGCCAGTGGGATTCCCACTCCGCGCGTCCAGGGGCTGAGCTAAGGACCCCTCAAGGCCACGACATGGCGACCCTCGCAGTGCGTCCAACGTCGATGCCTGGAACTAAAGGGTGGGGCGGGGTGGTGGGTGCTGGTAGCGGGGTTGAAGGCCAGTCACGTCGTGCAGGTGGTGCTGGTGATGGCGATGTGACTGTTGGGGCACCTGAAGGCACTTTCGGCAGGCAGAAAGGTTGTGAAGGCCTAGTTGAGTACGCCTTACGCCGTGAAGGTGGCCTTCACGACACGTCACAACGCCACAGCCACCGGACACCCCTAAGCTCCAGGCATTGGCGGCCAACGCACTGCGCGGGTCGCCATGTCGTAGCCTTAAGGCCACGCTAGCAACCCGAGCGCCGTTAGAGTTCCGAGCGCCGCTAAGGACCCCTCGGGCCACCCTTGTGGCGTTGAACGCCACGGGGGTGGCCCAGAGGGAACGCCACAGCTAACCCGCAGCCGCCCCGCGAAGCGCCGCGAGGAGGGCTTCGCCGTCGGGGACGCCGAGGCCGGTGCAGGCGTCCCAGCCCGTCCCGGCCTTGTACGCGCCGTTGTCTCCCTCGGTGACGTCACGGAAGCCGGGCTGCACCTGACCCGCCGCTACGCCGGCGTACAGCTGCGTGTGCACCAACCCGAGCGGCTTCCCGAGCGCTTGCGCCAGTCGGCAGATCAGCGCCGCCCACAACGGCGCCACCGCGCTCGTGCCGCCGAAGACCAGCATCTGCCCGTCGACCTGGATCTCGTACCCGGTGGCCGGGTCCGCGACGGCCGCGACGTCGGGCACTCCGCGTCCGGACTTGCCGGTGCCGACGCGAGTCGGTACGCCCGCTTTTCCTTGGTACGTCGGCAAGGCGAACTTGTCGCTGACACCGCCGCCAGTGGCCCCTTTGCCGGTGCCGCCGTTCCACACCGTCTCCGACGTGACGGCACCCGCGGCGTCCGCGTCGAGGTTGGTGCCGCCGCAAGCCAGCGCGTGCGGGCTCGACGACGGGAAGTCCGTGTGCTGCTTCTTGTCCGTCTGACCGTCGAGGCTTCCGTTGTCCCCGCTGGCAACCGTGACCGTGACACCCATCGCGGCGGCGTCGGCGAGCGCGGCGTCGAACGACTTGCGCGCCTGCGCGGTCCACAGGTCTTCCGCGCCACCCCAGCTGATGCTGACCACGGTCGGCGTCGGCGACGCGTGCACGGCGGTGCTCAGCGCGTCGACGAAGCCGCGGTCGGTGTTGGGCGCGAAGTAGACCAGCTGCGTCGCCTTCGGTGCGAGGGCTCCGGCGACCTCGATGTCCAGCATCACCTCGCCGTCGGCGGAGTTCGGGTCGTTCGACGGCGCGTTCGTGCCGCCGTCGACGCCCACGGCCGTGACCGACGGCGTCGCGATTCCGAGGATGCCGAAGTAAGTGTCCAAATCGGACTGTACGAACCCGCCGCCGAGTTCGAGAATCGCCAACGTCTGCCCGGTGCCGTCGGTGCCGGCCGGGAACTTGTAGACAGTCGCCAAAGCGTTGGGCTTGTACGACTTCCGCTGCGCGGCCTGCGCATGCGCACCGAGCCTGCTCACGTTGATCCGGGCCTGCGGACGATCGTCCAGGCCGAGCACCGCCTCGACGATCCCGTCGAGGGCAACGGGCACGTTCAGCTCACCGGACCGCGCCCGATGCTCGATCTGGCCGCCGCCTACGGGATCGGTGTTGCGGACGACGTTCAGGTCGGTGCCGAAGGCCGTGGTGATCGCACCCACCGGACCCTCCGCGACGACCCGCCGAGAGCCCGCGTCAGAGTCGACGATCTCGAGGCCGGCGCTGGTCAGAGCCGTGCGTACGGCCTCCACGTCGGCGGGATCGGCGCCGTGCCGCGCGGCGAACTCCTCGCGGGTCAACGTTTCCGGACCCTCGACGAGCTCCTCGGGCAACTCGGCGCGCCGGCGCAGGATCAGCGTCACCGTGATCCGCTCGGCGGCGTCGACCGGGCCGACGACCTCGACATCTTCAAGTGCCGCGCGCTCACTGCCGGGAAGCGCGGCGAACTCGTTTTCGCTCATGGCAAATATCCCCTCTCTCAGTTCGATGTTGCGCCCCGTCACGGTCACGGTTCCAGCCGGGTCACCCGGTTGCCGACAGTAATTTTTTCAGCGAAAATCACTAGACCAGTCGTCATAGTTTGAGCTAAGGTCGTCTCATGGTCCACCGCACGGACACCCGTCGCCGCATGCTCGAGACCGCGGCCGAACTGTTCCACACCCAGGGCTATCACGCGACAGGCCTCAACCAGCTCCTCGCCGCCGGCGGCGCGCCCAAGGGTTCGCTGTACTTCCACTTCCCCGGCGGAAAGGAGCAGCTCGCCGCCGAGGCGATCGAGATTTCCAGCGCACGACTGCGCGACCAGCTCAAAGCCATCACCGAGCACGCGTCCGGTCCGGCGGACGCCGTCAGCATGATCATCAACGCGCTGGCGGACGCGCTCGCGGCGTCCGAGTTCCACCGCGGGTGTCCCATCGCGACAGTCGCACTGGACGCCTCGGACGACAGCGAGCCGATCCGGTTGGCGTGCGCCGGCGGCTACCTTTCATGGCAGGAAGCCGCCGCGGAATACCTTTCCGCGCAAGGAATCGAAGACTCGGAGCAGCTCGCCACGGTCATCATCGCGTCGATCGAAGGCGGCCTTCTCCTGGCCAAGACACAGCACGACCTCGCGCCTCTGCGCGCAATCAGCGCACACCTGCGCATCATCCTCGACCGGCGATCATGAGGAGCGAACGATGAAGGTCCACCACCTGAACTGCGGGACCATGCATCCGATCGGCGGGAAACTGGTCGACGGCCGCCCCGGCCTCCTCCGGCGCTCGCACCTCGTCTGCCATTGCCTGCTGATCGAAACCGGCGACGGGCTTGTGCTGGTGGACACCGGATTCGGGCGGCAAGCGGTCGAAAACCCAAGCCGTTGGCTCGGCCGGAACTTCGTCACGTTCACCGGCCCGCAACCGACCATTGAGGACTCGGCCGCGGCGCAGATCACCGCGCTCGGGCTGTCCCCCGAAGACGTCCGGCACATCGTGCCGACCCATCTCGACATCGACCACGCCGGCGGACTCGCGGACTTCCCGAACGCTTTGGTGCACGTCCGCGCAGAAGAACACCGCGTCGCAACGGCACCGAAACACCCGCGCGAGCGCACCAGGTTCCGTGGGGCCCAGTTCGCCCACAATCCACAGTGGAGCATCTACGACGAGTCCGGCGAGAGCTGGTTCGGTTTCGAAGCCGTCCGCGAACTCAAAGGCCTGCCACCGGAAATCCTGCTCGTTCCACTGGCCGGGCACACCATGGGCCACGCGGGCGTCGCAGTGGACACCGGGGACGGCTGGCTGCTGCACGCCGGGGACGCGTACTTCTTCCACGGCCAGCTCGACCCGGTCAAACCGCACTGCCCGCCGGGCCTGGAGCTGTTCCAGAACCTGATGCAGACGAAGAAAGAACCGCGTGTAGCCAACGTCCGCCGACTACGCGAACTAGCCAGGAACCACGGCGACGAGGTCGATATCTTCACCTCGCACGACCCGGTGGATCTGGCGAAGTTCAGCTCTTGACCGACGTCGGGGCGCGGTACCGCCAGAACGCGGGCAACAGGGCGACGGTGGCGATCACCACCACGATCACCAGCGCGCCGCCGCCGGACGCCGCGACCGCGGTACCGACCCCGGCCGCCGCCCAGCCGTGGGTCACGTCGGCGATCCTCGGACCACCCGCCACGACCACGGTGAACACGCCCTGCAGACGGCCGCGCATTTCGTCGGTCGTGGCGCTCTGCAGAATCGAGCTGCGGAACACCATGCTGACGAAGTCCGCGGCGCCGGCCAGCGCCATGAACACGACGGCGAGCCACAGGGAATGGGTCATCCCGAAGCCCAGCACGGAGGCGCCCCACACGCAGATCGCGATCGTGACGGCGACGCCGTGCCTGCCGATGCGCGAGAGCCAGCCGGACGCGATCCCGCAGATCAGCGCACCGATCGGGATCGCGGCGTAGAGCCAGCCAAGTGCCACGCCACCGCCCGGCGGGTCACCAAAAGTACGTTCGGCCATTTCTGGGAACAGTGCCCGCGGCATGCCGAACACCATCGCGATGATGTCGACCAGGAAGGACGCGAGCAGGATCTTCTGCGTTGCCAGGTAACGGAAACCGTCGACGACGTCGCGGATCCCGGCACGGCGTGACGGGCCGTTCGTCGGCGGGAGGGCGGGCAACTTCCATACGGCGAACAGCGTCACGGTGAGCGCGACCGTGTCGACCAGGTACAAAGTGGATAATCCGACCACGGGCATCAGCGCGCCGGCAGCCATCGGGCCGAGGACGGCGCCGAACTGCATCATCGTCGCGCCGAGCGAAATGGCCGCGGGAAGCAGTTCGACCGGGACCAGCCGGGCGATCACCGCGCTGCGGGTCGGCATGTTGACCGCGAAGAATGCCTGGTTGGCGCCAAGCAGCGTGAGGACCAGCCACACCGAGCCGACGCCGACGAGGGCTTGCACCCAGAGCATTGCCGAGGTCAGCGCGATGCCGGTGTTGGTGACGAGGAGCAGCTTGCGGCGGTCGACGGTGTCCGCGATCGCGCCGCCCCAAAGCCCGAAGACCAACAACGGCACCAGCGCGACAGCACCCGTAAGCCCGACAAAGCCGGACGAGCCGGTCAAGTCGTACACCTGTTTCGGCACGGCGACGGCTGTCAGCTGGCTACCGATCGCGGTAACCGCGGTGGACACCCACAGCCGCCGGTACGCCGGGATCTTCAGCGGCCGCGTGTCGACCACGATCGAACCAAGTATCTTGCGCGCGCCTTTACGTTCTTCAGTCCCCCGCTGACTACTCACAACCCGACATCTTAGCGGCGCTAACTACCCAAGTCCGCGTGATTTTCCTCGCCCCTGAACGTGCGTGAAGGCCACCTTCACGGCGTAATCGGCCGTGAAGGTGGCCTTCACGGCCAGCTAAATCAAGGGGCGACGCGCTCGATGTGCCAGCCATCGTCCGTGCGGACGTAGCAGAGGCGGTCGTGCATGCGGTCCTGGCGGCCCTGCCAGAACTCGACGACGTCGGGGCGGATGCGCCAGCCACCCCAGTGGGGCGGGAACGGGATCTCCTCGACGCCGGCGAAGCGACGTTCGATGCTGTGCAACGCCGTGTCGAGCGAACGGCGGCCCTCGACGCGCCGGGACTGCGGCGACGCCCAGGCGCCGAGCTGCGAGCCCCGCGGCCGGGACGCCCAGTAGGCGGCGGTCTCGGAGATGTCGACCTTCTCCACCTCGCCGCGGACGTGCACCTGCCGGTGCAGCGAGTACCAGGGGAAGGTGGCGGACGCGTACCTCGTCGCGGTCAGGTCGTGGCTCTTGCTCGAGGTGTAGTTGGTGTAGAAGACGACGCCTCGCTCGTCGAGGCCCTTGCACAACACGGTGCGCGACGACGGCCGCCCGTCGGGACTGGCGGTGGCCAGCACCATCGCGTTCGCCTCGGGGATACCCGCCGACACGGCCTGGTTCAGCCAGCCCTGGAGCTGTTCGGTCCAGGTGGCCGCCAGCGCGGACTCGTCGAACGAGTCGCCGTCGTAGGCCACTCGCATTCCAGGTAGCCGCACGGCTACGTCCGTGGCTACTGCAGCGTTGTCGGTTTCCGACCTCATCGCGAGACCTCCGGCCCTGTGGGGCTGTAGTGACTTCGGACTATCAGCCGACGGTATTGCCTGGCAGGGCGCGGGGGAACCCACTGAACGGTGACTCCTGCCACCCCAAGGCGCCCTTAAGGCTTAACACTGCGGTTACCCAGCGGCCCCTGATCGATAAAGTTCGGCTTTACCGTCACCCCTGCTCCCGCGACGAGGACCACCGCACTCCGGAGGCCGCAGATGACGGACACCGTGGAAAACACTGCCAACGACGTCGTTGGAGACACTGAAAGCACCGCGAAACGCAAGTACGCGGCGCTCGCCGCGAACGAGAACCGCGAGGACTACTCACTCCGGTTCGCCGCGCATTCGTTCCGCCGCTGGTCGCCCTTCGTCGTCGCGACGACGGCGTTGGGCGGCATCGCCTACCTCGCGGACTTCGCGATCGGGGCGAGCATCTTCCTCTCGTACGGCTTCACTTCCGGGGTCCTCGCGATCCTGGCGGCCGCGCTCGTGATCTTCGTGACCGGGGTCCCGATCGCGCACGCGTGCGCGAAATACGGCGTCGACATGGACCTGCTGACCCGCGGAGCGGGCTTCGGCTACTTCGGGTCGACGCTGACGTCGCTGGTGTACGCGAGCTTCACGGTCATCTTCTTCTCGCTCGAAGGCTCGATCATGGGCCAGGCGTTCCAGCTCGCGTTGGGCATCCCGCTGGCCGTCGGGTACCTGCTCGCGACGTTGATCGTGTTGCCGTTCGCGCTGTACGGCATGGGCGCGGTCGCGAAGATGCAGACGTGGACGCAGCCGCTGTGGATCGCCGGCCTGCTGCTGCCGTTCATCGTGGTGATCATCCGCGAACCGGGCAGGTTCAGCGAGTTCGCGCACTTCGGGGGCACCGACGGCGCCGGGTCCGGGTTCTCCGCGATCGGGTTCGGCTTCGGGATGGGCGTCGCGCTGTCGTTGATCGGGCAGATCGGCGAACAGGCCGACTACCTGCGGTTCATGCCGGAGAAGACGGCCGAGAACAAGCGTTCGTGGTGGACCGCGGTGCTGATGGCCGGCCCCGGCTGGGTGGTCCTCGGCGCGGCGAAGCAGATCGGCGGCGGGCTGCTGGCGTTCCTGGCGCTCGGCGTCGTCGGCAAGGCGAGCGCGCTGGAACCGATCGCGCCATACCTCAACGCCGTCAAGCCGGCTCTCGGGCCGCTCGCGCTGACGTTCGCGTCGCTGTTCGTGGTCGTCTCGCAGATCAAGATCAACACGACCAACGCCTACTCCGGGTCGCTGTCGTTCGCCAACTTCTTCTCGCGCATCCTGCACAAGCATCCCGGCCGGGTCTGGTACGTGCTGGTGAACTGCGGGATCGCGGTGGCTCTGATGGAGTTCGGCGCGTTCGGCTTCCTGAACAAGATCCTCGGCTTCTACTCCAACATCGCGATCGCGTGGATCGGCGCGGTGTGCGCGGACCTCGTCATCGCGAAACCGCTGGGCCTCTCGCCGCGGTACATCGAGTTCAAACGGGCGTACCTGCACAAGATCAACCCGGTCGGGTTCGGGTCGATGCTGGTGGCGTCGGCAGTGTCGATCGCGGCGTACTTCGGGGCGTTCGGGCACTTCCTGGCGGCGTTCAGCCCGCTGCTGGCGATCGTCATCGCGGTTGTGCTGGTGCCCGTCCTGGCCGTCGTGACAAAGGGCAAGTACTACCTCGCGCGGCCGAACACCGTCAGCGGCCCGGATTCCGGCGCCGAAGACCTCCAGGCGACGCACAAATGCTTGGTGTGCGGCGATGCGTACGAACTGCCCGACGTCGCGGACTGCCCCAAGCAGGAGGGCGCGATCTGCTCGCTCTGCTGCACCCTCGACGCCACCTGCCACGACCTTTGCCAGGAGCCCGGGGCGAGCGTGGTCGACTTGCCGATGCCGACCGCCCGGGTGGGTAGTCGCGTCTAGGGCTCGTGAATGTTCCGGCCGGTTCTAAGCGGCCGGAACACTCACGAGCCCTAAACCGGACGCGTGGCGAGGGTTAGGGCGTGGTGGGCGGTGACGGCGTCGTGGGCCAGCGCGGTGGCGAGGGAGCCACCCGCGGCGAGCGGGGTGAGCGACCACCAGTCGCCGCTCGCGGGGGTGACGGCGGGATCGCCGAAGCGGAGTTCCGTGGCAAGGACGCGTCGACCGGCGAGGACGTCGACGTCGTCGATGTCCAGCGTTTGCCGCAGCAGCGGGACGTCACCGCACACGACGTGCTGTGACGTCGTGAAGCGGCCCGGCAGCTCGCCCGCGCGTCCCAGGACGAGAACATCGCGAGCACACAAGCGCGCATTGGCCGACAGTGACGCGCGGAGTTCGACGACGTGCCGGGCTCGGGCGGTCACCACTGTCGGCTCCGGCAGGTACTCGAGCTCGCCGCCGTCCCCGACTTCGATGTCCACAGTAGACACGGAAGCCTCGCCACGCGGACCTGGCAACGCGATCGTCGCGGCGACGCCGGCCAGACGCAGCCGGGCTCCGGGTCCGACTCGCAACGTCAGCCGGAGCTCGTCTCCGCCCAACGGCGAACTTGCCGAATTCACGAGGTGCACGATCGCCACGGGACCGTTGCCCCGCTTGGGAATCAACGTCAACGGCGACATCGACCGGAGCTCGCGCAACACCGTCCGGCCGGTGCCGTCGAGTTCGGCGACCACACGAGCGTGGGCTTTCACAGCAGCGAACGCACCCACTTCGCCACGTCCGGCGCGTCCGGAGTGTCCACCAAGGACTGGGTGATCACCGGCAGCTCACCGCGCATGCGGTGGGCGTCGGATGTCATGACGTCCATGTCCGCGCCGACGAGGTGCGCGAGGTCGACCTTGTTGATCACCAGCATGTCCGCGGTGGTCACTCCCGGCCCGCCCTTGCGCGGCACCTTGTCACCGCCCGCAACGTCCACTACGAACACTTGACTGTCGGCGAGTCCCCGGCTGAACACCGCGGTGAGGTTGTCCCCGCCGCTCTCGATGATCACCAACTCCAACCCGGGGAACTTCTCTTCCAGCCGCTCGACGGCGTCGAGGTTCGCGGTGATGTCGTCACGGATCGCGGTGTGCGGGCACGCGCCCGTCTGCACCGCCTCGATCCTTTCGACGTCGAGAACACCCGCCTTACGAAGGAAATCCGCGTCCTCGGTGGTGTAGATGTCGTTGGTCACCACGGCGAGATCGATCTCGTCGCCCAGCGCCCGGCACAGCGCGGCCACCAGCGCGGTCTTTCCGCTGCCGACCGGCCCGCCGATGCCGATCCGGTACGCGCGCCCGGTGATCGGCGCGTGGCCGTACGGGTCCGGCTCGGTCGCGGTCGGATCGAAGTTGACCGGGTGAGTGTGCCCGCCCACCGAATGACCATGCCCGTGCTCGTGTCCATGCTCGTGTTCAACTGGCAAAGAGACGCACCTCTTCCTTGTGGTGCCGGGCATGCGCCTCGGCGAGTAGATCCAGCGCCGGGGAGCCGGGCGATGGCAGGTCAGCAGGCGCGTCACCAGCGACAGCCGCCGCGCGCCCGGCAACAGCGTGCAGCGCACCTGACAGCTGTGCGACGACAGCGTTGACAGCAAACGGATCCAGCCCGAGCAGCCGAACCGCCGCACTCGCCGGCCCGCTGATCGCCAGGTATGCCGCCGACGACGCCGCGTCGAGCGGGGAACCGCCCGCGACCCCGACCAGCGCCCCGAGAATGATCGGGTGATGCGGACGCGGGGTGGCCGCGATCAGTCCATCGAGGACTGGCGAAGGCCAAGAGATCCTCCCGGCACGTGCTGTCCCCCGGCCTTGCGCGCGGGAGGCTTCGCGTTGCGCCACCGACGGCGTCCGGGCGTCCAGTTCGACATCGAGCAGCCGCCAATGTCCCCTGTGGACGTTTCGGCTCGCCGCATGCGCTGCAGCCGCGGCAAAAACCGCCGCCAGCGCACCGGCCGTCCGCAACCGTCCACTCAGGAACGCAGGCAGGTCGCGCTCGTGGGCGATCAGCTTTCGCGCCACCGCCTCCTCGAGCCCACCGGAGTGGACGTGGCCCCCGCCGGGAAACCGGGAGTCGGCGAGGATCACCGCGGAAAGGTCCATCAGAACAGAAAATAACGTTGCGCCATCGGCAGTTCGGTCACCGGCTGCGGTTCGATGAACTCCCCGTCGACGTGGACTGCGAAGCTGTCCGGATCGACGCGCACATTCGGCAGCAGGTCGTTGAGCACCATGTCCGCCTTGCTCACCCGACGCGTGTTCGACACCGGCACGAGTTTCCGGGAGAGACCGAACTTCTCCGCCAAACCGCTGTCCATCGCCTCCGGTGCGACGAAGAACAGGCTGCTCGCTGCGGCCACCGAGGGTGCCGCGCCGAACATCGGCCGCGCCAGCACCGGCTGCGGAGTCGGGATCGACGCGTTCGCGTCGCCCATCGCCGCCCAGGCGGCGAATCCGCCCTTCAGCACGACATGCGGACGGACGCCGAAGAACTTCGGTTCCCACAGCACGAGGTCGGCGAGTTTCCCGATCTCGACGGAACCGATTTCCGAGGCCATCCCGTGCGCGATCGCCGGGTTGATCGTGTATTTGGCGACATAACGACGGGCTCGCAGGTTGTCCGCGCGGCCGTCGCCGGGCAGCGCGCCGCGACGGCGTTTCATCACGTGCGCGGTCTGCCAGGTCCGGATGATGACCTCACCGATCCGGCCCATCGCCTGGGAGTCCGAGCTCATCATGGAAATCGCGCCCATGTCGTGCAGGACATCCTCGGCGGCGATCGTCGTCGGCCGGATGCGGCTTTCGGCGAAGGCCAGGTCTTCCGGGACCGACGGGTTGAGATGGTGACACACCATCAGCATGTCGAGATGCTCGTCGAGCGTGTTCGCGGTGTGCGGCCGCGTCGGATTGGTCGAAGACGGGAGCACATTGGACAGTCCGACGACCTGGATGATGTCCGGCGCATGCCCGCCGCCGGCGCCTTCGGTGTGGAACGCGTTGATCGAGCGCCCGGCAATGGCGTCCACAGTGGACTCCAGGAACCCGGCCTCGTTGAGCGTGTCGGTGTGGATCCCGACCTGGACACCGGACTCCTCGGCCACGGTGAGACACGCGTCGATCGCGCCGGGCGTGGTCCCCCAGTCCTCGTGCAGCTTGAACCCGCCCGCACCCGCGACAAGCTGCTCGCGCAGCGCTTCGTGGCGGACGGTGTTTCCCTTGCCCATCAACAGGACGTTGATCGGATACGGATCCGTCGCGGCCAGCATCCGGCCCAGGTTCCAGGCGCCGGGCGTGATCGTGGTGGCCTTGCTGCCCTCGTTGGGACCGGTGCCGCCACCGACCACTGTGGTCATTCCCGCGGCGAGCGCGGTGTCCATCAGCTGCGGGCAGATGAAGTGGACGTGGCAGTCGACGCCGCCCGCGGTGAGGATCTTCCCGTTGCCGGACAGGACTTCCGTGGACGGCCCGATGACCAGCGCGGGGTCGACGCCGTCCATGATGTCCGGGTTGCCCGCCTTGCCGATGCCGACGATCCGGCCGTCGCGCACGCCGACGTCGGCCTTGACGATGCCCCAGTGGTCGAGGATCACCGCGCCGGTGATGACCAGGTCGGGCGCGCCCTCGGCGCGGGTGGCCATGCCCTGGCCCATCGACTCCCGGATCACCTTGCCGCCGCCGAAGAGCACCTCGTCCCCGGAGCCGGTGCCGCGGCTGCGATCCTCGGTGACTTCGATCAGCAGGTCGGTGTCGGCAAGCCGGATCCGGTCGCCGGTCGTCGGCCCGAACAGCTCCGCATAACGCGCACGATCGATCTGGGTCATGCCCGCCCCCTACGCAACCCCGGAACGATCCGGTCTCCCGCCAACGGAACGAGGTCCACCTCTCGCTCGACCCCCGGTTCGAACCGGACGGACGTCCCGGCCGGGACGTCGAGCCGGTGTCCCTGCGCGGCCTCACGGTCGAACTCCAGGCCGTCGTTAACGTCGGCGAAGTGGAAATGCGACCCGACTTGCACCGGGCGGTCGCCGAGGTTGCGCACCAGCTGCCGCTGCCGCGGCCGGCCCGGGTTCAGCTCGACGGCCTCGTCACCGGGGATGATCTCGCCGGGGTGCAGCCCGCTGCCGCCCGGAATCGGGTCATGCACGGTGACGAGCTTGGTGCCGTCCGGAAAAGTGGCCTCGACCTGCACCGAGTCGACCATTTCGGGGACGCCGGGGAGGACCTGTCCGACACTGAGCACCGTTCGGCCGCTGGACACCAGGTCAACTACGGTCCGCCCGTCACGCGCGCCTTCGAGCACGTGCTCGCTGATCAGCGCGACGGCTTCGGGGTAGTTGAGCAGGACGCCGCGCTCAAGCCGGCGGCGCGCGACGTCCGCGGCGGCGTGGATGAGCAGTTTGTCCCGTTCCTGCGGGCTCAGATGCATGGGAAAGGTCTATCACCACACCGATGGATTCACACCCGCGCGAAACCCAGGATTTACCTGGCGGATACGTCGTCCCACCGGGCGTCGGGAGGCTCCAAAACAGGAACGTTTGGCGTCCGGCGGCCCGTTTGACTGAATCGTTCTCGTAATCGTGACCGAAACCACCACATCTTACGATTGCTACCGGCGAGTTCTAGGAGCATCGTTTGACCAACCGTGCGATGAGGCGCGCTCTGCGTGTAACCCGTCCGCGTGTGAAATGTCGGGGTAAAGCGCATCGAAAGGTCTACACATAGTGACTACCTCAGCGCCTGTATCGACCGTCCCGACCGCGTCAGCGCCGTCGGCAGACGCCGCCGACGACGGTTTCCGCCCGGGACTCGAAGGCGTCATCGCCTTCCGCACCGAGATCGCCGAACCTGATCGGGACGGCGGCGCGCTGCGTTACCGCGGCGTCAACCTGGAGGATCTCGCCGGCAAGGTGACCTTCGGCGACGTCTGGGGCCTGCTCGTGGACGGGCGGTTCGGACACGGACTCCCGCCGGCCGAGCCGTTCCCACTGCCCGTGCACACCGGTGACGTCCGCGTCGACGTCCAAGCCGCACTCGCCATGCTTGCCCCGATCTGGGGTTACAAAGCGTTACTGGACATCACCGACGTCGAGGCCCGCGACCAGCTCGCCCGCGCCTCTGTCATGGCACTTTCCTACGTCGCGCAGTCCGCTCGCGGCACCGCGCTGCCCGCCGTCCCGCAGTCACGGGTCGACCAGGCCGCCTCCATCACCGAGCGCTTCATGGTCCGTTGGCGCGGTGAGCCGGACCCGGCTCACGTCCGGGCCGTCGACGCCTACTGGGTGTCCGCCGCCGAGCACGGCCTCAACGCGTCGACGTTCACCGCGCGCGTGATCGCGTCCACCGGCGCCGACGTGGCCGCCGCGATGTCGGGCGCGATCGGCGCGATGTCCGGCCCCCTGCACGGCGGTGCGCCCGCCCGGGTGCTGCCGATGATCGAGGAGGTCGAGCGCACCGGCGACGCCCGCAAGCTGGTCAAGGGCATCCTCGACCACAAGGAACGGCTGATGGGCTTCGGCCACCGCGTGTACCGCGCGGAGGACCCGCGTGCCCGCGTGCTTCGCCGCACCTGCAAGGAGCTCGGCGCCGCCCGCTACGAGGTGGCCGCCGCGCTGGAGCAGGCCGCGCTCGCCGAGCTGCGTGAGCGCCGCCCGGATCACCCGATCGAGACCAACGTCGAGTTCTGGGCCGCGGTCATCCTCGACTTCGCCGAGGTGCCGCCGCACATGATGCCCGCGATGTTCAGCTCCGCCCGCACCGCCGGCTGGGCCGCGCACATCCTGGAGCAGAAGAAGACCGGACGCCTGGTGCGCCCGTCGGCCAAGTACGTCGGCCCCGGCCCCCGCACCCCACAGGAAGTCGAGGGCTGGGACCTGCTCTGAGGGGTTTGACGGGACGTGAAGGCCACCTTCACAACGAATTGCGCACTGAAGGTGGCCTTCACGTCCCGTTGCCCGCCCTGTGCAGTTCCACTTACAAGTGAATTCAGAAAACACTGATGGACTGCACAGCGGCGCGGGGCGACACTCATGCCCATGAAGGCATTGGTCAAGGTGGCCGCGGCCCCCGGTCTGGAACTGATCGACGTCCCCGACCCGGTCGCCGGCCCTGGTGACGTGGTGGTGCGCGTGCTGCGCACCGGGATCTGCGGGACCGACCTGCACATCGAGTCCTGGGACGACTGGGCCGCGAGCAACATCGTCGCGCCCCTGATCGTCGGCCACGAGTTCGTCGGCGAGGTCGTCGAAGCCGGCGCGGCCGTGACCGGGGTCAAGGTCGGCGACCTGGTCAGCGGCGAGGGCCACCTGGTGTGCGGCACCTGCCGCAACTGCAAGGCAGGGCGCCGCCACCTGTGCGCACACACGCGCGGCCTCGGCGTCCACACCGACGGTGCGTTCGCCCAGTACGCCGTGCTGCCGGCGCAGAACGCCTGGGTGCACCAGACGGCCGTCGACCTCGACGTCGCGGCGATCTTCGACCCGCTCGGCAACGCCGTCCACACCGCGCTGTCGTTCCCGGTCATCAACGAGGACGTGCTGATCACCGGCGCCGGCCCGATTGGGATCATGGCCGCCGCGATCGCCAAGCACGCGGGCGCCCGCCACGTCGCGATCACCGATGTCAGCGAGCACCGCCTCGACCTGGCCCGGCGGGTCGGCGTCGACCTGGCGATCGACGTCTCCAAGTCGACCGTCGCCGAAGCGCAGGCGGGGCTGGGCATGTCCGAGGGCTTCGACGTCGGCATGGAGATGTCCGGTAAGCCGAGCGCGCTGCGCGAGATGATCGCGAACATGACCCACGGCGGCAAGATCGCGATGCTGGGCCTGCCGTCGGAGGAGTTCGCCGTCGACTTCAGCAGCATCGTGCTGAAGATGTTGCACCTCAAGGGAATCTACGGCCGGGAGATGTTCGAGACCTGGTACTCGATGTCGGTGCTCCTGCAGGGCGGCCTCGACCTGAGCCCGGTGATCACCCACCGCTTCCACTACACCGAGCACGAGAAGGCCTTCGCCACCACGCGCGAGGCGCAGTGCGGCAAAGTCATCCTCGACTGGACGGAGAACTGATGTACGGCTCGATGCGCGAGAACCTCCGGACCGGACTGGACGAGATCCGGGAAGCCGGGCTGTACAAGGGCGAGCGCGTGATCGGCAGCCCGCAGAACGCCACCGTGCGCGTCGGCTCCGGCGACGAGGTGCTCAACTTCTGCGCCAACAACTATCTCGGCCTCGCCGACCACCCAACATTGATCGAGGCCGCCCACACGGCCTTGGACAAGTGGGGCTTCGGGATGGCCTCGGTGCGGTTCATCTGCGGCACACAGGAACCGCACAAAGAGCTGGAAGCCCGGCTCTCGCAGTTCCTCGGCACCGAGGACACCATCCTTTACAGCTCTTGCTTCGATGCCAACGGCGGTCTGTTCGAGACACTGCTCAACGACCAGGACGCGGTGATCTCCGACGAGCTCAACCACGCGTCGATCATCGACGGCGTCCGCCTGTGCAAGGCGAAGCGGTACCGCTACAAGAACCGCGACATGGCCGACCTCGAGCGGCAGCTCGTCGACGCCAAGGACGCGCGATACCGGCTGATCGCCACCGATGGTGTGTTCTCAATGGACGGTTACCTCGCGCCCCTCGACGAGATCTGCGACCTGGCCGAGCGGTACGACGCGCTGGTCATGGTCGACGACTCGCACGCCGTTGGTTTCACCGGCCCGACCGGGCGCGGCACACCCGAACTGTTCGGCGTCACCGACCGGATCGACATCTTCACCGGCACGCTCGGCAAGGCATTGGGCGGTGCCAGTGGCGGTTATGTCAGTGCCCGCAAGGAAATCGTGGAGATGCTTCGGCAGCGTTCGCGGCCGTACCTGTTCTCCAACTCGCTCGCGCCGTCGATCACCGCCGCCGCGCTGGCCGCGCTGGACCTGCTGACGTCGTCGGGCGAGCTGCTGACGCGGCTGCGGGCGAACACGGAACTGTTCCGCCGCAGGATGACCGAGGAGGGCTTCGATCTGCTGCCCGGCGAGCACCCGATCATCCCGGTGATGTTCGGCGATGCCACGCTGGCCGGGACGATGGCCGACCTGTTGCTGGACCAGGGAATCTACGTGATCGGGTTCTCCTATCCCGTGGTGCCGCACGGAAAGGCGCGCATCCGAACGCAGATGTCGGCCGCCCACACCGCCGACGACGTCAACCGCGCGGTGGACGCCTTCGTGGCGGCCAGGAGCAAACTGAACGCGTGATCGACCCTCGACGGCTTCGGGTGCTGGCAGCGCTGGCCGACCACGGCACGGTGACCGCGGCTGCCCAGGCGCTGCACCTGACTGCGTCGGCGGTGTCGCAGCAGCTCGCCGCGCTCGAAGCCGAGACGGGCCAGGAGCTGCTGCGACGACGTGGTCGCCGGGTGTCGCTGACGGCGGCGGGCGAGCTGCTTGTGGTGCACGCCAACGCCGTCGCGGCCGAACTGGAACGCGCGCAGGCGACGCTCGCGGCGTTCGCGGCCGGGGTCAGCGGACGTGTCGAGATCGCGAGTTTCGCGTCGGCGATCACGCAGGTCGTCGCGCCGGCGATCGCCGCGTTGCGCGCCACCGCGCCCGAGGTGACCGTCGTGGTGCGCGACGCAGAGGGGCACGCGAGTGTTCCGCTGCTGCTCGACGGCGAGATCGACATCGCGATCGCGGAGGAGTACCGGTCCGTACCCCGGACCGACGACCGGCGGCTCACGCGTTTCCCGCTCTACACCGAGCCTTTCGACGTCGTCCTGCCTGCAGGACACCGGCTGGCCGGGGAGGCGTCGGCGGACGTGCTGGAGTTGGCGCACGAGGACTGGATCGCGCCGCTGCCGGGCAACCCGTGCCGTGACGTCGTCACGCTGGTCTGCGAAAACCCGCACATCACGCACACTTCCGACGATTTCCGGGCGATCGTCTCGCTGGTCGCGGCCGGGGCGGGCGTCGCGCTGGTCCCGCGGCACGCGTTCACGGACCTGCCTGGCGCGGTCGCGCTGCCCGTACGCGGCACCGTGCCGCTGCGGCGCGTCTTCGCCGCCGTGCGCACCGGCAGCGACACCCACCCGCTCATCCGCGCCGTCCTCCACGCCCTCACCAGCTGACCGGTCCCGTCCACGCGAAGCCGATGACAGCAACTCGCCGTCGAGTTGCGATCCTTGCGGACGCTAACTACCGCAACTCGACGGCGAGTTGCGTGGGCACTTTTGTACTTTTTGCCCTGCTTGAGCCCTCAACGAGGGCACTCTTGTGGAAAAGTGCCCGTCCTGGGGGTCCGGCAGGGGGTCAGGTGGCGTCGAGGAGGACGGCGACGGTGGGGTCGTGGGCCGCGGTCGCGGCGACCATGGCGACGAGCTGGTCGACGAGCCAGCCGTCGAGGTCCTCACGCGGGATCGTGCGTTCCTGCAGCCACGTCAGCAGCGCGCCCTCGACCACGGCCGTCCAGCACCGCAGCGTCAGCAGCAGCAGCGGGGACGGCTCGGCGACGCCGGTCGCCTCCAGGATCAGCTCCACCGAGCGGTTGCGGACCTGGTCGACAACGGCGTCCGTCTCCGAGGTCGCGATCACCGATCCACCGCGCAGCAACGCGATATACCCCGCCTGGTACTCAGCGGCGACGTCGATCAGCCCGCGGACGACCCCGCGCAGGCGGTCCAGCGGCGTCCCCTCCTGGCGCCGCGCGAGCCCGTCGATCAGCCCGTCGGTGACGGTGTGCAGAGCCTCGATCTGCAGCTCCCGCAGGCTCGAGAAATACCGGTAGAACAACGGCCGCGAGACGTCGGCGCGCACGATGATGTCGTCGACCGTGACCAGTTCCGGCGCCCGGCTGGCGAACAGGTCCAGTGCCGCGCGGATCAGCTCGTCGCGCCGCGCCTGCGGGGACATCCGGCGCGGTTTGCGGGCTTCGGTCAAGGCGTGACGTCCAGTTTCGCGGCCGTGCGGAGCAGCCCGGGCGTCAGGCGCGACAGGACGAGCACGGCTTTGGCTTCCGGGGTCGACGGCGCGACGGCGGTATTGCGTTCCACGGCACGCAGGATATCCCGCGCGACCTTCTCCGGTCCGAAGTTCCGCTTGCCGTAGATCTTCGTGCTCGCCTTCTGCCGCCGGCTCTGCTCTTGCTTGTCGACGCCGACGAACCGCGTCGAGCCGGTGATGTTGGTGTGCACGATTCCTGGGCAGATCGCGGTCACGGCGATGTTCTCGCGGGCGAGTTCCGCGCGGAGGCATTCGCTGAGCATCAGCACCGCGGACTTCGACGTCGAATACGCGGGCAGGATCTTCGACGGCATGTACGCCGCCATCGACGCGAGGTTGACGATGTGACCGCCTTCGCCGCGTTCCACCAGCTGCTCGGCGAACGCGCGGCAGCCGTGGATGACCCCCCACAGGTTGACGTCGATGACCTTTTCCCAGTCGGCGACGGAGGTGTCCAGGAACGGCCCGGACATGCCGATCCCGGCGTTGTTCACGACGATGTCCGGCACGCCGTGCTCGGCACGGACCTGCTTGGCGAACCGTCCGACGGCGTCCCCGTCGGACGAGTCCACTATGTACTCAGCAGCGACAGATCCCTTGGCGCGCAAGAGGTTGACAGTCTCCTTCGCGGCTTCCGGATTGATGTCGGTGACGACGACGTCGGCACCTTCGCCGGCGAACGCGAGCGCGGTGGCACGTCCGATGCCGCTCCCGGCACCGGTGACGACGACAAGCTTGTTCGCGAACTTGCGCGTTTTCGCGTCGCGCACCCGGGACCGTTTGAGGCCTCGGGACTCCTCGCCGCCTTCGACGTAGTCGATCAGCTCGGCCGCCGCACCGGCGATCAGCTCGGGCTTGGCGCGGGTGACCCAGTGACCACCGGTGATCCGGCGGACGCGCAGATCCGGGACCCAGCGGGCGATTTCGGTCTGCAGGGGCGTCGACACGAACGCGTCGCCGGTCGGCGCGAGCACCTGGACGGGGATCTCGGCGGACCGCGGCATCGGCCGGGACAACCTCGGCAGCATGTTCGCGCGGTAGAGCTTCAGGCCGTGCACACCGTCGGAGACGTTCGGCTTCTCCGCGCTCGGGTCGAGCGCCTTCATCAGGCGGCCGATCGCGCCGACCCGCCACAAAAGCTGTGGCAGCAAGGGAATCTGGAAGAACACGATGTAACCGGAGTGCAGGAACTGCGTCACGGCGTGCTTGAGCCGCCGGGGGCTGGGCCGCATCTGCGCCCGGAACCAAGCACCCGCGTGATCGAGACTCGGCCCGGACACCGACGTGAACGACGCGAGCCGCCCGCGGAGCTCGTCGCCAGTGACGGAATGCCAGGTCTGGATCGAGCCCCAATCGTGCGCCAGCAGGTGCACCTTGCCCTCGGGCTGGACCGCTTCGACCACGGCGGCCAAATCTTGGGCCAACTGGTCCAACTTGTAGGACCGCCGACCTTTCGGCTTGCCGGACTCGCCCGCGCCGCGCACGTCGTACACCACGGCCCGAAACCGGCCCGTGAGCTCGGCGACCACGCCGTCCCACATCGAACCGTCGTCCGGATACCCGTGCACGAGCACGACCGTCGGCGCGTCATCGGGACCGCTGATCCGCACCGAGAGGCGTACACCGTCGCTGGCCGTCACCCACGTATGAGACATATAGTCATGTTAGACACTCTGTCAACAGCGTGCGGTGCTGTGCAGGACCCCTCGGGGCCACCCTTGTGGCTTCCGATGCCAGTGCGGGACCCCTCGCACACTCACCGCCAGTCACCGCCCATCACCGATCGCCCGGGTGTTCGTATGGCCGGCCACCAGTTCTGCCCCTTGCCGGACCCGCTTTCACCTGCCTAAACCCGTTTTCCTTGGTTCCACGGGAAACCTTCGCGCTTCGGGAGTGACACCGCGTGTCCACCGTTCGGTGGACAGCCAGGTTCAGCCCGCCGGACGTCCCTGGCGCACCGCCGACGCTGCACGATCAGTTCATGACCAACGCAGTGAAAGTGCGCGGACTGCGCAAGGAGTACCCGGGGCATGTCGCGGTCGGGGGGATCGACCTCGACATCGAGCGCGGCGAGGTGTTCGCCCTGCTCGGACCCAACGGCGCCGGCAAGACCACCACGGTCGAGATTCTCGAAGGGCATCGCCACCGCACGTCGGGCGAGGCCAGCGTGCTGGGCGAGGACCCCGGCACGGCCGGTCGCGAGTGGCGGGCGCGGCTCGGCATCGTGCTGCAGACGGCCAACGACGCGGCCGAGCTGACCGTCGCGGAGACCGTCCGGCACTTCGCCCGCTACTACGCCGACCCCCGCGACCCGCTCGAGGTCGTCGAGAAGGTCGGGCTCACCGAGAAAGCCAACTCCCGCGTGAAGACGCTCTCCGGCGGACAACGTCGTCGGGTCGACGTCGCGTTGGGCATCATCGGCAACCCCGAGCTCGTGTTCCTCGACGAGCCGACGACCGGGTTCGACCCGGAAGCCCGGCGCCAGTTCTGGAGGCTCATCAAGTCGCTCGCCGAGGAGGGCACCACGATCCTCCTCACCACGCACTACCTCGACGAAGCCGAAGCGCTCGCCGACCGCGTCGCCGTCATCGCGCGCGGCCAGATCGTCGCCGAAGACACCCCGCAGACCCTCGGTGGTCGCGCCGGAGCCGAAGCGACCGTGCGCTGGATCGAGGCGTCGGGCCCGCGCGAGGAGCGCACCCATTACCCCACGAAACTGATCCACCAGCTCTCCGCCGGCGGCCGCGAACTGGCCGAGCTCACCGTCTCCCGCCCGACGCTGGAAGACGTCTACCTTGACCTGATCGGAGAGCAGGCATGACCTCCACGCATACCGCCAAGCCCTTGCCCGGCACCCTGGAGCTGGGCCTGCTTCGCGGCGTCGCCGAACTCCGCCAGTTCTTCCGTCAGCGCGAGCAGGTGGTCTTCACGTTCGCCCTGCCGGTGCTGCTGATGCTCTTGCTGGGCAACCTGATCGGCGGCGCTTCGTCCATTCCCGGGGTGTCCTCCGGACAGCTGCTCGCCGCGGGCATGATCGGCGCGGGCATCATCTCGACGTCGTTCAGCAGCATGGGCGTCGGCCTCACCGCCAACCGCGAGGACGGCACACTCAAACGCCTGCACGGCACGCCCATGACGGCTACGTCGTTCTTCCTCGGGAAGATCATCCTGGTCGCGGTGACCAGCCTCGCCGAGGTCGTGCTCATGGTCGGGCTCGCGGTGCCGATCTTCGACCTCAAGCTGCCGTCCGACCCGACCAAGTGGCTGACCCTGTTCTGGGTGTTCGCGCTCGGCATCATCGGCTGCGCGCTGATGGGGATCTTCGTCAGCTCGGTGGTCAAGTCGACGACCGGCGCGGTGGCGCTGATCAACCTCGTCTACCTGTGTCTCCAGTTCATCTCGGGCGTGTTCGTCACCCCCATCACCAACCTGCCGAAGGTTATGGTCGACATCGCGTCGTTCTTCCCGGTGAAGTGGATCTGCCAGGGCTTCCGCTCGGTGTTCCTGCCGGAGCAGGCGGCCGCGTACGAAATGGCGGGTAAATGGGAACTCGGGACCGTCGCGCTGGTGCTCGGGGCCTGGTGCGTGGTGGGACTCGTGCTGTGCCGGCTGGTGTTCCGCTGGACGACCACGGAACGGTGATGGCAGTGGACGCCTGGCGGCGCTGGTTCTGGCTGTGGGACGTACTTTTCGCCATCACCTACGTCGTCACGGTCACGCTGGAACTGTTCACGGACGACACCGGCCTCACCGGACGCTGGGTGTCGATCGGCGCGATGACCTGCTGCGCCGTCGGCTATGTCGCATTCGGCAGGCGGCTCGTGCGGCAGGAGAAGGACAGCAGCCGGTCAGCGGTACGGTTCATGGCGGCCGTCCTGCTGCTGGCCGCCGTCGCGATCCTCGCCGACCGCAACGCCGGGTTCGTCCTGTTCGCCGTGTGCCCGCTGGCGTTCATGCTGCTGACGACACCGGCCGCGGTGGTGGTGTCCGCGGTCGCGATCCTGCTACCGCCGCTGTCGGTGCTGGTCGACAAGGGGTTCGGCGACCCCAGCATGGGTACGCTCATCCCGATCACCGCGATGCTGATCGTGGCGAGCGTGCTGATGGGCCGCTGGACCGAACGCATCATGAACCAGAGCACGGAACGCGCCGAGCTGATCAAGGAGCTCGAAGCCAGCCAGGCCGAGGTCGCCAGGCTCTCGCACGAAGCCGGGACAGCGGCGGAACGGGAGCGCCTGGCCCGGGAGATCCACGACACGCTGGCGCAGGGCTTCACCAGCATCGTGACACTCACCCAGGCCATGGAGTCCGAATTGGACACCGACCCGGCCGCCGTCCGCCGCCATCTCGCCCTCGCCGCCCGAACGGCCCGCGAAAACCTCGCGGAGGCAAGGGAAATGGTCGTCGCGCTGACCCCGTCGGCGCTGTCGGCGGGCACTCTGGAGGATGCCATCCGCCGCCAGGCCGAGCGGCTCGGCGAGGAGTCGGACATCGAGGTGACCTGCAAGGTCGCCCCGCTGCCGGCACTCGGCACGCCGACCGAGGTCGTCTTCCTTCGCGCCATGCAGGAAACGCTGACCAACATCGTCAAGCACGCGAAGGCGTCGACCGTTTTCGTCCGGCTTTCGGTGGCAGACGGCCTGGTGCGGCTCAGCGTGTCCGACGACGGTGTCGGGTTCGATCCGGACAGGCCGGCCGAAGGCTTCGGGCTGCGCGGCATGCGCACCAGGGTGGCCCAGGTCGGCGGCGCCATGCGGGTCCACAGTGGACATTCTCGGGGGACCACAGTGGAACTGGAGGTGCCGGCGTGATCACGATCCTGTTGGTGGACGACCATCCTGTGGTACGCGAGGGGCTGCGCGGGATGCTGGAGGCAGAGCCGGACCTGACGGTGGTCGGCGAAGCGGGCTCCGGCGACGAGGCCGTCGCGTTGACCAGGGTCAAGCAGCCGGACGTCATCCTGATGGACCTCCGCATGCCCGGACTCGACGGCGTCGGTGCTACGCGCAAGATCCTCGCCGAGTCGCCGGCACAACGGGTCGTCGTGCTGACGACGTATGAGACAGACGCCGACATCCTGCGCGCGGTCGAGGCCGGCGCCTCTGGCTACCTGCTGAAGGACGCGTCGCGCGCGGAGTTGGCCGGCGCGATCCGCGCGGCGTCACGCGGGGAGACCGTGCTCGCGCCGTCCATCGCGGGCAAGCTGGTCAACCGCGTCCGCAACCCGGTGGCGCAGTCGCTTTCGGCCCGCGAGACCGAGGTGCTGAAGCTCGTCGCGAAGGGCGGTACCAACGGCGAAATCGGGCGTGCGCTGCACATCAGCGAGGCGACGGTGAAAACCCACCTCCTGCGGGTGTTCAACAAACTCGGCGTCTCGGACCGGACCGCCGCGGTGACCACGGCCATGTCCCGCAACCTCCTGGGCTGACGCGGGCCGCACGAGGCAGAATGTGCGGCATGCTGCCTTCCACCGAGCTCGCGCTGCTCCGCCGCCTCGCCCAGGACCAGTCGACGTGCCGGGTACCGTCGATGGTCGCCGCCGTCGTCCGCGAGGGCGAAATCGCCTGGTGGGGCGCCCGCGGGTTCGTCGACGGAGTGCGCCCAGGCGCGGACACGCAGTACCGGCTCGGCTCGATCACGAAGTCCGTCGTCGCCGCCGAAGTCATGCGGCTGCGCGACGAAGGCAAGCTGGCGCTCAACGACCCGCTCGACAAGCACGTCTCCGGCACCGCGCTCGGCTCGTCGACCATCGCGCAGCTGCTGTCGCACACGTCCGGCCTCACTGCCGAGTCACCGGGCTCGTGGTGGGAACGCACCGTGGGCGAAGGCTGGGAGGCACTGGACACGAGCCTGGCCACCGGCGCGATCAAGAACCGGCCGGGCAGTCGGTTCCACTACTCCAACGTCGGTTTCGGGGTGCTCGGCGAGGTCATCGCGCGGCATCGCGGCACCAGCTGGCTCGACGCCGTCACCGCGGAAGTCCTGACGCCGCTGGGCATGTCCCGCACCACGCCGCATCCCGAGGGCGCGCACGCGAACGGCTTCGCGGTCCACCCGTGGGCCGACACGCTGCTGCCCGAGCCGTCCCCGGACGCGGGCGCGATGGCGCCGGCCGGGCAGCTCTGGTCGACGGTCACCGACCTGGCGCGCTGGACCATGTTCGTCGGCGGGCACAGCAACGGCGTGCTCGACCCGTCGACCGTCGCGGAGATGCGCGAGATGGTGACCGTCGATGACGGCGACCAGTGGAGCGTCGGCTACGGCCTCGGCCTGCAGCTGATCCGCCACCAGGGCCGCCGCCTGGCCGGCCACACCGGGTCGATGCCCGGTTTCCTGGCCTGCACGCTGATCGACCCGGCCACCCAGACCGGCGCGCTGCTGCTGGCGAACACGACGTCCGGCGCACCGATCCTGCAGACGACGATCGACCTGATCAACCTGACCGAGGAGCTCGAGCCCCGGCTGCCCGCCGAGTGGGCACCGTCCCCAGTGGACCCGAAACTGCTGCCGCTGACCGGTTTGTGGCATTGGGGCCCGACGCCCTACCATCTGCGGCTGCTCCCGGACGGCCAGTTCTGGCTCACCCCGGCCACCGGCAGCGGGCGTGCGTCACGCTTCCGGCAGCAAGGCGACGACAGCTGGATCGGCCTCGACGGCTACTACTCCGGCGAGACGCTGACCGTCGGCCGCGACGCCGACGGCGTCCCGAACCACCTCGACCTGGCGACGTTCATCTTCACCCGCACGCCGTACGACCCGGCCGCCCCGATCCCCGGCGGCGTCGACCCGGCCGGGTGGCGTTCGTCGGGCGGACCAGGCTTGGCGTGAAACCCACAACCCCAGCGACAACTCGGTACGGGGAGACGCCCGCGAACACGCTCCGAAGCGCTCCGCGACGCCTCGTATCCGTCCCGATCCCACATACCGGACACTGCGCCACCGCCGTCACCTGCTGGATTCCGACCTGAGAGACTGCCAATATGACCGACGCAGCCGAGTTGACCATCCCCGCTGAACTCAAGCCCGCCGACGGCCGTTTCGGCTGTGGGCCGTCCAAGGTCCGCGCCGAACAGCTCGCCAACCTGGCGAAATCCGGGAGCGACTACCTGGGCACCTCACACCGGCAGAAGCCGGTGAAGTCCCTCGTTGGCCGCGTCCGCGCGGGCCTGTCCGAGCTGTTCTCGCTTCCCGAAGGCTACGAAGTCGTCCTCGGCAATGGCGGCACGACCGCATTCTGGGACGCCATCGCCTTCGGCTTGATCCGCGAGCGCTCGTTGCATTTCACTTACGGTGAGTTCTCCTCGAAGTTCGCCACCGTCGCCAAGGGCGCGCCGTTCCTGGGCGACCCGATCGTCGTCAAGGCCGACCCGGGCAGCGCGCCCGAGATCGCCTTCCAGCCCGGCGTCGACCTCGTCGGCTGGGCGCACAACGAGACGTCGACGGGTGTCGCCGTCCCGGTGAAGCGCCCCGAAGGGAGCGAAGGCGCGCTCGTCGCGATCGACGCCACCTCCGGCGCCGGCGGCCTGCCGGTCAAGGCCGAGGACTTCGACCTCTACTACTTCGCACCGCAGAAGTCGTTCGCCTCTGACGGTGGCTTGTGGCTGACGCTGGCCTCGCCGGCCGCGATCGAGCGCATCAACGAGATCGGCGCGACGGACCGCTGGGTCCCGGAGTCGCTGTCGCTGCCGACCGCGCTAGACAACTCCCGCAAGGACCAGACGTACAACACCCCCGCGGTGGCGACGCTGTTCCTGCTGGCCGACCAGATCGAGTGGATGCTCGGCAACGGCGGCCTCGACTGGACGGTCGCACGGACGAAGGACTCGTCGACGAGGCTCTACGAGTGGGCCGAGAAGACGAGCTACACCACGCCGTTCGTCACCGACCCGGCGCTGCGATCCCAGGTCGTCGGCACGATCGACTTCGCCGACGAGATCGACGCCGCCGCGGTGGCGAAGGCGTTGCGAGCCAACGGGATCGTCGACACCGAGCCGTACCGGAAGCTTGGCAAGAACCAGCTACGCGTCGGGATGTTCCCGGCCATCGACCCGGACGACATCACGCTGCTCACGCAGAGCATCGAGTACGTCGTCGAGCGACTCGGCTGAGTTCTCTTCCGACTGGACGTGAAGGCCACCTTCACTGCGTATTCCGCCGTGCGGAGGGCCGCCATGAAGGTGGCCTTCACGTTTTTCGGCACCGGGCGCGGCGCGAGGGCCGACGACGGCGATCGTGATCAGCAGGACCAGGCCGAGCAGCTCGTAGGACTCGGTCTCCAGCCAGCTGAACACCGAGTTCGCCGGCCGGACCGCGAACCACATCGGCCCGATCACGAACAGGGCCACCGACAACACCGTGATCCCGCCCAGCCAGTAGCTGAGCGGCCGGTCGTCGCGCCAGGCACGGACGGCCACATAGCCGGTCCACACCAGGATCGGCACGCACCAGGTCCAGTGGTGCGTCCACGAAATCGGCGAGATCAGCAGCCCGCCGATCGCGCACGCGATGAGCGCGGGCACCGACGAGCCTGAAGCACGGGTCCGGAGCATCGTGTACGCGGTCAGTGCGAGCGCGAGGGCCACGGTGCCCAGCCACACCAGGTTCCCGGTCGAATCGCCGAGCTCAAGGCGTGCGACGAACCCGTGCAGCGACTGGTTCCCGACGTAGTCGGCGCCGCCGATCCGGCTGGTGTCGAACACGAGGTCCGTCCAGTACTTCGCGGACGCGCGCGGGGCGAACACCCACATCACCACCGCCGCGCCGACGAACCCGGTCACCACGCGCGCCGCGGACCTGAAGTCGCGGCGCAGCAGGAAGTACAGGACGAACACTGCTGGCGTCAGCTTCACCGCGGCTGCCAGTCCGATCAGCAGGCCGCGCGTACGACGTCTCCCGGGTAACAGCGCGTCGAGAACGACGGCGACCATCAGCAGCGCGTTGATCTGCCCGAACCCGAGCGTCGAACGCACCGGCTCGAGCACCGCGCCGGCCAGCTGCGCGACGATCGCGGCCGACACCGCGACGACGTGCCCGCGGACGTCGGTGCGGTCGCGCAGCGCGCCGTTGAGTTCGGCGACGACGAGGTAGGCCACCACGCCGATAGCGAGGATCGACAGGATCGACAGCAGCCGCATCGTCAGCGCGAACGGCAGGATCGTGCCGGGCAGGAAGACGGCCGCTGCGAACGGGGTGTAGGTGAACGGCAGCAGGATCCCGTGTGTGGTCGGGACCCAGGCGTCGTACGGCGTGCCGTGATCGACCAGCGCCCGCGCGCCGCCGACGTAGACCTCGAGGTCGAGGCCGTCGAAGCGCTTCAGGATCAGGACGGTGACGATCGCCGCGATCTCGAGGACGGCGAACAGCAAACCGAGCCGTCGGACGGACACGGGCACGGTTTTCTCCTCGGCAGATCGGAACCGCCGTGTCTCCCCACGACCCTGCGAGGTTACCCGCCGCCACCCTGACGACCGACCGGGCCAGGCACTTTCGCGCTTTTCCAGCTGGGCTCAAAAGCGCGAAAGTGCCCAGTCCCGCTTACTTCACGGCCGGAACGGCAGGCGTCACCGGAACCCCGCTGAGCGTGATCCCGACGGGTGCGGTGAGGACCGGGCCCTTGCCCGGAACCGTGTGGCCGGAGCAGACGATGGTCGCCTTACCGGCGGGCACGGCTTTCGCGGCTTTCACGGTCTTCAGCTTGATCTGAGGCACGGTCTTCACCGGGACAGCCGTGCCGACGGTCAGCCCGCCGGTGACCGCCCCGGCCGCGACAGCCGATCCGTCCGCGATGGCGCAAACGCGGGTGGCCGGGGCGGGAGCCGACTGCGAGGTGGCGGCACTGGACGTGCCATAGACGCCGAACAAGCCCAGCGCCGAGACACCGGCGACCGTCAAAACATAACGAGCCTTCATGTTCTTCTCCTCTTCTGGGTGGAACGGTTGCGGCCCCCCGACGGGCCGCAACCGCCGGTTTCCTGTCTACGGATCGGGTGATCTCGAGGCGCTAAGCAAGATCGTTTATCCGCCGCTTATCCCGCTCACCAGGACGGGCACCGTGCAACTCGACGGCGAGTTGCGGCGGTGGTGGAACCGGGTGTGGGACTCAGCTCGGTGAGTGTGGGACTCGCCGACAGCAGCGGGTGCACACCGCGAGTCCCACACTCAGAACGCTGAGTTCCACACTCACGACCGCAACTCGACGGCGAGTTGCGATCGGTAAGTACTTACTGAGGGCACTCTTGGACAAAAGTGCCCGTCCTGGGGGTTACGCGAGGGCTTGGGTGGGCGGCAAGCGGGCGGCGCGGATCGCCGGGTAGGCACCCGCGACAGCACCGACAAGCGCGGCGATCCCGACACCCCCGACCAACGCGCCCACCGGCAGCACCGCCGGCCAACCCTGGCTCAGCGCGTACCCCGCCGTCGCCAGCACCCCGATGACCACCCCTGCCAACCCCCCGAGCCCGCTCAGCAGCACCGACTCCGCGACGAACTGCCCCCACACCTGACGCCGAGTCGCGCCGAGGGCTCTTCGCAGCCCGATCTCCCGACGCCGTTCCAGCACCGAGATCACCATCGTGTTCGCCACCCCGACCCCGCCGACCAGCAGCGCGACCCCGCCCAGCCCGAGGAACAGCGCGCTGTACGACGCCCCGGTGAGCTGCTGGAGCTGCAACGCGTCGGACGGCTTGCTGACGTTCACCGCGTTGGGTTCGGTCGGGTTCATCGTCGACGGCAGGACGTTGCGGACGGCGTCGAGCTGGGCCGGATCACCGCGGACGTAGACCGTGCCCAGATGCCCGTCGAAGCCCAGGTACTGCTTCGCCGCGCCCCAACCGACCAGCACGGAACGTTCGATCTCCGGTTCGAGCGGCATCGCGTCGAGGATCCCGACGACGACGAACGCGCGCCCGCCGATCCACACCTGCGTCGGGTGCGCCGGGTCGAGGTGGTCGATACCGAGCCTGATCGCGGCCTCGTGACCGAGCACGGTCGCCGGGTACTTCCCGCTCGCGGCGTCGAGGAACTTGCCCGCGTACATCTTTCCCTGGAGGACGTCGAGCAGATCGTTCTTCGCCGCGAACACCGACAGACCCGAAGTGTCCGACGCGAGCACCTTGTCGTTGCGGTAGACGTTCTTCCCGGTGCCTCCGGTCGCGGAAACGCCGGTGACCGGCCCGATCCGCCGCGCCATCGGCAACCCGGTGTCGGGCAGCACGGACGGCTTGCCGTCCAGCTTCGTCCCGGCCTCGACGCGCAGCAGGTTCGTGCCCAGCCCGGCGAGCTGGTTCTGCAGGGCCTTCCCGCTCGACGCTGGGATCGCGATCACGGCGACCATCGCCGCGATCCCGATCGCGATGCCCAGCGCCGAAAGAACCGCACGCAGCGGCCGGGTCCGCATCCCGTGCGAGCCGAGCGAAAGGACGTCGCGAGCGCCCAGCCGCGCCGGTGCCGGTGGGCGTTCCACGGTCGGCGCGCTCACGACGCCACCCGCCGCATCGACTTCGGCGTACCGGTGTCCAACCGCAGCGCGCCGTCAAGGAGCTCGATCCGCCTCGGCAGCCCAGCCGCGATGTCGCGGTCGTGGGTGATCAGCACGACCGTCGTCCCGTCCGCGCTCAACGAGCGCAGCAGCCGCAGGATCGCCGCGCCGTTCTCGGTGTCGAGCGCCCCGGTCGGTTCGTCGGCCAGCAGGATCGCCGGGTTGTTGACCACCGCCCGCGCGATCGCGACGCGCTGCTTCTCCCCGCCCGAAAGCTCGTTGGGCAGGTGGTTGCCGCGATGCGCCAGCCCGACCCGCTCCAGCGCGGACAACGCCAGCGCACGACGTCTCCGCCGAGGCACACCCGCGTAGAGCAATCCCGTGACGACGTTGTCGACCGCGCTGACTCCTTCGTCGAGGAAGAACTGCTGGAACACGAACCCGATCCAGCGCGAACGCAATGCCGACAAACTGCTGTCGGGCAGCGTCGCGACGTCGAATCCGCGCAGCTCGATCCGCCCGCTCGTCGGCCGGTCCAAAGTGCCCATGAGCTGCAGCAACGTCGACTTGCCCGAACCCGACGGGCCGACGATCCCGACCATCTCCCCGGCCTCCATCGACAGCGAAACTCCCCGCAGCGCGCGCACTCCGCCGGGATAGGTCCGGCTCGCCGAGTGAACCGCCAGCACCGGAGTCACGACGTCGTCACCACCTTCGTGCCTTCGGTGATGCCCTGGCCGGTGATCTCGACGTTGCCGCCGGCGAACAGCCCCGTGGTCACCTTGACCAGGTGCTGCAGCCCACCCGCGTCGACGATCTGGACGCCGTAGCCGCCATCGGCCAGCGCCAGCAACGCACCGATCGGGACGACCAGGACGCCTTGGCGCGTACCGGTGGTGAAGGTGACGGTCGCGGGTGCGCCATCGAGGTTCCCAGCCGACGCCGGGTCGTCGAGCTTGACGATCACGGTGACCTTCGGCGTTCCGCCACTGCCGTTGCCACCGGAGCCGGAGCCCGAGCCCGAACCGTCGCCGCCCGAGTCGGTCGACGGGCTGACCTGGGTGACTGTGCCGGTGCCGGCCTTGCCGCCGTTGACAGCGACCCCGACCTTCGCCCCGACGGTGGCTTCGGTCCCCTTGTTCGCGTCGAGCTGCAACGTGACGAGTCGCTGAGTTCCGGTGACCTTCACCAGGTTCCCGGTCGCAGGCGCACCCAGCTGGCCGGTGATCGAGGAAACCCGGACAGCGTCGCTTTCGACAGCGACGTCGCCCATCGCGAGCGTGCCGGTCTGGTCCAGTTTCAGGGATTTCTGCCACTTCTTGAGCGCGGCGGCCGTCGCGGCGGTGAACTTCTGGTCCGGTTTGCCGAACCCGCCGAAGCCCAGCGCCTGCAGGTTGTCCTCCAGCTCCTTGACGTCCGGTCCGTCGGTCATGCCCGCGGTCAGGTCGCGGTAGAACGGGATCGCGCCGTAGAACAGCGGCACCGGCTTGGCGTCCACCCAGTACAGCGGTTTGCCTCGCGTGACGGTGTCGCCGAGATTGGGCAAGCCGGTGACCGTGCCCGGTTTGCGACCCGAGATCGCGTGGTCGGGCCCGAAGCCGACCTTGCCGTCCGCCGAGTCCGAGTCGGTCAGGTCTGTTTTCTCGACCACGGCCGTGGCGGCCTTCGGCGGGGGTACCGCACCGGACGCCGAACCGGACGCGCCCCTGGACACCACGACCACGGTGCCCACCACGATCACCACGAACAGGGCGGTCCCGACGACCACCCAGCGAGCACGGCGCGTTCGCCGCGCGGTGTCGGTCATTTCGCCGGCGCCGCTTTGACGACCGGGATGCCCTTCATCCCGCACGCCTTGGCCGCCGCTTCCACCTTCGACATGTCGCCGGCCGCGGAGGCGTCCATCGTGCTCGGACTGTCCGGGGTCGGATCGGACATCGGGACGCCGTGAGCGCGCATGCACTTCGCCGTCGCGAGTTGCTCGTCCAACTGCTTGGCGTCGAGCTTGTTGCCCTCTCCGCCGATGGACGGCATGAGTGCCTTGCAGGCGTCCGTGGCCTTCTCCAAGGCGGCCTGATCGGCGCCCTGGCCACCGGCGGGAAGCATGATCGTCCCATCCGAGCCGGGTTTCGGGTCGGGAACGGCGACCCCGTTCTTGCGCATGCACTGCGCCCACGCCAGCGCCTGGTCCTGCGGCGACGGCTTGGCCGACGCACTCTGCTTGCCGGTGTCGCCACCGGCCGACGCGACCTTGTTCCCGCCGTCCCCGCCACCGCCGCACGCGCTCACCAGGCCGACCAGCGCAATCCCGGCCACCGCGAATCCGTATCGAAGCTTCACCGTGTTTGTCATGGCGAAAGGTGTACGGATCGGGTGATTTCGCCGCGTTAAGCGAGTTCGTTTATCCACCGCTTATCCCAGGCCAGCAGACTGGGGTTATGCGCGTGCTCGTGGTCGAAGACGAACAGCTGATGGCCGACACGATCGCCGAGGGCCTGCGGAGGCTGTCGATGGCCGTCGACGTCTGCTACGACGGCCAGCAGGCGCTGGAGCGGGTCGGCGTGCACGGTTACGACGTCGTCGTGCTGGATCGCGATCTGCCGCTCGTCCACGGCGACGACGTCTGCGCCGCGGTGATCGCGGCGGGCGGCGAGGCCAGGATTCTCATGGTCACCGCGTCCGCCGAAGTCGAAGACCGCGTCGCCGGGTTGGGCTTCGGAGCCGACGACTACCTCACGAAGCCGTTCGCCTTCGCCGAGCTCGTCGCGCGGGTGCAAGCGCTTGCGCGGCGGGCCCGGCCGGCGCTGCCGCCGGTACTGGAACGCGGCGGGATCGTGCTGGACCTGCCGCGGCACCAGGCCACCAGGGACAGCAAGTACCTGCCCCTTTCGCCGAAGGAGTTCGCCGTGCTGGAGGTCCTGATGCGCGCGGAAGGCGCCGTCGTCAGCGCCGAAGACCTGCTCGACAAGGCCTGGGACGAGAACGCCGACCCGTTCACCAACGCCGTGCGGGTCGCCGTGATGACCTTGCGGCGCAAACTCGGCCAGCCGGGCCCCATCGAGACGGTGCCCGGCGCCGGTTACCGGTTCGCCTGATGCCCCGGCTGCGGATGTCGGTGCGGGGCAGGCTGACCGCGCTGTACGGCGGGCTCTTCCTGCTGGTCGGACTGGTTCTGCTGGTGATCAACTACCTGCTCGTGCGCGGCACGCTGCCCGACGCGACCAGGCTCGCGATCAAAGCCGTGCCGGCCATGGCGGTCGGAGCCACCGCCGACACCACCGTGGCGGCGACGGCCGAAGCGACCCGGACGATCGTCACCACATCGCTCGACGACTACCGCACGTCCGTGCTGACCTCGCTGGTCATCCAGTCGTCGATCGCGCTGCTGATCGCCGTCGTGCTGGCGGTCCTGTTCGGCTGGGTGATGGCGCGGCGGGCCCTGCGGCCGCTGCACGCCATCACCGCGACGGCCAGGAAGCTCGAAGCCGAGGACATGCATCGCCGCATCAACCTCGACGGCCCGGAAGACGAGCTCAAGGAGCTCGCCGACACTTTCGACAGCATGCTCGACCGACTGGCCGTGTCGTTCGACAGCCAAAAGCGGTTCGTCGCCAACGCGTCCCACGAACTGCGAACCCCGCTGGCCGTGCAGCGGACGCTGATCGAGGTCGCGCTGGCCGACCCGGAAGTGCGGCCCGAGGTCGTCAAGCTCGGCGCGCATCTGCTGCACACCAACGAACGCAGCGAACGCATGATCGAGGGGCTGCTCGTCCTCGCGCGCGGCGATCGCGGTCTCACCAGGCGCACCCCGATCCGGCTCGACAACGTCGCGCGGTCGGTGCTGCGGTCGTCGTCCGCGCTCGCCGAGAAGCACGGCGTGACGCTGGAACCCGATCTGCGAGCGCGCACCGTCGCCGGTGACAAGGTGCTGCTCGAGCGGCTGGTGACAAACCTTGTGCAGAACGCGATCAGCTACAACCAGCCCGGCGGGTCCGTCCGGCTGCAGGTCGGCGACACGCTGGTGGTCACCAACTCCGGCCCGGTCGTGCCCGCGGACGCCGTCGAGGACCTGTTCGAGCCCTTTCGGCGGCTGACGCCCGATCGCACCGCCTCGTCGTCGAACGCCGGGCTCGGGCTGTCGATCGTCCGTTCGGTGGCGCAGGCCCACAGCGGCACCGTGCGAGCCGAAGCACGCGCGAGCGGCGGCTTGGTCGTCACTGTCCGGCTTCCTGATTAACCTCTTCGTGACGACGACTGCCCGGCGCGTCCGTTCGACGGGAACCACTCGGGTGCCTCAAGATCAAGAGCAGAAGAGTGGAACCTCGGCGCGCCTCTCACGTCAAGTCGACGCGCCGAACTAACGTAGACACCCACAAAGGTGAAGTTCAGGGGAGGCGATCATGCGAGCGCTACGGGTAGTCGGGTTACACGAGGACGGCAAGTCCATCGTGTGCGAAGACCCGGCGAGCCGCACGCGTTTTCTGCTCCCCGCCGATGAGAGACTACGAGCGGCGGCCCGTGGCGACCTCACCCGGCTCGGCCAGATCGAGATCGAGTTGGAGAGTCAGATGCGGCCACGTGAGATCCAAGCCCGGATCCGGGCGGGCGAGTCCGTCGAGCAGGTCGCGACGACCGCCGGGGTCACGGTGTCCCGGGTCGAGCGCTTCGCGTACCCCGTCCTGCTGGAGCGCTCCCGCTACGCCGAACTCGCCCAGCGCGCGCACCCGGTCCGCGAAGACGGCCCGGACGTGCAGACGCTCGGCGAAGTGATCGCGCACTCCTTCGGTGTCCGCGGGCACGACTACACCCAGTCCAAATGGGACTCCTGGCGCGGCGACGACGGCCGCTGGATCGTCGAGCTGAGCTGGAAGGCCGGCCGCTCCGACAACCGTGCGCACTGGGCGTTCTCCCCCGGCGCGCACGGCGGCACCGTGCACGCGCTCGACGAGCACGCCCACGACCTGCTCGACCCCAACTCCTACCGTGCGCCTCGGACGCTGCGGGCCGTGGAAGCCGAGCGCGACCACGTCGAGCAGCCAACGCTGGACTCCACCCTCGACGAACAGGACGAAGCCGTTCTCGACACACCGATCGCCGAACCGGACACTGACGACGACACCCGGGAAATCCCGCGCGTCCCGGCCGACGAGCCCGAAGAAGCCAAGACCGAGCAGCCCGCCCGCGTGAAGGGGAAGAAGAACCACCCCATCGTGCCTTCCTGGGAAGACGTCCTCCTCGGCGTCCGCTCCCAGCGCGGCTAGAGCACGTCGATCAGCACGCCGACCCATGCGATGACCACGCCCACGGCCGCGCCCAACGCCGCCCAGCGGACGATCGGCAGCCTGCGCGCGAGCCAGAGCGACGGCGCCAAGCCGGCGGTCACGATGAGGGACGCGACGACGGCGAGCCAGCCGCTGGTCTCCGTCGCCAGCGTGCCGGCCAGCGCGAGCATAGCGACGCACAGCACGGCGGCGACGAAGGCGGCGACAGTCAGCCCCGTGCCCCACGGTGTCGGCTCGTTGTCGTGCTCCGACGTGCCGAACAGCCGCGCCACCAGAGAAGGCGCGGCAGACGGCTCCCGCAGCGGCGGTTCGATGAGGGTCGCCAGATCGGTGACGGGGTCGCGGTAGACCAGCGGAGCGCCCATCACCGTGGCAACCCGGACAGCCAACTGGTGGCCCCTGCGCGACACGACAGCGGCAGCTTCGGCGCTGTGGTCCTCGGAGGCGGCAGGTTCGGCGCGCCGCAGTGCGGCCGCGACGCGCGCCCACTCGTGCAGCGCTTCGGCGAGCTCCGTGCCGATGGCCAGGCTGTGCGGGTCCGCCTCCTGGACGTCGACGCCATCGTCGGCGGCGAGCACCGCCCGCTCACCGCGGATCCGCAGTTCCACCGACTGGCTCCCCTCGGTTCGCGTAGTCACCGGAGCCAACTTACTCAGCTTCGGTGAGTTCGTAGAAGGCGACAGCGGCAGCGGTCGCCACATTCAGCGAGTCGACGCCGTCGGCCATCGGAATCCGGACGGCGAAGTCGGCCACCGCCAAGGCTTCCTCGCTCAATCCTGGTCCCTCCGAGCCGAGCATCAGTGCGACGCGCTCAAGACCGTGGCCACGAAGCGAACGCAACGGGACGGAATCAGCCCTCGGCGTCAGCGCGGCGAGCCGGAAACCGCGGTCCCGCAGCGGACCGAGCCCGGCCGGCCAGCTCTCGAACGTCGCGAACGGCACCCTCAGCACGTGCCCCATCGACACCCGCACGCTGCGGCGGTACAGCGGGTCCGAGCAGGCGGGCCCGACGAGGATCCCGTCGACACCGAGCGCGGCCGCGTTGCGGAAGAGCGCGCCGAGGTTCTCGTGGTCGCCGACGCCCTCCAACACCGCGACAACGCGGGCGTCGGCGAGCACTTCGTCGACAGTGGACGCCGGCGGACGGTCGGCTACGGCGAGCACTCCGCGGTTGAGGTGGAACCCGACGACATTCGCCATCGTCTCCGCGGAAGTCACATACGCGGGCGCGTCGACTTCCGCCAAGGGGTCGGCGAGTTCTCTAAAACGCCGTTCAACACCAAGTAATGCACGCACCGGGTACCTCGAACGGAGCATTCGCTCGACCACGACGGTGCCTTCGGCGATGACGAATCCCCTGCCGCCAGGCCGATCCGGGCGTCGGTCGGCCGTGGACAAATCACGGAAATCGTCCAGTCTCGGGTCGGTCTCGTCGTCGACGAAGATCATCGGTCTCACCCGGTGAGTGTGTCAGCGCTGTGCCATTCGGGGGAAACAAGGTCCGTTTGGTCCGCACGCCGGGACGTTTTCTGGTCCTAATGGCCGCATTTTGCTGACCGTTAACCCCTAGTGACACAGAGCACCAGTTTGGCGCTATACCGGACTGTCGTGTCGTGAAACGGTGGTCAGCCGGGACCCGGTTGCCTGTCCCGCGCGGCTGGAACTACGAGGAGCAGAAATTTATGGGCATGGCTCTGTCGGCGGACCCCTTCAACCCCCGCGACCGCGGGCGTTACCGCAGGAAGGTCCAACGCTGTCTCGACACCCTCGCACGAATGCTCTCGGATGGTAGTTTTTCCTTTGCACACAAGAATATCGGGTTGGAACTGGAGCTGAATCTGGTCGACGCCGACATGCGGCCGTCGATGACGAACGGCGCGGTGCTCGACGCGCTGGACGATCCTTCGTTCACCACCGAACTCGGCCAGCACAACATCGAACTGAACGTGCCGCCCCGCCCACTGGCACAAGATTCCTTGCTAGGACTTGAAGACGACCTCGATGCCTACCTGGCCAAAGCCGGCGAGCAGGCGAACCACGCCGGCTCCCAGCTCGCCATGATCGGCACCCTGCCGACGCTGGGCGAGGAGCACTTCGACCAGAAGTGGTTGACACACAACGCCCGGTACGCGCTGCTGAACGACCAGATCTTCGCTGCCCGCGGCGAACACCTCATCCTGGCACTGGAAGGCGCCGCGCTGGACGGCTCGAAGCCGGAACGGTTGCGTACTCAAGCAGAGACGATCCTGCCCGAAGCCGCCTGCACGTCCGTGCAGCTGCACTTGCAAGTGGCGCCGGAAGAATTCGCGGCGCACTGGAACGCGGCTCAATGCCTCGCCGGCGTCCAGGTGGCACTCGGTGCGAATTCGCCCTTCCTGCTGGGAAAAGCCCTGTGGCACGAAACGCGGATTCCGCTGTTCCTGCAGGCCACGGATACCAGACCGGAGGAGCTGAAGAACCAGGGCGTCCGGCCGAGAGTGTGGTTCGGCGAGAGATGGATCACGTCAATATTTGACCTTTTCGAAGAGAATGTTCGTTATTTTCCCGGGCTGTTACCGGAAACCGACCCCGAAGATCCGGTCGAGGCGCTCGAAACTGGGCAAGCGCCCAAATTGGCCGAACTGCGGATGCACAATGGCACTATCTGGCGCTGGAACCGGCCGGTGTACGACGTCGTCGACGGCGAACCGCACCTGCGCGTCGAGAACCGCGTCCTGCCGGCCGGGCCGACCGTGCTCGACGTGGTGGCGAACGCCGCGTTCTTCTACGGCGCGCAGCGGGCGCTAGCCGAGTCGGAGCGTCCGATCTGGACGCAGATGTCGTTCCAAGCCGCCGAGGAGAATCTGTACGCCGGCGCGCGGCTGGGTTTCGACTCGCAGCTGTACTGGCCGGGCATCGGCTGGATGACTCCGGACGAACTGGCGCTGCGCGTCCTGCTGCCGCTCGCCCATGAGGGGCTCGAGCGCTCCGGCGTATCCAGCGAGGCCAGGGAGCGGTACCTCGGGGTGATCGAGCACCGCTGTCTCGCCAGGAAGTCGGGCTCGTCGTGGCAGCGCGACTTCGTCGTGGACGCGCAGGAGCACGGCGACGACCGCGAAGCCGCGCTGGCCAGGATGCTCTCGCGCTACCTCGAGCACTCCGCCTCCGGCGCCCCCGTCCACACCTGGTCCACCACCGACTGATCCCCATCCCCTCGGTAAGTACTTAAGGATCGCAACTCGACGGCGAGTTGCGGGGGTGGGGGACACTGGACGGGACCACAGGAGCGAAAAGCGCGGAAGGGGGGCGGCGGGTGCCGAAGATCATCGGGCGGTCGCTGGGCGAGCACCGCGAGCAGGTCCGGGCACGCGTCTTCGACGTCCTGCGTTCGCAGCTGTACGAGCGCGGGTTCGACGCCGTCACGCTCGCCGGCGTCGCGGTCGAAGCAGGCCTCGGCCGCACGGCCATGTACAACCACTTCCCCGACAAGGAAGCCCTGCTCATCGCGTTCGTCGAGGACGAAGCCGCACGGTACGTCGAGCGGCTGAACGCCGCCGTGGACGCCGCCGAAGGCCCGGTCGACAGACTGGCCACCTTCGTCCGGCTCCAGCTGCGCGTGCTCGCGGAGTACCACCTGCCGCCGGGCGCCGCGCTCGCGTCCGCCCTCGACCCGTCGGCCTACCGCCGCATCAGCGCCCATGCCGACCCGATCACCGCGAAACTGCACGAGATCCTGGACGAAGGCGTCCGCGCGGGACAACTCGCCGACGAGGATCCGGACCTGGTCATCGGCATGATCACCGCCGCGCTGTCCAACCGCGCGCTCGTGGATGTGCCCCCTGACCAGCTCGAACCGTCCATCGAGACGGCCGTCAGGTTCGTGCTCCGCGGGGTCGGCGCGACGGAAGCCCCCGAAAGGACCACTGAATTAGGGTAGCCTAAGTCGCCGAACGGGTTTACCATCTTTATGACAGGTTGTCAGAAAGATGGAGGCACGTGCGATGTCGGTGTCGGCAGATTCTGACCGGTTGGTCGACCAGGTCCCGTTCTCGAAGGCCCTCCGCGGCTCGACGCGCACGTTGCACGACCGGGCGAACTTCTCGACCTACATGAGCGCCCTGCTCGGCGGCGAACTCACCCTGGCCGGCTACACGCGGCTGGCCGTCCAGTACTACTACATCTACGAGGCGATCGAGCAGGTCAGCGACACCATGGCGAGCGACACCGTCGGCCGCCGGTTCGTCTTCGACGAGCTCCGCAGGCTGCCGAAAATCGCCCGCGACCTGGAGTTCCTGGTCGGCCCGGACTGGCGGGACACGATCGAGCCCCTGCCCACCACCGCGGCCTACGCCGCACGCGTCCGCGAGAGCGGGGGCGAGTGGGCCGGTGGTTTCGTCGCGCACCACTACACGCGCTACCTCGGCGACATCGCCGGCGGCCAGGTCATCCGGCGTCTGCTGGAGAAGGAGTACGGCATCGCCGACGCGGGCGCGCTGTTCTACCACTTCGACGAGATCGGCAGCGCCCCCGCGTTCCGCGACCGCTACCGCATCGAGCTCGACGGCGCCCCCTGGGACGAGGACGAACGCGCCCGCGTCATCGACGAAGCCCGAGTAGCGTTCGAGTGCAACATCGCCGTCTTCGCCGAGCTCGCCAATGAGCTCGACCGGTACCGCGCCGCCTGAGACCCGGACGGCGTAGGACCCTGCTCACATCCTGTTGACCTCCAGTTCGCTCGAGGTTGCAGGCTGGTTTGGGACGGTAGGCCTCCGGGTACAGCCATAAGGAGCAGTGATCCCACCTGTGGAGACAGCGGCGGCCCCCGGTCGCCGACCCGAGGTGAGTGCTACTAGGTTCGGTACAGGAAGACCTTGCGTCGATCACCAAAAATGTCGATCACCAAAGGAGGGCCAATGGCCCGGTACACGCTCCCCGATCTCGATTACGACTACAGCGCCCTCGCGCCGCACATCTCCGGCGAGATCAACGAGCTGCACCACAGCAAGCACCACGCGACCTACGTCAAGGGCGCGAACGACACCCTCGACAAGATCGCCGAAGCCCGCGACGCCGGCAACTTCGGTGACATTGTCGGCCTGTCGACCACGCTCGCGTTCCACCTGGCCGGCCACGCGAACCACGTCGTCTGGTGGAAGATCCTCTCCCCGGAAGGCGGCGACAAGCCGACCGGTGAGCTCGCCGCCGCGATCGACGAGGCCTTCGGCTCGTTCGACAAGTTCAAGGCGCAGTTCACCGCGGTCGCCACCACGATCCAGGGCAACGGCTGGGCCTCGCTCTCCTGGGACCCGATCGGCAAGACGCTAATCACCCAGCAGCTGCGCGACCACCACAACAACCTGATCCTGCCGACCGTGCCGATCCTGCTGGTCGACGTGTGGGAGCACGCGTTCTACCTGGACTACAAGAACGTCAAGCCGAAGTACGTCGAGGCCCTCTGGAACATCTTCAACTGGGCCGAGATCAGCAAGCGCTTCGACAACGCCGTCGCCGGCGGAAACGGCCTGCTGCTCGGCTGAGCCACTTCTTCACCCGATCGGGGCTCTCCCAGCTGGGAGGGTCCCGATTTTTGTCGACCCAAGAGGCACTTTTGTACAAAAGTGGCTCTTCGGTCGTCTGTGTGGATGCTGGTTGCTGTGGACTGGCTCGCCCTCGCTGAGTGTGGGACTCGCACAGCCCATCGGCGAGTCCCACACTCCGGCCCGGCGAGTCCCACGTTCAAACCGACGAGTCCCACAGTCACCACCAGCCGACCACACCCGCTGACCTCAAGAACCTCACCAGCCACTGAGGCGTCGCGGACCCACACATACGACACAAGAACCACTTTTGTGCCCTCCTTGAGCGCTCAACCAGGGCACAAAACCACAAAAGCGCCCCCGGGACTCGTCAGCCGCCGGCTCGGGCGGGCTGCTGGGTGATGCTCTGTGCGGTGACCGTGCCGTCACTGCCGGTGGCCCCCGTGACGGTCACGCTGGCGCCCGCCTTGAGGTCGGACACCTTGCCCGGCTGGGTCACCCCGACCTGCGTCGAGTCCGAAGTGGACACAGTGACCTCGGTGCCCTGGAACGTCTTGATGTACAACGTCGTGCCGTCGACCCGGTCGATGGTGCCGATCGTGCCGCGCCCCGCGCGACCGCCGCCCGGCGCCTGGCCCGTCGCGCCCGCCTGGCCGCCTGCCGTGCCGCCCGTCCCGCCGGTGGCCGCGGCACGCGCGCCGGACGCCGAAGACGTCGTGCTGCTGCCGAAGGCCGCGTGCGTCCACGCGCCCGCGCCGAACGCGAGCGCGACGACCACGATCACGCCGAGCGCGAGGGTCAGCTTGGTGAACGGCTGCGCCACCGCGCGCATCTCGTTCTCGAGGTCGCCGTCGACAGCCGGCTTCGCCACGATCTGCTCGGCCGTGGGCCGTTCCACCTGCTCGGCGGTCGGCGGCTCGACGACCGGTTGGACGACCGTGGGCTGGTCATCCACCGGCTCGGTGTCTGGCCTTCTGGACATCGGATTCTCCTAGCTGTGACGCGAGAGTGGGAGGTGGCCTATTCGTGCCGGAGCGCGTCGATCGGACGCAGCGAGGCGGCCCGGTTGGCCGGGTAACTACCGAAGAACAAGCCGATCAGCGCGGAGACGGCGAACGCCAGGAAGATCGAGGACGGCACGATGACCGGCACGATCCCGTCGATGGTGAACCGGCTGCCGACCACCCCGATCAGCACGCCGAGCAGCCCGCCGAACAGGCTCAACATCGTCGCCTCCGCCAAGAACTGGCCGAGGATCGCCGACCTCGGAGCGCCGATCGCCTTGCGGATGCCGATCTCGCGAATTCGCTCGGTGACCGTGACCAGCATGATGTTGGTGACCCCGATCCCGCCGACCAGCAGCGAGATCGCGGCGACCGCGGCCAGCAGCACGGTGAAGGTCGACGTGGCCGAGGTCCTGGTCGCCAGCAGCTGCGCGGAGTTCTGGATCTGGTAGTCGGGCGTGCCGCCGAGCCGGATCTCGTGCCGCGCGTTGAGGATCGCGGTGACCTCGGTCTGGGCCAGCGAAACCGAGTCCGCGGTGGTCGCCTGCACGGCGATCTGGTTGAGGCTCCCGTAGCCGGTCAGCGAGTTCTGCACCGCGGTGAGCGGCGCTATCGCGACGTCGTCGGCGTCCTGCAAACCGGTACTGCCCTTGGCCTGCAGCACCCCGATCACGGTGAACTGGATGCTGTTGAGCAGGACGTCCTTCCCGACCGGCTCCGCGGTCCCGAAGATCGACGTGGCCGTCGTCGGGCCGAGCACGACGACTTTGCGCGCGCTGGTGAGATCTTCGGAGGTGAACAGGGAGCCGTCGGCGACCGCGCGGTTCGTGGTGGTGAAGTACGCCGGTTCGGTGCCGGTGACCGAGGAGATGTCGTAGCTGGTCTGCCCGTAGGTCGCGGTCGCGGTGGTGGTCACGACCGGCGACGCCGCCTTGACGTCGGGTGCGCCGACCGGGTCGACCAGCGCGTGCGCGTCCTGGACGGTCAGCGGACGCGTGACGGCGCCCGCGGCACCTCCGCGTGCGGCCGACACGTTGAGCACGTTCGTACCGAGGCCCTGGATGCTCGCGGCGATCGACGCCGACGCGCCGTTGCCGACCGCGACGAGCAGGATGACCGCCGCGACCCCGATGGTGATGCCGAGCGTGGTCAGCGAGGACCGCAGCTTGTTCGCCGTCAACCCGCGGACGGCGAACCGCATGATCTCGAAGAAGTTCACGCCACCCCCACGTGACGACGGGTCTCGTCGGCGACGACAAGTCCGTCGCTGACCCTGATCACCCGATGCGCGTGCCGGGCGACCTCGTCCTCGTGCGTGATCATCACGACGGTCCGGCCGAGCTGGTTGAGCCGGTCGAACACGCCGAGAACCTCGTCGGTACTGGCCCGGTCCAGGTTCCCGGTCGGTTCGTCGGCGAGCAGCATGGCCGGCCCGGTGACCAGCGCCCGCGCCACCGCGACGCGCTGCTGCTGACCGCCGGACAGTTCGTTGGGCAGATGCTTCGCGCGATCGGTCAGGCCGACCATCTCCAGCGCCGCCAGCGCCCGGATCCGCCGGTTGGTCCGATTAAGTCCACTGTAGACCAAAGGTAATTCCACATTGGACAGAGCGGACGTACGCGGCACGAGGTTGAAGGACTGGAAAATGAACCCGATCTTCCTGTTTCGCAGTAACGAAAGCTGCCGCTCGTTCATCTCGCTCACCGGGAACCCGTCGAGCGTGTACTCGCCGGAGGTCGGGACGTCGAGGCAGCCGAGCATGTTCAGCAGGGTCGACTTCCCCGAGCCGGACGCCCCCATGATGGCCACGTACTCGCCGGGCATCACCGTCAGCTCGATCCCGCGCAACGCGTGCACTGCGGTGTCTCCGGAGCCATAGGTCTTGGTCAGCTGGGAAACCGCGATTACGGGTTTCATCCCCGGCCACCGCCGGTGCCGGTGCCGGTGCCGCCGGTGCGCGTGCCGCCGATTCCGCCCGTGCCACCCGTGCCGCCGAAGCCGCCGGTACCGCCGAAGCCGCCCGTACCACCGGTGCGCGTGCCGCCGGTCGCCGCCGGGGACGCCCCGGTCAGCACCACGCGATCGGTGTCGGTCAGCCCCGAGGTGATCTGGACCGTCGACGCGCCGCGCACACCGATCTGGACCTGGCGCGTTGTGTTCTGGCCGTTGACGTCGACCACGACAATGCTGTTGGTACCAACGGTCTGCACGGCCGCGGCCGGCACGCTCAGCGCGTTGTCCGCCTGGGCGACAGTGATGGCGACGCTGGCCGACTGACCGGGCCGAAGCCCGGCCGGCGGGCTGGTCAGGGTCAGCTCGGTGCCGTAGGACACGACGCTGCCGCTGGTCGTCGGGGTCAGGTTGACCTTGCTCACGGTCGCCTGGATCGGTGTGTCCGGCAGCGCGTTGAGGGTGACCGTGGACTTCTGGCCGACCTTGACCTTGCTGACGTCGATCTCGGCGACCGAGGAGTCGACGACCAGGCTCGACATGTTGGTGAGCGTGATGAACCCGCTGGTCGACGACGAGCTCGACGAGGAGGCCGAGGACGACGACTGGCTACCCGCGCTGCTACCCGTGCCGGACGACTGGCCGGTGCCCGAGGACGAAGACGAAGATCCGGTGCCGGCCGGCTGGCCGACCGTGCCGTTGATCGCGGTGACCGTGCCGGCGCCCGGCGCGGTGAGCACGGTGTCGTCGACGGCCGACTGCGCGGTGTCGACGTCCAGCTGCGCCTGGTCGACCTTGGCCTGCAGCGAAGTGATCGTGTCGGCTTGCGTGGTCGCCTGGCTGGTGGTGCCGCTCTTGCTCGACGTCGTCGTGGCCGGCGCGTTCTCACCCGCGGTGAGCGCCTCGTCCGCCACTGCCAGGTTCGCCTTGGCCACCTGGAGTTGCTTGTTCGCCTGCGTACTGTCCAAAGTGGCCAGTTTCTGACCGGCGGTCACCACGTCCCCGACCGCGACGACGATCGACGAGACCTTTCCGGAGGTGCCGAAGCTCGCGGCACCGCTATAGCTGCTCGCGACGGTTCCGGCGGCAGAGACGGTCTCGGTGACCGTCGTCCGGGCGACCTGCGTCGTTCGAGTTGTGCTTTGCGCGGCGCTGTCGGCCGGCGAAAATGCTTCGTAGATGCCGAATCCCGCGCCCCCGAGCACGACCACCAGCACACCGTTGACTACCCATGTTCGACGACGCGTCATGGGAGAAAGATTCGCGTTACTGGTTATCAGTTAGCTAGGGGTTGCCTGTGAGGGTGCTGTGGATACCCGGCCGAGCGCTAACCTTTGTGCGGCTTCCGATGCCGGGCGCGCACAGCGAGTAGCAATTCGCGGACGGCGTCGACAAAAACGAGCGTCGCGAGCACACCGAGACCGACCGCGCCGGCGATGGATCCGCCGAAAAAGCGCGAGGAAACCAGACGTGTTCCGTCCGAGAGCACGGTCGTCACCGGGACGACCCCGGAATGCCACAGTGCGAAGGCGAACCAGATGAGCGCGGCGACCACGATCAGCTCGCCGAGCGCCACGAGCGCCCGCCACGGCCGGTGCAGTCGCGCTGTCTCGGTCTGCGCCTCGGTGGGCCAGAGCTCGGCGCCGGTCGGCTGGGGAAGGTCGATCACACCGAACAGCCTCTCACGACTCGTCCGGTCGCGCCGGGACGACGCGGGCCAGCGCGTTCTGCAATGCCTCGACATCGCGCGCCCACGCCAGGACCACACTGCCGTCGGCGACCTCGATCGGCAGCTCGTCGAACTTCCTCGGCACGGTCCAGCCGCCACCGAGCACCTTGGCGCCCAGCGCCGGCGACACGTCGGTCACCGCGACGATCGTGTCGACCGGGAGCGCCTCACGGCCCTGCCAGAGGTTTTCGCGCGTGACCCGCACCGCCAGGAACCGCCGCCGCGCGTAAACCCACGGGGCCGTCATCGCCAGCAACCCGAGCGCGACCAGGATCCAGCCGATGACGTGTACCCCACCGGTGGCCAGGTCGGTCAGGAAACCCACCACCGCGAACAGTGGACCCCACACCAGCGCCGACCAGCTCGCGCCGGGTTCGCGGTAGAGGACCAGCTCGTCGAGGCGGGTGGGCTCGGTCATCGCAGCTTGCGGCCGACTTTGGGGAAGTACGGCTGGACACTCGGCAGATACAGCAGCACGACGGCGATCACGAAGAGCAGGATCGCGAACACGGAGAAAATATTGGTCGGGAAATTGATGTAGAACAAAATGAAGTAGAACAGCGTCGTGACGATCGCGAGGACGGTGACCACGGTGCGCGCCGATCTCGTCCCCTCGCGCATCTTGTACGCGAACAGCGCAATCAGCGCGCCGAACACCACGGCGCCGATCAGGACGACCCACAACAGAACCGAAATGGCGGATTCCCACTGCTCCCTGGTGATCTTGGGATCCTGGTTCTGCTTGACGTATATGTCGACCACCTGGCCCTTGATGAGCAGCAAGAACGCCTGACTCAGAACCAGCACAACCACCCCGACGACCCAGAGCCAGAACGACACGTTCACCGCCCGGGGGCCGACGAACTTCGGGGCCCGCTGGCCTGGGCTGCTGGTCGCTGGCGAGAGCCCCGCAGCGCGGCGCTCGTCATCCGTCTGTTCTTCGCTCACCGGAGGACTCTAACCGGTCCGAAGACTCGTGAGCGTTCCCGCCGGTGCTAACCGGCGGGAACGCTCACGAGCCGGGCCCGCGTCAGTCGAGCCAGGGGGCGGCTTCGGCGGCCCAGTAGGTCAGGATCATGTCCGCGCCGGCGCGGCGGATCGAGGTGAGGACCTCGAGGATGGTGCGCTCGCGGTCGAGCCAGCCGTTGGCCGCGGCCGCTTCGACCATCGCGTACTCACCGGAGATGTTGTACGCCGCAACGGGAACCGGGGACATGTCGGCGGCGGCCCTGATCACGTCCAAATAGGACAGTGCAGGCTTGATCATGATCATGTCCGCGCCCTCGGCGATGTCCAGCTCGACCTCGTGCAGCGCCTCACGCGCGTTGCCCGGGTCCTGCTGGTAGGTCTTGCGGTCGCCCTTGAGCTGCGAATCGACGGCCTCGCGGAACGGGCCGTAGAACGCGCTGGCGTACTTCGCGGAGTAGGCGAGGATGCCGATTTCCGTGAGCCCGGCCTGGTCGAGCGCGCTGCGGATGACGCCGACCTGGCCGTCCATCATGCCGCTCGGGCCCAGCAGGTGTGCGCCGGCTTCGGCCTGCGCGACACCCATCTCGGCGTAGACGCGCAGAGTGGCGTCGTTGTCGACCCCGCCGTCGGCGTCGAGGACGCCGCAGTGGCCGTGATCGGTGAACTCGTCGAGGCAGGTGTCAGCCATCAGGACCGTGGAGTCACCGAGCTCGGCCCGAAGGTCGCGCAGGGCGACGTTGAGGATGCCGTTCTCGTCGATGGCTCCGGAGCCCACGGCGTCCCGTTTTTCGGGGACACCGAAGATCATCAGCCCGCCGACGCCCGCCCGGACCGCCTCGACGGCGGCCTTGCGCAGCGAGTCGCGCGTGTGCTGGACCACTCCGGGCATGCTCGAAATGGAGCGGGGCGCGTCGGCGCCTTCCGCGACGAACATCGGCAGGATCAACTGCCGCGGCCGCAGCGTGGTCTCACCCACCAGGCGACGCATCGCGGGAGTGGTACGCAACCTACGGGGACGATGCTCAGGGAACACACTTTGAGGATACGCCGCTGGCACTCTTCCACTTTTGTGCCCTCTCTCGACCGCAAGAGAGGGCACTTTTGTACCAAAGTGCCCTCGTTGAACGCTCAAGGAGGGCACAAAGGTACAAAAGTGCCCTCCCTTAGCGGCTAAGGGAGGGCACTTTGCGCTTGGGCGCGGCGATCAGCTGCGGCGGGCGCGCTTCGCCTTGCGGGGCGGGGGCAGTGCGCCCTCGGCCCGGAGGCGGGCGGCGTGCTCGGCGAGCGCGTCGACCAGGGACGGGACGTCGGCCTTCTCGGGCTGGACGTCGACCCGGAGCCCGAACTCCACGGCGGTTTCCGCGGTCTTCGGGCCGATGCACGCGACCAGCGTGCGGGTGTGCGGCTTGCCGGCGATGCCGACGAGGTTCCGTACGGTCGAGGACGAGGTGAAGCAGACCGCGTCGAACCCGCCGGTCTTGATCATCTCGCGGGTGTCGGCGGGCGGCGGCGCGGCGCGGACCGTCCGGTACGCCGTCACGTCGTCGATTTCCCAGCCGCGCTCACGCAGCCCGGCCGACAGCGTCTCGGTGGCGATGTCCGCCCGGGGCAGCAGCACGCGGTCGACGGGGTCGAGCACGTCGTCGTACGGCGGGAACTCGGCCAGCAGGCCTTCGCTCGACTGCTCGCCGGTCGGGATCAGCTCGGGCAGGATGCCGAAGGAGCGCACCTTCGCCGCGGTCGATTCGCCGACACAGGCGATCTTCACGCCGGAGAACGCGCGGGCGTCGAGCCCGAACTCCTCGAACTTCTCCCACACCGCGCGGACGGCGTTGGTGGAGGTGAACACGATCCACTGGTAGCGGCCGTCGACGAGGCCCTTGACCGAGCGCTCCATCTGGGCGGGGCTGCGCGGCGGCTCGACCGAAATGGTCGGCACCTCGTGCGACGTGGCGCCGTGGCCGCGAAGCCGCTCCGCCATCTCGCCCGCCTGCTCCTTGGTGCGCGGCACCAGGACCTTCCAGCCGTACAGCGCGCGCGACTCCCACCACGACAGCTTCGAGCGCTGCCCGGCCGCCTGGCCGACGGTGACCACGAGCGGACCGACGAGCTCGCCCGCGTCCTGCGAGACCGACGCCAGCGTGGTGTCGATCGTGCGCTGGGTGTTGATGGTGCCGTTGGAGGTCACCGCGACCGGGGTCTGCGGGGTCATCCCGTGCTCGACCAGCCGCGACGCCGCTTCGGCGAGGTGGCTGGACGTCGCGTGCAGGACGAGCGTGCCCGGGATGGAGGCCAGCCCGGCCCAGTCGACGTCACCGCGGACGTCGACCTCGGTGTGCGTGCCACCGAGCGCGACCCCGGCGTACGCCGGAACGGCCGCGCCGGGCGAGACGCCGGGGATGATGTCGAACACGGCGCTGGTGCGGGACACGGCCTGCACCTCGGCGACGACGGCGGGCTGGGTCAGCGGGTCACCGGCGATGAGCCGCAGCACCAGCTTGCCGTTCTTGGCTTCGGCGGTGAGGTCCTTGGCCACGTCGGCGGGCTCGCCGACGGCGGGCCGGACTTCGGCCTTGTCGTTGGCCAGTGCCAGTACGCCGGCGGGAACGTCGGGGTCGGTCACCACGACCTCGGCCTTGGCAAGCAGCTCCTGGGCACGGACTGTCAGCAGTCCTGCGTCACCGGGGCCCGAGCCCACGAAGGCGACGCGCCCTGTGCTCTTTCGCGCGGGGGTCATCGTTGCAGTTTCTCCTCTTATTCGGCTGGCTGGCCGCCGGCCGGATTTCCTGTCGAGCTGGTTCTAGGTGCTGTTACTGGTTCGTGCTGCCGGTGCCGGAAAGTGCTCCGGCGCCGAGGTCCAGCAGCTCGGCGGCCAGTGTCCGGCCGAGCTGCTCCGCGTCCGCGAGGTCGGCGAGCGCGATCGCGCGCACCATGTCGACCTCGTCGCCCTCGCCCTCGACGGCGGCGGTGCCGCGCAGCGAGATCCGCACGACGATCGCGCCATCGGCGTCGAGGTCTTCGACCACCTCGGCGAGTGCGCCGACCGGCGCGCTGCACCCGGCTTCGAGCGCGGCGAGCAGTGCCCGTTCGGCGGTCACCGCGGCCCTGGTCGTCTCGTCGTCCAGCGTGGCGTGGAGCAGGTGTTCGACGTCCACATCGGTGGCCCGGCATTCCACCGCCAGCGCGCCCTGTGCGGGTGCGGGCAGCATCTGGATCGGGTCGAGGGTCTCCGTGATGGCGTCGCCCCGGCCGATCCGCACCAGTCCGGCACGCGCGAGGACGACGGCGTCGAGCTCGCCGTCGGTGACCTTGCGCATGCGGGTGTCGATATTGCCTCGGATCGGCACGATTTCCAAACCGAGGCCGAGCGCGCGCAGCTGGGCGGTGCGCCGCGGGGAGCCGGTGCCGACCCTCGAACCGGCGGGCAGCTCACCCAGGGTGAGGCCGTCGCGGGCGATCAGCGCGTCCCGCGGGTCCTCTCGCAGCGGCACCGCGGCCAGCACGATTCCCTCGTGCGGCGCGGTCGGAAGGTCCTTGTACGAGTGCACGATGACGTCGACCTCTTCGGCCAGCAGCGCGTCTCGCAGCGCGGAGGTGAAGACCCCGACGCCGATAGTCGGGATCGGCGCGCTGGAGCGATCGCCCGCCGTCGACACTGTGACGAGTTCGACTTCCTGGCCGGCCTTGCGCAGTGCGTCGGCGATGGTCCCGGTCTGCGCGAGCGCGAGCTTGCTGCCGCGGGTACCGATGCGGATTGTCCTGGTCACTTCTCTTCTTTCGCAGTGGCCGACGGGCTCGCGACGACCGCGGGTGCCTGGGGGTCCAGGCAGAACAGTTCGCGAAGAGCGTTGGCGTAGTCGGTGTCGTCCGTCTCGGCGGCCAATTGCTTGACCCGCACCGTCGGCGCGTGAAGCAGTTTGTCGACGACCCGGCGGACCGTACGGCCGACTTCTTCCCGCACGGAGCCGTCCAGCTCGGGGAGGCGGTGGTCGAGGCGCAGCAACTCGGCGTCGACGACCTCGGCGGCGCGGCGGCGCAGGGCTGTCACCGTGGGGGTGACTTCGGCGCTGCGCTGGCCGGCGAGGTACTCGCGCACCTCGTCGAGCACGATGCCGTTGGCCTTGGCTGTCTGCTTGGCGGAGCTGGTGCCGCCGGTGCCGGCCGCGACCTCGTCCATCCGGCGGCGGACGGTCTCCAGGTCCACCAGCGCGATGCCGTCGAGCTCGGTGACGGACTTGTCGACGTCGTGCGGGAGCCCGAGGTCGCAGATGACCAGCGGTTTGGTGCGCGGAAGCACGTGTTCGCGGAGCAGTACCGGGGCGTGCGCGCCGGTGCACGCGATAGCGACGTCTGCCGCGGACAGCGCCGTGGAGAGCTCGTCCATCGGCACGGCTCGAGCGGAGACACCTTGTGCGACAAGGGATTCCGCGAGCCTGTGCGCGTTGCTGGCGGTGCGGTTGACGACGGTGATCTCGCCGATGCCCGCCTTGCGGAGCTGGCTCGCCGTCAGCGCGCCCATGGAACCCGCACCGACGATCAGCGCGTGCTTCCCGGTGATGTCAGGGACTTCCGCGAGTGCCTGTGAGACGACCGACGCGCCCAGCCTGTCGAGCCCGGTCTCGGTGTGGACCCGCTTGCCGACCCGCAGCGTGGTCTGGACCAGCTCGTGGAGGGTGCGGCCGACCGTGCCCGCTTCGCGCGCGTCGGCATACGACGTCCGGACCTGGCCGAGGATCTGCGTCTCGCCGACGACCATCGAGTCGAGGCCAGACGCGACCGAGAACATGTGCTCGACCGCGGCACCCGCGTAGTGCACATAGAGACTGTCGTTGAGGTCTCCGGACTCCATGCCCGCCTGCGCGGCGAGGATCTCGGAAACGTCGTTGAGCCCGCCGTGGAAGGTCTCGACGACCGCGTAGACCTCGATGCGGTTGCACGTCGAGATCGCCATGGCCTCGCTGATGTGCGGGGCCTGCTGCAGCTGGTGCAGCAGCTTCGGCAGCTCACCGGCCGGAACGGCAGCGCGCTCCAGGGTAGTCATCTCGGCGCTCCGGTGGGAAAGGCCCACCGCGAGGATGCTCATCAACCGACCACCAATCCGTTGCCACTGCCATGGTTACTGAGCTCCTCGTCGGCCCGGCGCGCGACGTGGAACGACAGGATCTGCAGCTCGACCGCCAGGTCGACCTTGCGGACCTCGATATGCGCCGGCACCTGGAGCACCACCGGCGCGAAGTTGAGAATGCACTGGACACCGCCGGCGACGAGCCGGTCGCAGACCGACTGGGCGGCGGTGGGCGGGGTCGCGATGACCCCGATGGAGATCTCCCGCTCGGCGCAGATGGCCGGGATGTCGTCGAGGTGGGACACCGGCAGGCCGCCGACCGGGACGCCGATCAGGTCCGGATCGAGGTCGAACAGCGCCTCGACCGGGAAGCCGCGGCCGGGGAAGCCGCCGTAGTTGGCCAGCGCGTGGCCGAGGTTTCCGATGCCGACCACGGCGACCTTGTGCTTGCGGGTCAGGCCGAGGATGCGCTCGATCTCGTCGATGAGCACCTGGACGTCGTAACCGACGCCGCGGGTGCCGTAGGAACCGAGGTAGGACAGGTCCTTGCGCAGCTTTGCCGAGTTGACCCCGGCCGTGACGGACAGCTCCTCGCTGGAGACCGTCGTCCCGCCCTGCTCGGCGAGCGCGGACAGGACCCGCAGGTACACGGCGAGCCGAGCGACAGCGGCCTCGGGAATCGACTTCGCGCGAACGCCGCCTTCGGGCGCGTGGCCGTTCGTCGGCACGGCGGCCATCTCGGCTGTCGGCGCGTTGTCGGCGTCGGGTGTCAGCGGTGTCCCCGGGAGCGACTTGGGCGCGGCGGCAGCTCCGTTACGACGGCCTCGCTGTGCCACCACGCTGGCTCTCCTCACCGAAACTGCTCGCCGAACACCACTTCTACCTGCTGTACAAAACTGGCTCTTGACCCAGCGGCGGGGTTCCGGTTCGATACCGGTCCGCCGCGGAAGCGACCCCACTACGGTAGCCACTTGTGAACGCAGGCACAAAGTCACAGGTCGGCGGCATGACGAGCGGCACACTCGCAGAGGTGACACTGGGGAAAACCACAGAGACCGGTTCCGAACCGACGAAGTCATCTGTTGGGAACCCGGTCGTATCCAGCTTGACCGCGTCGAGCCGGCTCTCGACTACCTCCACGGTCGCTCGCACACGTGCCGGCCGCGCTTACGTCATAACCCGCAGGAGGGCGGCAAACCCAAGCACCGCATGACTACCTCAATCTTGAAAATCACCAGAAAAAGGGCAGCGAAAACGCCCGGAACGCGGTTGCGTCCGGGCGGTTCGCGAATTGTTCGGGTGCAGAATCAGGATTTGTTGGTGCCGGGGGTCAGTACCTTGCCGATAACGAAGACGGTCGCGTTCTTGGTGGGGATGTTGCCGCAGAGGACCGGGTTTCCGTTGACGGTCGGGGCGTCCGCGGTGCCACCGATCTTCAGCGTGCCGGCGGTGTCGCCGTCAAGGGTCGGGACGCTGCCGGCCGCGATGAGACCCTTGGCGTCATAGCGCGTCGGGACGACGTGGTACTTGAGGATCGGGGCCAGCGTGGCCGGGTCCTTGACCAGCGCGGCGACCTTGTCGGCGCCGAGGGCGGTGAAGGCCGCGTCGGCCGGGGCGAACACCGTGATGGACGGCGCACTGTTCAGCGGGTCGACCAGGTTCGTCGCCTGGACGGCCGCGACCAGGGTCTTGAGCAGCGGGTTCGTCGACGCGGCGGAGGCGACGGGCTGGGAGCCCATGGCGTTCAGGCCACCCGGGGCGTCGCCCTGGGGAAGACCGGAACAAGCCGGGCCGAACACGTCGGCGTTGGTGGTGACACCGTCGCCGGCTGACGTGGCGGCCGAGGAAGAGCTGGCCGGCGCGGGAGCCGGGGCAGGGCTGCTCGAGCTGGCAGCGGGCGTGTCATTGCTGCTGCAAGCCGCGAGAGCCAATACCGCGACAGCCGCGATTCCGATTCCGGCGACGCCTCGAATGTTCTTCACTGAAAACCACTCCTTCGAATTCGGGACGACGCCCGGAAAACTCGCTTGTCATGGGTTATTCGCCGCCGAACCGGAAGCGGATTGCCACTCGGACGAGTTATTCGAAGAATGTTTTCAAGATCGCCTGAACCGCAGGTCACGCACTGGTGAGCGTGACGGAATGCCAGCCGGTGGCGCCGTTCGGGACGGTTCCGGCACGATCCGAGGTCTGCGTGTAGCCGGACTGATCGGTCGCGCGGACGAAGACCTGGTGCGTCCCGGTGGGCACGTCCACCTCGGTCCACCACATGCGCCAGGTGTCCTTGTTGACCTCGGCCGACAGCGTCGCCGTCTGCCAGGGCCCCTGGTCCACCCGCACCTCGACCTTGGCGATTCCAGTGTGCTGCGCCCACGCCGTGCCAGCGACCCGCACCTTGCCGTGGGAGACGTTCGCGAACCCGCTCGGACTGTCGATCCGCGACTCGGTCTTGATCGGACCTTGCTCGCTCCAGCCGCGCTTGAGCCAGTACGCCTGGTTGGCCTGCCAGGTCGTCACGTTGAGGTCGGTGACCCACTTCGTCGCCGACACGTACCCATAGAGCCCGGGGATCACGATCCGCGCCGGGAAGCCGTGCTCGATGGGCAGCGGGTCGCCGTTGGCGCCGATCGCGAGCATCGCGCCGCGCTTGGGGTCCAGCACCGCTTCGATCGGGCTCCCGGCGTTCCACCCGTCGACGCTGGTGGCGAACAGCTGCTCGGCACCGGCTTTGACGCCGGCCTCGTTCAGGAGGTCCGCCAGGTCGACGCCGACGAAGCTGGCCGTCGAGGTGTACGGCCCGCCGACCTCGTTGGATACGCAGGTCAGCGTCACCGTGCGCTCGACGAGCGGCCGGTTCCGGATGTCCGAGTAGTTGAAGGTGACTTCCCGGTCGACCATCCCGTGGATCTTCAGGCTCCAGTCCTCAGTGCGGACCTGAGGAATGACGAACGCGGTGTCGACGCGGTAGAAGTCGGCCGCCGGGGTGATGAACGGCGGGGTGCCGAGCTTCGCGAAGTCGGCGTCGGCGGGAATGGCCGGTGCCGTGCGCGCGGGCACGAGCTTGCCGACGGCGGCCCGTGAGCCTTCCGCGTTCTTGCTGTTGCCGATGAGCTGGCCGGCGACCCCGGCCACCGCGGACCCCGCGAGCACACCGGCACTGGTGAGCAGGAACTTGCGGCGGTTCGGGTCTTCGGAGGAACCGGGAGCCACCGAGGCCTTGAACGACTCCGGCAGCAGCATCCGGAAGAGCCAGTTGAAGACCAGCACCCCGACGACCAGGCAGACCACCGGCGCGAGCACGCCGACCTGACCCAGGTCCGAGCGGTTGTACACGGCCAGCACACCGAGTACGCCGAACACCGCGAAGACGATCTGGCCGATCAGCGGTTTCCGCCGCGACAGCAGGCCGGCAACCGCGGCGATGAGGACGATCACCACGGCCATGCCGATCTTGAGGTACAGCTTGTCGTTGCTGCCCAGCGTCTGCTCGGCGAACTTCACCAGGCCCAGGGGGCTCTTGTCGATGACCGTGTTCGCCACGGCGATGAACGGCGACGCGTTGATGCCGACGAACCCGGCGACCAGTTGGCCGGCGGCCAGCGCCGCGGCGAGCGCGGTGATGCCGATCAGGGCCGCGAGCAGTTTCGGCAGCCGGGGGGCCGCGGCGGGCTTGCTCGGCGGAAGGTCTTTCACTTCGGTGGTCACACTCCTATCTTCGGAGCGAAAGCCTCCACCGATTGGCGGTTGACCCTTACGAGTGCCTTACGGCTCACCCAGTTGTGTTGCCGAGCACAGTCGATTCAGGCGTCGGCGAGCGCCTTGCGGAATCTGTCCTCTTCGACCGACCAGTACCCGTGCTCGTCCCCGTCGATGAGGATCACCGGCACGCGGTCGCCGTACTCGCCGCGCCACTCCGGGTCGCTGTCGACGTCGGCGGTGGTCCACTCCACCCCTAGTTCGGCGCAGATGCGCTCGACGTCTTGCTCCGCCTTCACACAACCCGAGCAGCCCTGCCGGGTCATCACGGTCACCTGGTGCGACATGGAACGATCCTCTCAGCACAGCCGGAGCCGCGCAGCTGGAAAATCTGAGCATAATTCTGTACAGTTTTGCCATGGCAGTTTTTCGGGACGTTCACGAACTGACGGTCACGGAGGCGACCAAGCGCGGCGTGGCTGGCCTGGTCTCCGACGCCGAGCACGGCGAAGATCTCGTAGTCACTCGACACCATCTCCCGGTGGCCGCCGTAGTCGGCGTTCGACGCCTGACCGAGATCGAAGAGGCTGCCGACGATCTCCGGGATTTGGCGCTCGTGCTCGCTCGTTCGGCCACCGACACCGGGCGGCGCACTTCCTTCGACGACGTCCTGACCGCCTTCGGGCACACACGAGAGTCGGTCGCCGCCATCGAGGACGACGAATAGAAGATGACGGAGATCGCTTTCACCGACGCGGCCGTCGACGACCTGCGCAGGCTCGGGCCGGACGTCGTACCCAAGGTCCTGAAGAAGATCCTGATCCTGCTCGACGATCCGGAGGCCGGCTACCCGCTGGGCGGGAAGCTCACCGGTTTTCGCAAACTGGTGGTCGGTCGCAACCACTGGCGTGTCGTCTACCGCCTCACCGAGCACGGTTCGGTCGAGATCTGCGAGGTCTGGTGCGTCGGGGCCAGGTCGGACGCCCAGGTCTACGCGGAGGCGACGTCGCGGGCAGCGGACGCGGTCGCCCACAACCCCGCCCTCCAGCGTCTCGCCGACGTGATCGACAGGTTGGGCCGGCTGGCGGGGCGGGTGACCGTCGAGGAGGAGCCGCGCGCCGAGCCCGTTCCCGATTGGCTTGCTCAGCGGCTCATCCATACCGCGGACATTCCTCCGGAGAAGGTCGCCGCGCTCGATCTCGAACAGGCCGTCGATCTCTGGACCGCGTTCTCCAACAAACCGCAACCATGAACGAACCGCCTGTCAGCGCAGCCTGAGCCGGCGGAGCTTGCCTGTGGCCGAATGCGGCAGCGACTCGGCGAACTCGACAGTCTGCGGCACCTTGTAGCCGGCCAAGCGGGCCGCGCAGTGCTCGACGACCTGCTGCTCGGACAGCGAGGCGCCGACGACCGGAACCACGACAGCCTTCACGGCCTCACCGCTGCGCTCGTCGACCACGCCGACGACAGCCGCCTCGGCGACCTCTGGCAGCAGGCCGATGACGTTCTCGACCTCGTGCGGGAAGACGTTGAAGCCGTTCACGATGATCAGGTCGTTCGCGCGGTCGACCAGGTGCAGGTCCCCGTCGACGTCGAGGTAGCCGACGTCACCGGTGCGGAACCAGCCCTCGGCGTCCGGACCGTGCGCGCCGTCGGGCCAGTAACCGGAGAACAGGTTGTCCCCGCGGATCGAGACCAGGCCGGTGCCGCCGTGTTCCTCCTCGAACATGTCGTCGAGGTCGGTGGGGTCGAGTTCGACCGGGGCCGCGAGGCCGTCGCTGTCCACCAGCCGCACCTCGACGCCGGGCAGCGGGCTGCCGACCGAGCCCGGCTTGGGGTAGCCGGTCACCATCGTCGTGGTGACCACGGGCGCGCACTCGGTCAGGCCATAACCCTCGAACACCCCGAGCCCGGTGGCCTCACGGATCGCGGCAAGCACCTTCGGGTGCAGCGGGGCCGCGCCGGAGGTCAGCCGCCGGATGCTCGACAGACCGGCGCCGAGCTCCTGGGCGGGCAGCGCCGCGAACTCGGCGTACATCGCGGGCACGCCGGCGATCGACGTCACGCGGTACTTCGCGCAGGCCTCCAGCGCGCGCTGCGCGTCGAAACGTTCGGCGAGCACGATCATCGCGCCCAGCGCGGTGGACTGCAGGAGCCCGGGGCCGAGCCCGTAGACGTGGAAGAGCGGGATCGTGATCAGGACGCGGTCGGACCGCTCCAGCACCGGCGGCTTGATTTCGCTCAGCTGCCGAATGTTCGCGAGCAGCGCGCGGTGCGAGAGCATCACGCCGCGCGGCGGGCCGGTGGTACCGGACGTGTACGAGATGACCGCGATGTCTTCTCCGCCGCGGCCGACGTCGACGGGTTCGCCCGGCGAGACACTTGGTGCGACAGATGTCACATTGGCGGGCAGGTCCGCGGACGGTTCCCGCTCGACGACGAGTCGAGCGCCGCTGTGTTCGAGCAGTTCGTGGAGCTCCGGCCCAGGCGACTGCGGCGAGATCGGCACCGCGATCCCGCCGGCCCGCATCACACCGAACAGCGTCACCGCGAAGTCCGGCGACGTCGGCAGCCGCACCGCGACGCGGTCGCCCGGTTCGACTCCGGCCTCGAGCAACCGGCTGGCCAGGCCATACGCGGCGGCGTCGAACTGCGCCCACGTCAGGCTGGCGCCGGACGCGGCTTCCACCAGCGCGTCGGAATCAGGCCAGGCACGGGCGGCGGCCGACAGCAGGGCGGCCACACTGCCGTCGGTCGGTTCGTTGGCGTGCCCGTCGCTCAAATCCAGCCCCTGTCTCTGCTCGAGAGTCACCGGTCGCTTGCTGTTGCCAGTTTGTCATCTCACTCCCCCGTCATGGGGATGGAGATGGCCCGTCGCACTCCCGTTAACCGGGACACCTCTACCTACTTCGCGGTAACAACACGTATGCTGCTGGTCGTCCACGAGTGGTGTTGATCACTCGGGGAATCTGACAAGGGAGTCGCTGTGACGAACTGGCTTGCTGTTGACGAAATGGTTCGCGCAGGTCAAGACTCCCTGTCCGGGATGGTCATCGGGGGCGACGAACTGGGCGGGCCCGTCGGAGGTGCCACACGATGAGCCTGCAATTCGCCGCGACCCGCGGCCCGGCGATCATGGCCGCCGGACACATCATCCGCCGCGCGTCGGCGCGGCCGGCCCCGTCGAGCAGGCGGAACCCCACCAAAGACGACACCGATCGCGCCGAAGTGGCCAAGGCCGAGGGCTGGGACCTGGTCCGCGCCGCCCAGGAAGGCGACTCGTCGGCGTTCGGACTCCTCTACGACCGCTATGTCGACGTCGTCTACCGCTACGTCCTGTTCCGGCTCGGTGACCGCGACCTAGCCGAAGACGTCACCAGCGAGACCTTCCTGCGCGCGCTGCGTCGCATCACGTCGGTGAGCTACCAGGGCCGCGACGTCGGCGCGTGGTTCGTCACGATCGCCCGCAACCTCATCCTCGACCACGTGAAGTCCAGCCGGTTTCGGCTCGAGGTCGTCACCGACGAGGTCACCGAGCCGGGCGCGGTCCCGCTGTCCGGGATCGGCACCCAGACCCAGACCGGCCCGGAGCAGCAGGTGATCAACCGCGCCACCCGCGCCGAACTGCTTCGGTGCGTCGCCGAACTGGGCGAGGACCAGCGGGAATGCATCGTCCTGCGGTTCATGCAGGGCCTGTCCGTGGCCGAGACCGCCGTGATCATGAAACGCAATGAAGGCGCCATCAAGGCCCTCCAGCACCGGGCCGTACGCCGATTGGCGCAACTTCTGCCCACCGGGTTGCGCTGAGCGGCACAATTTCTGTCCCTTTCCGGTCGGACTGGCCCGAATCCGTAACCATCGGGGCCGCCGGATCGTTTTCCCCCTAGACCGGTCAAGTTGGCGGTCGTGCACAGGGAGACGGAGCCGGACCGTGGGCGTGCCCAGGTGGTTCTCGCGCGAGCGGGCGGAAAGCGACCGCTTCGCGCAGGCCGTCGACGACCGATCCGGCGGGGAGTCCGCCGAGTTCGCGACCGAACTTGCCCTGCTCGACCACCTCCGCGCGCTCGGCGAAGCCGGGGCGCCGGACGCCGAAACCCGCCGACGGATCCACGCGGACATCTTCGAAAGGCTCGCTCCGGCGGATGAAGAGCGTGATGAGAACATTGACAACGATGACAAGCCCAGTCCGCTTCGCCGCAAGCACCCGATCCTGGTCGGCACGCTGGTCGCGGCGGTCGCCGCGCTGCTCGTCCTCGGCGGGCTGAGCCTGCTGCTGTCCAAGAACGCCCTGCCGGGAGACGCGCTGTACGGCGTCAAGCGCGCCGGCGAGTCGGCCGAGCTGGGCCTGACGTTCGGGCAGCAGGCGAAGGGCGAGAAGTACCTCGAGTTCGCGACGAACCGGATCGAGGAGCTCGCCCAGCTGTCGAAGAACGACGCCGGTAGCGCCGCCTACGTGACCGGGCTTGCCGACTTCGACAGCGACGTCAGCTCCGGTGTCGCTCAGCTCACCTCGGTGGCGACCGCGAACGGCGGTGATCAGCAGCTGACCGAGCTGCGCACCTGGGCCGCCCAGCAGTCCACCAAGCTCGACGCCGAACAGGCGGCCATCCCACCTGCCGCCGCCGCGCAGTTCGCGCAGACGCGGTCGCTGCTCGGCAAGATCACCGAACGCGCGGCGTCGCTGGCCGCGCGCCTCGGGTGCTACCAGATCACGTCGGGCCTCACCGACCAACTGGGCGCCATCCCCGCGCAGGGCGCCTGCGACGCCCCGGCGACGACGTCGGCAGGCGGTAGCCCGACGACCGGGCCGCCGACGGGTGGCACGGTCGTGCCCCCGCCCGACCCCGTCGTGGGCTCACAGACGACGTCGGTGCTCTCCCGGACGGAGACCGCACTGGCGACACCGCCGCTGCCCACGGCGACCTCGGGCGGCTCGCAGCCGCCGCCGGTGATCGCGCCGCCGATCCTGCCGCCGATCAACCCCCGCCCGCCGACGACGTCGCCGCGTCCGCCGCTGATCTCGCTGCCGCCGCTGCTTCCCGGCCTGCCGCCGATCGTGATCGGTTGACCAGGTCGGTGTCGGTCGCGTGCACGCCAGCGAGCCGTAGGACATCGGCCACGCGCTGTCGCTAGTCTGTGCACAAGTACCCGGCCCGTCCGGGCCGCCGGGTCGACTAGTCCAACCTGGAGGCGGTGTGCGTGGCATCGTGGCGCGGCAGGGATAAGAGCCAGGAGCTCGAGCGGCTCGCTGAGCTGGCCGGCGAAGCGTCGGCCGAGGCGGCCGTGGCGATGGAGATCGCCGCGTCGAACGAGCCGCCGGCACCCCCGGCCCCGCCGGACCTGACGGCCGCCGCCTTCTTCGACGTGGACAACACGATGATGATGGGCGCGTCGATCTACTACTTCGCCCGCGGGCTGGCCGCGCGGAAGTTCTTCACCAGCGCCGATCTCGTCGGGTTCGCCTGGCAGCAGGTCAAGTTCCGGGTCGGCGGCCGCGAGGACAAGGAGACCGTGCGGTCCTCACGCGAGCAGGCACTGTCCTTTGTGGCCGGTCGCACGGTCAAGGAGCTCACCGAGATCAGCGAAGAGATCTACGACGAGCTGATGGCCGAGAAGATCTGGTCGGGCACGCGCGCCCTCGCGCAGATGCACCTCGACGCCGGACAGCGGGTGTGGCTCGTCACCGCGACCCCGATCGAGCTGGCGGCGATCATCTCGCGGCGGCTCGGGCTGACCGGCGCGCTCGGCACGGTCGCCGAACATGTCGACGGCGTGTACACCGGACGTCTTGTCGGTGACATGCTGCACGGCCGCGCGAAGGCCCACGCCGTGCGCGCGCTCGCCTCCCGCGAAGGGCTCAACCTCAAGCGCTGCACGGCGTATTCGGACTCGCAGAACGACGTGCCGATGCTGTCGGCGGTCGGGACAGCCGTGGCCGTCAACCCGGACTCGGGCCTGCGCGACGTCGCCAGGGCACGTGGCTGGGAGGTGCGCGACTTCCGCACCGGCCGCAAGGCCGCGAAGATCGGCGTGCCCACAGTCCTCGGCGCGGGAGCCCTGGCCGGCGCTATCGCCGTCGCCCTCGCCCACCGCCGCCGCTGACCCCAGCTGCACCAACTATCGCAACTCGCCGTCGAGTTGCGATAGTTGTGGACGCTAAGTACCGCAACTCGACGGCGACTTGCGCTTTGGGGCGACGGCAGGGGGTTAGCCGCGGAAGACGCCTTCGCGTTGGGAGAGGCGCTTGTAGAGGGTCTGCTGGATGGACTCACGGACCTGGTCGGTGAGGTTGAACACCAGCATCGGGTCCTCCTCGGCCTCGGGGTCGAACCCTTCGGTGCTGATCGGCTCGCCGAACTCGATGCTCCACTTCGTCGGCAGTGGGATCGCGCCGAGCGGGCCGAGCAGCGGGAAGAACGGCGTGACCGGGAAGTACGGCAGCCCGAGCATCCTGGCGAGCAGCTTGATGTCGCCGATCTTCGGGTAGATCTCCTCCGCGCCGACGATCGACACCGGGATGATCGGCACCCCGGTCCGCAGCGCCGCCGACACGAACCCGCCGCGGCCGAACCGCTGCAGCTTGTACCGCGAAGCGAACGGCTTGCCAATGCCCTTGAAGCCCTCCGGCCAGACGCCGACGAGCTCTCCCTTGCGCAGCAGGCGTTCCGCGTCCGGGTTGCAGGCGAGCGTCTGCCCGGACTTGCGGGCCAACGAGCCGACGAGCGGCGCCTTGAACACCAGATCCGCACCGAGCCCGCGCAGGTGGCGATGCGTCGGGGTCTCGTCGTGGACGGCGACGGACGTCATCAGCGCGTCGAGCGGCAACGTGCCCGAGTGGTTGCAGACCAGCAGCGCGCCGCCTTCGGACGGCAGGTTGTGCACGCCGTGCGTGGTGACCCGGAACCACTTCTCGTAAAGCGCGCGCAACGGCGGCAGCACAAGGTTGTCGGTCAGCTCTGCGTCGAAGCCGAACTCGTCAACGGTGTAATCGCCGGTCAGCCGGTTGCGCAGGAAGCTCAGCGCGTGGGTGAGCCCACTGGACAACGTCGTGTCCGCGGGCGGCGCGGGGAGTTCGACGGACGCCGGGCGCGGGAAGTTCACCACCGGCGCCTCGACACGCCGCTCGGCGTCCCCGTCACCTGCCTGCCCTGTCCCCGCTTCGGGCGTCGGCGCGGGCTTCTCACGGCCCGGTCCGTGCAGCGGGATGACCTGGGCTTGGGCACTGGTCGTCACGTTATCCACCTCGTTCCGTCGTTCCGTGTTTCGCGGTCGGCTCATCGGCCGACCGCTTGACCGGTTGCCGCCGCGACGGCGACCTTGCGGGCGAGGCCCGCGAGGCGCTGGCCGTCGAGCACCGGCCTGAGCCCGCGACCCTGGATGTAGTCGTCGAAGGCCTCCCGCGTCGTCCAGCGCGGGGTGTAGCCGAATTCCTGCTTGAGCTTGGTGATGTCCACCACCCGGCCGAAGTTGAGCAGCCGCACCTGGTCGGCGGAGAAGTCGACGACCCGCGCGCCGCGCAGCAGCTTGCCGACCGACGGCACGACTGAGCGCGGCATCGGCAGGCCGATCCGGCCCGCCCTGCGGATCGCCTGCGACAGCGTGAGCACGCCCTCGGAGCCGACGTTGAACACTCCGGGCTTGTCCTCGAGCGCGGCGATCTCCATCACCGCGAGGGCGTCCGCCGAATGCAGGAGCTGGATGCGCGCGTCGTAGCCGAACACAGTCGGGACCACCGGCAGCGCGAAGTACCGCGCGAGCACGGTGTCGACCTCGGGGCCGATCATGTTGATCATCCGGGCCATCGTGACCGTGATGTCGGGGCGCCGGCGGGACAGCCCGCGCACGTAGCCCTCCATCTCGACGGCGTCCTTCGCGTAGCCGCTCGACGACGTCGGGATGAGCTCGGAGTCCTCCGTGAACACGGCCTGCGAGCGCGCGCTGGCGCCGTACACCGCCGCCGTCGACTTGACGACCAGCTTGCGCACCAGCGGCGAGCGCTGGCAGGCCGCGAGCAGCCGCATGGTGCCGATGACGTTGACCTCCTTGATCGCCGTGCGGCGGCCGGGACCGGCCGGATGCGCGGTGGTGGAGGCATGGACCACGGTGTCGACCTGGGCGGTACTGATCACCTTGGCGATGAGCGGGTTCCGGATGTCCGCGCGGACGAACTCCGCGTGCCCCATGCGCTGCATGACGGCCTTGGGCGGCGGGGTGGTGTCGACCCCGATCACGCGCTCGAACTCGGGGTTGTTGCCCAGCCTGGCCAGGAGCTTTCCGCCCAGCTCACCACCGACTCCGGTCACGAGCACGATGTTGGACGGCATGAATCTCCCTGGCGGCGGTGAAGCTTGGGTTTCCCGGTAACGATGGTGGCTGCGCGACCACTGCTGGCGCGCGATCGTCGATGATCACCGGGAGTGCGCGAACCTGCACTCATTGAAGCATCGCGCGGAGGCCCCCTCGATGTTACCGCCGATAATGCCTGGTCCGAGGGGCCCTTACAGGCTATTAACCCGACCGCTGCGAACAGGTCACGGGACTCACTCGAATGGGCGTGACGGCCGCGACAATCACACCGAGGGTGCACATCTCCTTGAAAAAGTGTCCCCGGAAGCTGTTTCCTCGAAAAATAAGCAAGGCCCGCCCCAGGGGGACGGGCCTTGCTGGACACGGCTCTGCCGCCAAGCGGCAGAGCTGAAGCCCTACTTGCCGGCTTTCCTTCGCTGCACCCTGGTGCGGCGAAGCAGCTTGCGGTGCTTCTTCTTCGACATGCGCTTGCGGCGCTTCTTGATCACAGAGCCCACGGGCGCTCCTTATTGTCGTCGTTGATAACGCTGCTCGGTGCAGCGTCCAACGGGTGGAGCGCATCAAGCACGAGCGGTCTTCAAGGTTACCTGTGGCCTCTGGCGGGTGAGTCGGCGGACCCATGGAGTGAGCCCACCGGCTGCTCAACCCACGTCGAAGTAGGCACCTTCGAGATAGTCGTGCACCGCTTTTTCCGGCACGCGGAACGACTTCCCGACCCGGACAGCCGGAAGTTCACCCGAATGCACCAATCGATAGACGGTCATCTTGGAGACCCGCATGAGCGTGGCCACCTCGGCGACCGTGAGGAACTGGACCTGGCCGACCGTGGTCAGCACCGGCTTCTTCTTGTTCGGCGACATAATTCACCGTGCCTTTCGACACGTGTCGCGCCACGAGGCTTCCCCACCTGTGGTATCGACACGCACGTGCTTCCTGAACAGTAGCGGGACACGTGGGACTCCTGCGACGCCTGTCACCAAGATGGGCCCATCCTGCACCCGAACGCCACGTCATTCCCACGGAAGAGCCGCTTGACTCCGCCGAATGCCTGGATGCCGGTTTGCGGCCAGCATCCAGCGGGGCTGATGGTGTCGGTGTGACTGCCGGGGTTGGCCGGTCGGGTGCCGTTGTGTACGAAACGTCCCCACTACGTCCTCCAGGGCCGCCCTTGACATCCATAGGAGCGGATCCTCGACGTGACGGCCCCAGAGCCCCGCCCAGGCGGCTACGCCTCGTCGTGGGCTTTGCCGAGCTCCTGGGAGCGGTCTCGCGCGGCCTCGATGGCCGCCAGGAGCGCCGCGCGGACGCCGTGCTTCTCCAGCTCCCGGATCGCGTTGATGGTGGTCCCCGCGGGCGACGTGACGGCCTCGCGCAGCAGCACCGGGTGTTCGCCGGACTCGGCGAGCATCTTCCCCGCGCCGACGGCCGATTGGATGATCAGCTGCCCGGCGAGCTCGCGCGGGAGGCCGAGCAGGATCCCGGCGTCGATCATCGCCTCGACCAGGTAGAAGAAGTACGCCGGGCCGGAGCCGGACAGCGCGGTCACGGCGTCCTGCTGCGACTCGGGGACCTCGACGACCTTGCCGACGCATTCCAGCATCTCGCGGACCAGCGCGAGGTGCTGGGACGTCGCGTGGCTGCCGGCCGAGATCGCGCTCATGGCCTCGCCGACCAGCATCGGGGTGTTCGGCATGACCCGCACCACCGGCACACCGGCGGCCAGCCGGCGCTCGTACAACGACGTCGGGAGCCCGGCGCACAGTGAGACGACCAGCGACTCCGGCCCGAGCAACGGCGCCAGCTCGTCCAGCACCGGCTCGATGTCCTGCGGCTTGACGGCCACAACGAGCACGTCGGCCCGCTTTGCGGCGTCGGCGACCGTGACGCCGTGGACGCCGTAGAGCCGCGTCAGTTCCTCCGCGCGTGCCGGGTACCGCTCGGTGAACAGGAGCTCGTCCGCGCTCCTGCCGCCGTGCAGCAGCCCCGACAGCAGGGCTTCGCCGATCTTTCCCGCACCCAAAACCGCGATAACGCTCATGGGAGCCAGCGTGCCAAACGCCGCCTACGACCCCGGTGCCGGGGCGAGCGCGAGCCCCAGCTGCCGCGTCTGGCAGACCAGCCTGCCTTGCGCATCGATCACCGTGGCGTCGGAGTCGAACCACGACTCGTGGACCGAACGGCTGTCGACGACGACCCGCAGCCAGCCCGGCGCCGGCCGCGTGCGGACCAGTGCCGTCATCTGCACGGTCGGGGCCCAGCCGCGCCGGCCGAGGTTGAACACGACCGGCGGATTCAGGTCACCGGCGAGCAGCGCGAAGAACGTGTCCGGCTGGCTGTCCCGAGGTCGTGCCCACAGCCGGATCCGCGGCGGGTCCGTGGTGCGGCCGGTCAGGTAGCCGACGGTCGCCGGGTCAAGGCGGATGTCGCAGCCCTTCGACAGGTTGAACACGCCTTCGAAGCTGCCGCCGGCGACTGGGATCGCGCCGGCAGGCGGCTCGATCGGCATCGCGGGCAGGTCGAGCCACTCGGGCCGCCGCATCGGCAGCCGCCCGGCGGTCACCCGCGCCTCGACGCAGCTGCGGCCGCGCTGTTCCAGTCCGACGGACACCGTGCTCGTCGTCCGGCCCACCTTGCGGACCTCGGTCCGCAGCAGCACCGGGCCGACCGCGGGCGGCCGCAAGAAGTCGGCGCTGACCACCAGCGGGTCCGCCGGCGGCTCACCGGACTCGACCAGCGCCGACAACCCGGCCTTGGCCAGCAGCGCGAGCAGGAGCCCACCGTGCGGATGACCGCTGATCGACCATTCGTGCCGCAGGACCCCGGTGAACGTGCCGTCGCCCATGGACCGCACCGCGATCGCCGCGTCGAACGGCGTGGCTTCGCCCGTGCTCACGAACGACTGGCTAGCGCGCGCAGGAATATCTTCGCGTCCGCGGACGGCTCGGTGAGCCTCCGCAAGAAGTGTCCGTACCACTGCTCGCCGTAAGGCACGTGTATCCGCACCGTCTCGCCCCCCTCGGCCAGGCCGCGCTGGTAAGCCGGCCGGACTCCGTACCACTGTTGGAATTCGTACTCGCCCTGCTTGCGGCCGTACCAGCGCGCACGTTCGGTGAGCACGTCGATGAGCCGTCGATCATGGGTGGCGAACATCGGGTGGCCGTCACCCGCCAGCAGCACATTCGCACACCTGACGTACGAGAGGTCGATTTCGTGCTGATTTCCGGTCTCCACCGCGCCCGCACGAAGACGCACGCGTGTGCCCTCAGCCGTCAGCGACGCCGTATCCGCTTCGGCACGCGGTGAGGACGCACGCAGCACGATGCCGACGCGCGGCCAGGTGTGCCGCAGCTCTTCGAAGGAGCGCAGACCGGCGTCCGTCATCGGGCCGTGAACGTCGAACGTCACGGTGGTGTCGCACTGCTCGGCGGCCGCGGCGAGGCGCCAGATGTTGTCCAGCGCGAGCTTGTCGTCGATCAACCCGCCGACCGCGGACCACGTCAGACTGACTTCGGCGTGCGCCGACAGGCCGCGGGCATACACGAGATCGAGCAGTCCGAGGTACTCGCGCACGGTCTGTTCGGCCACCGCCCGGTCCGGGGTCCGCTCGCCCAGGTGGGCCAACGTGCTGCGCAGGCCCTCTCCGGCGAGCCGCTCGGCCGCGTCGACGGCGGAAGCGGCGGAAGCACCGGCCACCAGGCTGTCGGCCCGGCCACGGCAGCCGGGACCGGCGGTCACGAACCGGCGGACGATGTCACTTCCGGCGAAGGCGAAGATCAACGATCGCGGCGGGTTCACGGGCGGAACTCTACGTGTTCACGTGCCGGAAATGCAGAGCCGATTGGACTGTTCGAGCGACAATCTCGATCTTGAACAGTGATCTTGAACCCTATTGGCCCAAATGGAAACGCGCGAACAGCAGCGACTCGGCGAGGTCCTTCGCCCGGCCCGCCGAAGAGGACGCGTGACGCGTGTTGATCTCGAGCACGATCTGCCCGTCGTAACCCTGGGCGACAAGCAGTTCCAGCAGCTCCGCACACGGCTGACCACCGCGGCCCGGGACCATGTGCTCGTCCTTGGGAATGCCGGTGCCGTCGGCGAGGTGGACGTGGCTGAGCCCGGCACCCATCCGCCCCGCCAGCGCGACGGCGTCCATCCTGGCCGCCGCGGTGTGGGACAGGTCGAGCGTGTAGTGCCGGTAGCCGACGTCGGTCGGGTCGATCGACGGCCGGAACGCCGATACCCGGGAGTCACGGGAACCGCCGGGCGGGCGGACCTTGAACATGTTCTCGACGGCGATCGCGATCCCGCTGGCGTCCTCGAGCTCGTTGACCAGGTCCGCGAAGGCGTCGCCGTAGCGCCGCTGCCAGCGGAACGGCGGGTGCACCACCACGGTCGGCGCGCCGAGGTCGACCGCGGCGTCGATGGTCCGCCGCAGCCGCACGACCGGGTCCGGGGACCAGACCCGCTGGGTGATCAGCAGCGACGGCGAATGCACCGACAGGACCGGCATCCCGGTGTCACGGGACCAGCGGCGCAGCGCGGAGACGTCCTGGCTGATCGGATCGGCCCAGACCATCACCTCGACGCCGTCGTACCCGAGCTCGGCGGCGAGCTCAAAGGCCGCGCCGGCTTTCAGCGGCCAGACCGAAGCCGTCGACAAGCCCACCTTGTGCGTGGAGGGCACACGCGTGGGCTCGGTCAACGGGACAACAGGAGCAAGGCCGCCGGGGAGACGGTGACGACCAGTCCGACGAGCACCGCGAGCACGGTGGTCTGCAGGTCCTCGGCGCGGCGGATCTTACGGACGATCCAGACCAGGCCGACGACCACGACGAGCGCGGCGACCAGCGCGGCGGCGGGCAGGTTCACCCACAGCCAGTTGAAGCCGAGCCAGACGGCGGCCCCGCCGACGACCCCGCCGGCAAGCTGCCCGGCCAGTGCGAGCCACTGCTTGCCTGGCGACGCCGCTTCGAGCGGTTCCTCGGCGTACTCGTCCGCGTACTCATCGCCGTATTCGTCGTCGAGCTCGTGCGCGAGGTCGTGATCGAGATCACCCTCGGGATCGTGATCCAGGTCACCGTCGAGATCGTCGGCGTACTCGTCGTCGTAGGCGTATCCGTCGTCAACGGTGTGCCCGCCGTGCCCGTTGGGGGCACCGGGGACGCCGAGATGGCCACCGTGGGTGTCGAGGCCGTCGCGCAGCTCGCCGCGGGCGCCGCGGGGATCGGGCGGCGTGCCGCGGCCGGGCGCGAACGGCGGCGGCGGGGACCAGCCGCGGGTGGGCGGCCCCGGGTCGACGAACCCGGCAGGCGGCATCGACGGGTGCTCGTCGAACTCGTCGTCGTCCTCGTCGAGGGCCGGCATCGAACCGATCTGCGTGTCGTCGAGCTGCTCCTCGACCTGTTCCGTGCGCCGTCGCTTGCGCCAGTTGGCCAGCCCGGCGGGCGGGCCGTCCAGTGCGGGCGGCTCGTCGACCGGCTCCGGCTCGACCATCGGCTCGTCGACCACGGCCGCGAACTGCTCGGTGTGGGGTTCCGGCGGCGCGGGACGTCTGGCCGGTGGGCGGAGCGGCCGTCGCGGCGGGGCCTGGGGCGTCTGGAACGCCCCGCTGGCCATCTGACCGGGCGGCTGCTCGGCGGGTACAGGATCGGTGTCCGGGGTGCCGTCGAGGCCGTCCAGCCTGGCCGCGAGCGGGCCGGGCTTCGGCGCCTGCGGTGGGGCCGGCGGCATGGAAGACCTGGTCCGGGCGTTGACGCCGGGATCTGGCTGGCCGGGCGGCGGCTGCGGCGGGCGACGCTGCGGACGGCCGCGCGGCGGCAGCGGCAGCTGGCCCGACTCCTGCGGCTGCGGCGGGGGCTGCTGTGGTGGCTGCTGCGCCGGACGTGCCGGGGGCAGCGGCAGCGGGGCCGAGTTCTGCGGCAGCGGCCGGGGCAGCTGAGCGGACTCCTGCGGGCGCGGGACCCTGAGCTGAGCCGAATCCTGAGGGCGGTCCTGCGGCGGCTTGGGCGGGGGTGGCTGCTGCTCGCGAGGCGGCAGCGGCGGTATCGGCGGCCGCTGGAGCTGGCCGGAGTCCTGCGGCTGCGGGCGCTGCTGAGGCGGCTGGGGCGGCGGCGGGGAGTCCTGTGGGTCCCGCGCGCGCCGGCTTCCGCCGTTGCGGCGGTTCAGCGGTAGCGGCGTGCCACCGTCCGCCGCAATCCGGTCGATGATCGCCTGGGGGGCGGTGTCACCGAAATCGGGTTTGCGCCGGGAACCGCCGGTCTTGGGGGCGCTGTCCTCTTCTTCATCGGCAGCACGACGATGCCGACGGCGTCCGCCGTCGACCTGTGCTCCGTGTTGGGCGAGTAGTTCGGCCACGGTCTTCTGTGGCTGATCGCCTCCGCTGTCTTCCGTCATCACCTTCACCGTGCCTGTTGTCCGGTGCCCGCGTCCAGTCCGCTGCTGCCACCGGTCCGTTTGCTCGACGAACCGCTTCGAGTGATCGCACCAGTGTCATCCGCGCCGTTCGAACGGTCCAGTCGCCGAAGAATCACACCCTCTCGCAGCGCCCAAGGGCAAATCTCGAGTTCCGGGAGTGATAACGCTCGCATTGCGGCCTGCGCCACGAGCGCCCCCGCGACGAGTTGGTGCGAGCGGCTCGAGCTGACGCCTTCGAGCTGCGCCAGATCGGACGACGACATGCGTGAAATGAACGCGATGAGCTGGCTCAACGCCGTGTCGGTCAGCGTCCGGCGCACCCGCGGTCCGGCCGCGGACGGCGCCGCGCCGGTCAGCCTGGCCAGCGAACGGAAGGTTTTCGACGTCGCCACGACCCTGTCCGGCTTGCCGAGCTTCCCGACCTTCCGAGCCAGGCTCGCGAGCTGGTCTTCCAGCCATGCCGACGTCGCGACCAGCTCGGACCTGGTCGGCGGGTCGTGCGAAAACCGGGTCCGCGTGGTGCGGCCGGCGCCGAGCGGGAGCGATTCGGCGAGCTCGGGCTCCTCGTCCATGCCCATCGCGACCTCCAGCGACCCGCCGCCGATGTCGAGCACCAGCACCTTGCCCGCCGACCAGCCGTACCAGCGGCGGACAGCCAGGAAGGTCAGGCGGGCCTCGTCGACGCCGGAGAGGACCTTGAGCTCGACCCCGGTCTCGTCGGCGACCTTGCGCAGGACCTTGGCCGAGTTTTCGGCCTCCCGGACGGCCGAGGTGGCGAACGCCATGACATCGCCGCAGCCGAGCCTGGTGGCCGCGGCCTTCGCCGAGTCCACCGCCTTGACCAGGTCTTCCGCCCCGTTGCGGCTCAGCTCGCCGCTCTTGGTGATCTGCTCGGCGAGGCGCAGGACCGCCTTCTCGGAATGCATCGGGGTCGGGTGCGCGCCACGATGCGCCTCCACGACCAGGAGATGGACCGTGTTGGAACCGACGTCGAGAACCCCTAGGCGCACGGGGGTCTACGGTACCCGGACTTCACGCGGGCACGACAAGAACGGACCGTTACTGGCGGTTTTCGCCCGGAACGGTTCCTTCCTGTCACGTCTCGAACTTGTAGCCGAGGCCGCGGACCGTGACGAGGTGACGCGGTGAGCCCGGGTCGGGTTCGATCTTCGAGCGGAGCCGCTTGACGTGCACGTCGAGGGTCTTGGTGTCGCCGACGTAGTCCGCGCCCCACACCCGGTCGATGAGCTGGCCGCGCGTGAGCACGCGGCCGACGTTGCGCAGCAGGTACTCGAGCAGGTCGAACTCCTTGAGCGGCAGCGACACCTCCTCGCCGTCGACGGTCACCACGTGCCGCTCGACGTCCATCCGGACCGGCCCGGCGGACAGCACGAGGGGCGCCAGGTCGCCTTCGGCGCCCGCCTCACCGCCGCGGCGCAGGACGGCACGGACCCGCGCGATGAGCTCGCGGGCCGAGTACGGCTTGGTGACGTAGTCGTCGGCGCCGAGCTCCAGCCCGACGACCTTGTCGATCTCGCTGTCGCGGGCGGTGACCATGATGACCGGCACGGCCGAGCGCTGACGCAACTGCTTGCACACGTCGGTGCCGCTCATCCCGGGCAGCATCAGGTCGAGCAGCACGATGTCGGCGCCGTTGCGGTCGAACTCCTCGAGCGCCTGCTGCCCGGTCACCGCGACGGCGGCGGTGAAGCCCTCCTTGCGCAGCAGGAACGCGAGGGGATCGGCGAAGGACTCTTCGTCCTCCACGATCAGAACCCTGGTCACAATTGACCTCCATGATCGGGGCTGTCCTGCCCAGTGGCCACGAGACGGGTTGTCCGCTCGGGGTTCTTCTCCTGCCGCGGTGGCGGCGGAAGCTGTTCGGCGGCGGTCTCGGCGGCAGCACGCTCCGCCGGGCCGACGTGCGCGGGAATGCGCAGGGTGAAGGTGGAGCCGGTCCCCTGCCTGCTCCACAGGGAGACCGAACCGCCGTGGTTGGCCGCGACGTGCTTGACGATCGCCAGGCCCAGCCCGGTGCCGCCAGTGGCCCGCGAGCGGGCCTTGTCCGCGCGGTAGAACCGCTCGAACACCCGCTGCTGGTCCTCTTCGGCGATGCCGATGCCCCGGTCGGTCACGGCGATCTCCACCGAGCCTTCGGACAGCCGGCGGCTGATCGACACCGGGCTGCCCGGCTGCGAGTACGCGACGGCGTTCTCGAGCAGGTTCGACAGCGCGGTGACCAGCAGTGTGCGGTCGCCCTCGACGAGCAGGCCGCTAGCCGCGTCGGTGGTCACGGCGATCTCCGCGGACTCGGCGGACAGGGAAGCGCGCCCGAGTGCCTCGCGCACGACGGCGTCGACCTCGACGACGTTGAGGTCCGGGAGCCGCTCGGCGCCCTGCAGCCGGGACAGCGCGATCAGCTCGGTGACGAGCTGGCCGAGCCGGGTCGACTCGCGGAGGATCTTGGTGCCGAACCGGTGGACCTCGACGGGGTCGTCGACCGCGTCGAGCACGGCCTCGGTGAGCAGGGCGATCGCGCCGACGGGCGTCTTCAGCTCGTGGGACACGTTGGCGACGAAGTCGCGCCGCGTGGCTTCGAGCCGGACGGCGTCGGAGTGGTCGACCGCTTCGACGACGGTGAACCCGTCCCCGAGCGGGCGGACCTCGGCGAGCACCGCCTCCGGTTGCCGCCCCCTGGCCTCGGTCGGCGAGAGGTCGATTTCCATCGGTTCGTCGGTCTCGACCACCTGCTCGGCGGCCTGGCGGGCGCGGGAGTCTGCCTGGGCCACCCGCACCAACCCGAGCTCGTAGGCCCTCGGGTTGTGCAGGACCATGTCGCCGAAGCGGTTGAGCACGACGACGCCGCTGTTGGACGAACGCACGAGGCGTTGCAGCAGTTCGGCGACGGTGGGGCCGGTCGGCTGGCGCTCGACCCGCTTGCGCCGGGTTCGGGCGATCAGCAATCCGACGGCCACCCCGACCATCAATGCGACGATGGCCAGTACTGAGGCAACGGGCGCGGTCACGAGGGGATCGTAAGCGCGGGGGTGGCCTATTGGCCTAGTACTGGATGCGTTCTCGTGACGGCCGCGACACCTGAGGGGGACATGTTCGCCGCTGCTTCAGCGGCTGTTCATGTCCTCGACAGTTAATGTCGTCAATTCCGGATTGCCGCTGTTCCGGCGGTATCCAGTCGGGTGACCTCCGCTTCGGTGAGTCGCAGCGCGGCGGCGGCCACGTTCTGGGCGAGATGACCGAGGTCACCCGTTCCGGGGATGGCGAGCAGATGTTGCCCTTGGTGCAACGTCCAGGCCAGCCGGATCTGAGCCGAAGAGGCGTCGTGAGCCTTCGCGACGCGCTGGACAGCCTCTTCGACGGCCGCCGACTGCTCAGAAGCCGCCGACGCGACAGCGAAGAACGGTACGAAGGCCACCCCTTGCTCCGCGCAGGCCCGGACGAGCTCGTCGTCCTCGCGGCGCGCGGTGAGGCCGTACTGGTTCTGCACGCAGACGACTGGGGCGATGGCCTGTGCCTCGACGAGGTGCTCAAGCCCGACGTTCGAGATGCCCAGCTCGCCGATCAGCCCCTCCTCACGCAGCTCGGCGAGCGCACCGAACTGGTCCGCGATCGAGCCGGTGCCGCGCTCCAAGCCCTGGCCGATCCGCAGGTTGACGACTTCGATGTGGTCGCGGCCGAGCTGACGCAGGTTCTCCTCGACCTGCCCGCGCAGCTGGTCAGGACTGCCGATGGGCCGGAACTGGCCGTTGGCGTCGCGGGACGGCCCGACCTTCGTGGTGATGACCAGGTCCCGCGGGTACGGCCGCAGAGCGCGGTTGATCAGGTCGTTGGAGGACAGCGGTGACGTGCCGTAGAACGCGGCGGTGTCGATGTGGTTGACGCCGAGCTCGACGGCCTTGCGGAGCACGGCGACCGCACGGTCGACGTCGGTGCCGACCCGCATGGCGCCGAAGCCCATCCGGTTGACTTCGTAACGGCCGAGCTTCCAGGTGCCCGCGGCTGCCGCGGGGGTGCTGGCAGTAGTCATTTCTCCTCCGATGAGAAGAGCACGTCGTAGTTGGTCATGGTTCCAGCTTCGCCGACGACGCCCGGCGGGTCATCTTTTGGCAGGTTGCTGCCGACGGCCTCGAGCGCGGACACTTGTCGATGTGGAACTGGTATCCGGTACTGCCTCGATGGCCGTCGTGTACGGCGAAGAAGAGGTGCACGCGCGCACGGCGCACCTGTTCGCCGCGGCGACCGACATGGCCTGCGCGGCGAACGATCTGTTCACCTGGGCCGCCACGCGACCTCGGCCGGACGGACCGCCGCCGCGACTGGACGGCAAACGCATCCGCAAGATCTTCCGGCCGGCGGTGCTGCTCGACCCGAGCGGTGCCGAGCACGTGCGCGAGCTCGACCTGCGGGGCGCGGAAATCCGGATCAGCACCGACGAGATCAGCGAGACGGTCATCCTCGACCGCCGCATCGCGATCCTCGCCGGGGAGTACGTACACGGCGCGCGGGCGTACAGCGTGATCAGCCGACCGGAGGTCGTCCACGGCGTGACGTCTCTGTTCGAAGCGGCCTGGCGGTCGGCAACCGACCTCGCCACCCACGACGCCCGGTTCGCCGAGATCCGCCAGCTCGCGCCACAGATCCTCGACCTGCTCGCGACGGGCTGCAAGGACGAGACGGCGGCCAGGACGCTCGGACTGGGCCTGCGCACCTACCGCCGCCGCGTGGCCGAACTGATGACCGCCCTCGGCGCGACGTCCCGCTTCCAAGCCGGTGCCCGGGCCCGCGAACTAGGCGTCATCTGAGCGGGTGGCCAAAAGCTCGTGAGTGTTTAGGCCGGTTCTAACCAGGTTCTAACCGGCCTAAACACTCACGAGTTAGCGGCCCTGGTTGGCGACGGCGGCGGCCGCTTCTTTCGCGGCGACGGGGTCGAGGTAGAGGCCACCGGTGGTGACGGGCTTGAGGTTGGCCGTCAGGTCATAGCGCAGCGGGATGCCAGTCGGGATGTTCAGGCCGGCGATGTCGTCATCGGAGATCCCGTCGAGGTGCTTGACCAGCGCGCGCAGGGAGTTGCCGTGTGCCGCGACCAGCACGGTCTTGCCCGCCCGGAGGTCCGGCACGATCGCGGACTCCCAGTACGGCAGCAGCCGCGTGACGACGTCCTTGAGGCATTCGGTCAGCGGTGCGTCCTCGCCCAGCGGGGCGTAGCGCGGGTCGGCGTCCTGGCTGAACTCGTCACCGCGCTCGATGGCGGGCGGCGGGGTGTCGTAGGAGCGGCGCCAGAGCATGAACTGCTCCTGGCCGAACTCCTCGAGAGTCTGCTTCTTGTTCTTGCCCTGCAGCGCGCCGTAGTGCCGCTCGTTGAGCCGCCAGTCGCGCTTGACCTCGATCCAGTGCCGGTCTGCCACGTCCAGCGCGAGGTTGGCCGTAGAGATCGCCCGCCGCAGCAGCGACGTGTGCACGACGTCCGGCAGCAAGCCGGCGTCGGCGAGCAGTTCCCCGCCGTGTCGCGCTTCGCCCTGGCCCTTCTCGGAGAGCGGCACGTCCACCCAGCCGGTGAACAGGTTTTCCGCGTTCCACGTGCTCTCCCCGTGGCGGAGCAGCACCAACGTCCCAAGTTCGCCCATGGCGCCAAGCCTGCCAGAGACCCGGCGGCGGGGTGCGGCTGGACCGGCACGGCACAGATCGGTCCGGGTTCTCACCAGACATTCCGGACAACCTTCTACCCAGAGTGTGTTACCCGCTGGTAACACCTTCACCCGAACAGAATCCTGTGTGACAACAAGACATGATCCCGCTCATCAGGACTCCGCTCCGTTAACCCCTACGGAAGAATTCACTCGAACGGACTAACGAGTAGTCTTGTGATTACAGGTCGATATCTGACAGGTTGAACCCCGTCCCGCTCGGTCGGATCCACGCACTCCCCGACCGCGCGGGTGATGCCCACGGCTCGTCTCCCCCTGCCGAGCCGTGGCCCGCCGGCCCCGTTGGCACCCCCCTCGCCACCGGGTCCAGAAGGCGGGAACGTCAGCGGGACGGCTCGAGATCGCGACTCCCCCCTCCCTCGAGCCGTCCCGCCTCCCGCCCCACGGGGTCAGGAGAGCTCAGCCGCCCGACGTCGGCGCCGGAGCCACCAGTACCCGACCCCCAGCGGACCGCCGAGCAGCACGAGGAACGGCGCCAGCGCGCCGAGCACCTTGAACGCGCCGCTCGCGAAAACCCCGAACGCGTGCCAGCCGTCGGACAGCCCGCCAGCGAACCCGCCGGCGTTCTGCGGAACCGGCGGAGGCGGCGGGACAACCGCGGAGAAACTCAAGGTCACCGTGGACATCGCGACGCTGCCCGCGAGCGCGTCACTCCGGTTCTGCAGCGATTCCAGGTCGGCTTCGCGGGACGTCAGCTCGCCCTCGATCGACGCGATGTCGCCCACCGAAGTCGCCTTCGCGAGCAGGTCACGCATACGCGCGACGCTCGCCCGCTGGGTCGCCAGCCGCGAAGCGACATCGACGGACTGCTCGGTGACGTCCTGGGTGTTCTCCAGCCGGCTGGTGACCGTGCCGACAGCCGAGAGCTGCGTCAACGCGGTGTCGAGCTTCCCGGCCGGCACCGCGAGCGTCAGCGTCGCCGAGCCGGGGCTGCTGTTCTCCGCGCCGGTGTAGCCGCCGAGCCCGGTGACGACCTGCCGCGCCTTCCCGACCGCGGCGGCGACGTCGGGGGCCGTCAGCGAGAGGGTGGCTGTCCGCACGAGCTTGCGTTCGGCCGCGGCCACCTGGCCGTCCGGCACCGCCGCGGCGGCGGACTTGCCGTTGGCCGCGTCGGGCGCATTGGCCGACGCGGCGTTGGGAGCCGGCGCGACCATGCTCGAGCTGCTGGTCCCCTGCCCCGTACAGCCGGCGAGCGACGCGAGGACCCCTGTCGCAAGCACGAGGCCGGCCACACGTCTTGATCCGAGTCTCATCCGTTCCTCTTCCCTCCAGAGTGATACCGGAGAGACGAGCGGGCGCCTAAGCCCGTTGCACGGCCCCTGTCACGACTCGGTCAAGGCTCCTGGTTCATGACCGTGAGCGGGCTCGACGAGGTGCTTGAACGCCTCCAGGTTCGCCAGCGACTCACCGCGTGACACCCGCCAGTCCCATTCGCGCTTGATCGACGTCGAAAAGCCGATCTCCAGCAGCGTGTTGAAGTCGCCGTCGGCCGCTTCGAGCACCTGCCCGAGGATCTTGTCCAACTCGTCCTCGGAGATGGTGTCCAGGCCGAACCGGCCGACCAGGTAGATGTCGCCGCTGCCGTCGATCGTGTAGTGCACGCCGTAGAGCCGCGCGTTGCGGCGCAGGAGGAACCGGTAGACCGCTTCGTGGGCTTCGTCCGGGTGGCGGCAAACGAACGCCTCGACCGCGAAAGCGTGATCCCCGGCGATGAGCCACGCGTTCGTCTGCAGCTTCTTGGTGCCGGGCAACGTGACGAAGAACTTGCCGTCACCTCGGGTTTCGTACTTGATCTCCGCCTTGTCCAGGGCGGAGCGGACGAGCGAATCCAACGTCATACGGCGACCTCCGGCAGGAGTTCGAGCGACCTGCGGAACGAGTTCGCCGCCTGCGAGTACGTGTCTAGCAGGGCTTCCGTCGTCCTGCCCCACGAGAAGCGGCGCGCGTGCGCGACGGCGTTGGCCGACAGCTCCGCGTGCCGTCCGGGCCGCAGCGCGACGCTGGCCAGCGCGCCCGCCCACTCCCCCGCCGCGTGCGACGGCACGAGAAGCCCGGACACCCCGTGCACCACGGCCACCGGCAGCCCGCCGACCTCGGCCGCCACCACTGGCGTTCCGCAGGCCTGCGCCTCCAACGCGACGAGCCCGAAGGACTCGTTGTAGCTCGGGACCGCGACGACGTCGGCCGCGCGGTAGACGTCGACGAGCGCCTGGCCGGGCTGCGGCGGCAGGAACCGCGTGTGCTTCTCGATGCCGAGCGAAACCGCCAGCTCGCGCAGGGCCTGCGGCTGCTCCAACCCCGTTCCGGACGGGCCGCCGACGATCATCAGGACCAGCCTGTCCGCCAGTTCGGGACGCTGGTGCAGCAGCTCCGCGCCCGCACGCAGGAGCACGTCCGGCGCCTTGAGCGGCTGGATGCGGCCGGCGAAGGCCAGGACGATCGCGTCACGGGGCAGGCCAAGCGCGTCGCGGGCGGCGGACTTCGAACCCGGGGTGAAGCGCTCGAGGTCGACGCCGGGATAAACGGCGTGCACGGCGTGCGGGTCGGCGTCATAGAGGTCGATCAGCTGACGTGCCTCGACGGCGGTGTTCGCGATGAGGCTGTCCGCCTCCGCCACGACCTGCTCCTCGCCGATGACCCTGGTCCGCGGCTCGGGGGTGTCGCCATCGGCGAGCGCGGCGTTCTTGACCTTCGCCAGCGTGTGCGCGGTGTGCACGAGCGGCACGCCCCAGCGGTCCCTGGCGAGCCAGCCGACCTGGCCGGACAGCCAGTAGTGCGAGTGGATGACGTCGTAGTAGCCCGGCTCGTGGAAGGCCTCGGCCCGCAGGACGCCCGAGGTGAACGCGCACAGCTGCGCGGGCAGCTCGTCGCGGCCGAGCGGCTCGAACGGGCCCGCCGGAATGTGCCGGACGATGACGCCCGGCGCCAGCTCGGCCACCGGCGGCTGGTCGGACGACGTCGCCCGGGTGAAAACCTCGACCTCGATGCCTCTGCGAGCCATCTCCCTGGCGGTCTGGCTGATGTATACGTTCATCCCGCCGGCGTCGCCGGTACCCGGCTGCTCCAGCGGGGACGTGTGCACCGACATCACGGCCACCCGGCGGGGGGCATGACGAATCCCGTGCAGGGAGAAGGTCACCTGTTCACTCCTGATAACTCGCTCGGTCGCCTACGCGAAGCTGCTTTCGGCGAACGACCGCAGCTCCGCGTTGAATTCCGCGGGGGCCTCGGCAAACGGCAGATGGCCCACACCTTCGAGCCAACGCGCGCGGACCCCCGGAATCTTCCCGGCCGCGTATTCTCCCGCACTCGGGTCGACGATCTTGTCATTCCTACCGTGGATGACCAGCGCGGGAACGTCGATGGCAGCCAAGACGTCTTCGCTGCCGACGTCACGCCGGAACAAGGCGCCCCGGACGGACGGCGGCACGGACAGGCTCGAGCCGAGCAGCGCTTGAGCGTACGCGCCGGGCAACGGCCGCGACGTCATCGCCTCACCGAAGGTGACCAGTGCGGGCACGGCCACCTGCGGTTCGTCGGACAGCGCCGCCGGCATCGCGGCCCGCATCGCCGGACCGACCCGCCCGCCGGCGCGGCCTCGGCCGATCTCGGTGATCGCGCCGACGAGCACGATGCCGGCCAGCTGTGCGGTTCCGTGCACGCGCAGGTAGTCGGCGAGAACGAGGCCGCCGTAGGACCAGCCGACGACGATCGCGCCCGGACCGGCGAACTCCAGGACCGTGGCGAGGTCGTCCGCCCAGTTCCGCGAATCGTCGTAGCCGTGCACCGGCACGTCGGACTTGCCGTGGCCACGCAGGTCCATCGCGACCAGGCGGAACTCGTCGACCAGCGCCGCATCGGCGAACTGCGGAGCCCACGCCTGCGACGACTGCGCCCAGCCGTGCACGAACACCAGCGATCGCGTGTTGGCCAGTCCCTCGACCCGCAGACCGAGCCGTACCCCGCCCGAGCCGACGACTTCGGTATTCACTCGCTGCTCCTCGCCTGACGCCTACCCGACGCTCCAGGTTAGAGGGCTGCAGGTCGGAAGGACTACAGCGCCGACTTCGACTGCCAGCTCTTCCAGTCGAACAGCCAGTCCCGGACGTCCGAGTTGATCGGGCCCGCCAGGTTCGAGCCGGTGATCTCCACCGGGTCGCCGATGAGGGCCGAGTCGTAGTAGTCCTTCGCGTCGGATTCCAGCAGGTTGACGCAGCCGTGCGAGTTGTTCGTCCGGCCGATCGCGCCGGCGTTGTCCTGGTTCTCGTGGATGTACTCACCGTGGTTGGAGATCCGGCAGGCCCACTTCTTGTTGACGTTGGTGTACCCGTAGCGCGCGTTGTCGAACCGCGCGGTGGCCTCGCGAGTCATCACGATGTAGGTGCCGTTGGGGGTGTTGCGATCGGTGACCGAGTCGAGGCCGTTGCTGCACGGGTACGTCTTGTGGACCGAGCCGCCGCGGTAGACGTTCATCCGGTGCTCGGGGGTGTTGATCTTGACGACCTGGTTGCGCCCGATGGTGAACTTGCTGGTGACGTCGGCTTTCCCGAAGCTGCCGCCGCCTAGGTCCACGCCGTAGAGCTTCGCGCCGACGTTGACCTCGATGTTCGACGGCCAGTAGTCCTTGGGGCGCCAGTCGACCTGCGTGTCCGACAGCCAGGCCCACGCGCCCTCGACGTTCTTCGAGGTCTTGACGGTGAGCGCCTTCTCGGCGGCCGCGCGGTCCTGGACAGCCGAGGCGAACTTCACACTGATCGGCATCGCGACGCCGACCTCCGCGCGGTCCGCCGGGTTCAGCGTGGCGCGGATCTGCTTGGCGGGCTTGAACGTGGTGAAGGTGCCGTTGAGCTCGACCGGCTTGTTGTCTGCGCCGACGGCCTTCGCCGCGTACGTGTAAGTCTTGCTGTACACGAGGGTCTCCGAGCTGGTCCAGGTGAGGCCGTCGGCGCTCGTTGCGCCGCCGACGGCCTTGCCGTCGGCGGTCACCTTGACATCGGTCAGCTTGCCTTCGGTGACCTTGACCACGACCGGCGTCCGAACTGCGACGTCCTTGGCGTCGACCGCGGGCTGAGCGGTGATCTTCGCCTGCGGCTGCTCAGGGACCGGGTTCCGACCGCCACCCGGAACCGTGGCGTTGCCGCCGTTTTCGCTGCTGCAGGCCGCGACGAAGACAGCAGCCCCCGCGGCGAGCGCGGCCTTGAACACCATGCGCCGTTCGATCACCCGTCTACCTCCCGTAAGCCGCTTACGTCCTTAAAGACGTACCACGACCGGCCCGGGTTGCCGGGTTTGTCCGATGGGATCCGTGTGAAGCGGCGGGTGCGGGTCTAAAGCGCGCAGCCGATCAGGAGGGGTTCGGGGCGGAGTTCGACGGCGAAGCGGGCGAGGACCCCGTCGCGGACTTCGCGCGCCAACGCCAGGAGGTCGTCCGTCGAGCCTGTGCCGCGGTTGGTGAGCGCGAGGGTGTGCTTCGTCGACAGCGAAACGCGGCCGCCCGGGCCCTCATGGCCCTTCGCGAAGCCCGCGCGCTCGATGAGCCAGGCTGCGGAGAGCTTCACGCCGCCTTCAGCGGGGTAGCTGGGCACCTTCACGTCCGGGCCGACGGAGGCGGTGATCCCGGCGAGGACCTCGTCGACGTCGGCAGTAGGCACGATCGGGTTGGTGAAGAAGGACCCGGCACTCCACGTGTCGTGGTCGGCCGTGTCGAGCACCATGCCCTTGCTTCGCCGCAGCGCCAGCACGGCCTCACGCGCCTGCGCCACCGGGACGCGCTCGCCCGGCTCGACACCCAGTGTGCGGGCGAGTTCGGCGTACCGGATGGGCGCTGACAGGCCGTCCGAGCTGAGCCGGAACCGGACGCTCAGCACGACACCGGTGTCCGTGCCCTTCAGCACACTTGAGCGGTACGCGAACTTCAGGTCGGCCGCGGTCATCGTGCGGACTTCGCGGGCGGCGCGGTCGTAGAACTCGATCGAGACCAGCGTGTCGCTGATCTCGGACCCGTACGCGCCGACGTTCTGGATCGGTGTCGCACCGGCCGAACCGGGGATCCCTGACAGGCACTCGAGCCCGCCGACACCTTCGCCGACCATCGCCGCGACGAACTCGTCCCAGTTCTGCCCGGCCTGGACGTCGACGACACCGCTGGTGAAGTCAGGCCCCTCGGCCGAGAAGCCCCAGCCCTGGTTGGCCACGCGCACGACAGTCCCGGCGAAACCGGCGTCGGCGACCACGAGGTTGGACCCGCCGCCCAGCAGGAGGACGTTCACCCCGGCGTCGTCGGCCGCCCGGACCAGTTCGACGAGCCGCTCTGACGTGAGGGCCTCGGCGTACGCCTCCGCCGGACCACCGAGCCGCAGGGTGGTGTGGCTCGCCAGGGTCGCCTGAGTTGGAGTTTCGACAGTGCTCACATCGCGAAACGGTACTGTCCGGGGCATGGGATCCCGTATCGAGCACCGCGCAACCTATCCGCAGGACGTCCGGGCCGTGCTGGCCGCGGCTGCCGGCGAAGAGGCGTTGCACGCCCGGCTCGAGGAGCTCGGCGGCAAGGGTGCCGTGCTGGTCGAACGCACCGAGACCACCAACGGCGTCAGCTTCAAGCTCCGCCACGGCATCGCCGCCGAGCTGCTGCCGCAGGCCGTCCGCACGCTGCACAAGGGCGACGTCATCGTCGAGCGCGAACAGACCTTCACCAAGGCCGGCGACGGCTACACGGGCACTGTGAAAGCGGGCGTGAGCGGCGTGCCGGGCGAGATCACCGCCCGCACCGAACTGAAGAGCGTCGGCGGGGAAACCGTCCTGGCCACGACCGGCGAGATCAGGATCCGGATCCCGCTGTTCGGCGCGAAGCTCGAGAGCGGAATCGCCGAACAACTCAACAAGCTGCTCCAGCGCGAAGCCGAATTCACCGCGAAGTGGCTGGCCGAGCACGCCTGAGCAAGCCGGTCGGCGCGCCGACGCGCGGCACCACCAACCCGAACCGGCTGCGCAGGGTCGACCGCTGGCTCGCCACCGACCCCGGGGTGTCCGCGCTGCTCAGGCACGCTGAGGACCCCCTCGTCGTCGACCTCGGGTACGGCGCGTCGCCGGTGACGACGGTCGAGATGGCGCGACGGCTGCGCGTGGCGCACCCGGGTGTCCGGGTGCTCGGACTGGAGCTGGACCCCGAGCGCGTCGCGGTGGCCCAGAGCGCCGCCGAGCCGCCGTGGCTGGACTTCAAGCGCGGAGGGTTCGAGCTCGCCGGAACGCGGCCGGCACTGATCCGCGCCTTCAACGTCCTGCGCCAGTACGACGAAGCCGACGTCGCCGCCGCCTGGCAGACCATGACCGACCGGCTCTCCCCCGGCGGCCTGCTCGTCGAAGGGACCTGCGACGAGATCGGCAGACTGTGCACGTGGCTCGTGGTTGACGTCGACGGCCCACGCTCACTCACGTTGTCCTGCAAGGTTTCCGCGCTCGACCAACCGTCCACTGTGGCCGAACGGCTGCCGAAGGCACTGATCCACCGCAACGTGCCGGGTGAGCGGATCCACGAGCTGATGGCGACGCTCGACTCCTGCTGGGCGGCCGCCGCGCCGCAGCGGAATTTCGGGGCGAAGGCGCGTTGGGTGGAAACCGTGCGTTCGCTCGCCGACCGCGGCTGGCCGCTGCTCGGCAGGCGCGACCGCTGGCGTCTCGGCGAGCTGACGGTGCCCTGGAGCAGCGTGGCGCCGTGAATTCACCCGGCGAACCCCGATGCGTCACCCAGCGTGTCCTCGACAGCGACCTGCGGTGACCACGATAAGCGGGTGGAACTGGTCGAACAGGTCACCGAGGGACTCAAGGGACTGGTGGGATCGCCCTGGTTGTGGGTGCTCGTCGTCGCCACGTCCGGGCTGGACGCCCTGCTGCCGTTCATGCCGAGCGAAACCACCGTGCTGACCGTCGCCGTCCTCCTCGGCCCCGATCCGGCAAAGCTGGTGCTGCTCGCGGTCCTCGCCGCGGCGGGCGCGTTCGCCGGCGACTGCCTCGGCTACGCGATCGGCCGGAGCGCGGGTCCGCACGTCATCGCGCGGCTGCAGCGCGGGCCGAGCGGGCGCAGACGTTACGAATGGGCACGGACGAAGGTCGGCGAGCACGCGACGCTGCTGATCGTGGCCGGCCGGTACCTGCCCGGCGGCCGCGTCGCCAGCGGGCTCGCCACCGGCAGCCTGCACTACCCGCTGCGCCGGTTCATCCCGCTCGACGCTGCCGGCGCGGCGTTGTGGGCGATCTACGCCGTGCTCATCGGCTTCGCAGGCGGAGCGGGCTTCGCCGACGAACCGGCGAAGGGCCTCTTGCTGTCGTTCGGCCTCGGGCTGGCGCTCGTCGGGGCGATCGAGTTCGGCAGGCGCCTGCGGCTCCAGAGGATTTCCGCCGGGCTGAGCCGGAGCCGCCGACAGGGCGCGGACGGACACGGGGAAAGATGACTCCGTGCCTACTGATGAGCGTCGCTACATCATCACCTTCGGCTGCCCGGACCGCATGGGGATCGTCGCCGGGATCGCCGGTTTCCTCGCCGACGCGGGTGGTTGGATCGTCGAGGCGTCCTACCACACCGACCCGGACACGGGCTGGTTCTTCACCAGGCAGGTAGTCCGCGCGGACTCGCTCCCGTTCGGCGTCGAAGAGCTGCGCACGCGGTTCGGCACGGTCGCGACGGCGCTGTCCGCCGAGTCGGGCTGGAAGGTCGACGACACCGGCGAGCAGCGGCGCGTGGTGCTGCTCGTGTCGAAGGAGGGGCACTGCCTGTACGACCTGCTCGGCCGCGTCACCGCCGGCGAGCTGGACGCGAGGGTGTGCGCGGTGATCGGTAACCACGCCACACTCGGCCCGGTGACCAGGGGCCACGGCATCCCGTTCTTCCACGTCCCGTTCCCGGCGGGCGACCCAGAGGGCAAGGCGGCGGCGTTCGCGCGGGTGCGTCAGCTGGTCGACAAACACGACCCGCACGCGATCGTGCTCGCGCGGTTCATGCAGGTGCTACCCGCGGAGCTGTGCGAGGCGTGGCAGGGGCGGGCGCTGAACATCCACCACAGCTTCCTGCCGTCGTTCGTCGGCGCGAAGCCGTACCACCAGGCGTATACCCGCGGCGTCAAGCTGGTCGGCGCGACCTGCCACTACGTCAGCGCGGACCTCGACGCCGGGCCGATCGTCGAGCAGGACGTCATGCGCGTCAACCACGGCGATTCGGTGGCCGACATGGTTCGCAAGGGCCGGGACGTGGAGAAGGTGACGCTCGCGCGCGGACTGCGCTGGCATCTCGAAAGCAGAGTTCTCGTGCACGGCAACAAAACGGTCGTGTTCTGAACTCGCTGACGCCGTTACGCGTCAGTCCACTTGAGACTTCCGACGCGGAACTGATCGCGCTCTGGCGTCGAGAAGGCCCGTGGGACATCTTCGATTCGGCCGCCGAAGCGGGGCCCGCCAACGCGGATGGCGGCTATTTTGCCGTGCTCAGCGGCGTTTCCGGCGAGCTGATCGGCTACTTCTGCGTCGGCGACGAAGCCCGCGTGGCCGGCCTGGATGAGCAATCCGGAGTCGCGGACGTCGGCGTCGCGATGCGCCCGGACCTGCGTGCCCGTGGCGACACCGAGGCGTTCGGCACGGCCGTACTGACCCACGCCCGGCAGCTGACCGGCAGCGACCGCTTCCGCGCGACCGTCCGCCGCGGCAACTCCCGCGGCCTGCTCCTGTTGGGGCACCTGGGTTTCCACCCCGTCTCCCGCCACGGCCCCTACCTCGTCCTCACCGGCTGACCACGCAACTCGCCGTCGAGTTGCGATCCTTACCGACCCTGACTACCGCAACTCGCCGTCGAGTTGCGGTCCTTGCGCACGCGGGTTACATGCGTGTGCAACGAGCTAGCGCAGGGAGGTGCCGTAGAGGCGAGTGACGTGGAGGCGGAGGACCAGGCGTCGGTCGGCGACCATCTGCTTGAGGTACGCCGCCTCGTCTTCGGGGTCGGCGTAGCCGGGGGTCATGGCAAGCAGTTCGAGGCCCGTCGCGTCGCCGGGAACCGTGCTGACCGGCGAGATCTCGACGTCTCCCTCGCCGACGGCGAACAGCATGAAGTCCGGAGTGGACACATAAAGCGCGCTCCGGGGATCTCGCCGCAGCATGCCGACCTTCGCCCGGTCCGCGGTCGTCGAGATCCGCGCGATCCGCTGCCCGGCGTCCCACGCATAGGCCACTGTGGACAGATGCGGATGGCCGTCCTTCCGGACCGCCGCCAAGGCACCCATGCTGTACTCGCCGAGTACCCGGGCAAGCTCTCCTTCGTCCGGAACCCTCGGCGGTGGCCCGTCACCTGGTCCGTATGCGCTGTCTCCCATGGACACCATCATCGACGCTCTGAGCGCGTCGCGGAAGAGGGCACATCTTTGTAACGCCCTACGTCGTCACCATGAGGTGTTCGAGCAGCCGCACGAGGACCTGCTTCGTCGACTCCTTGTCCCGCGCGTCGCACAGCAGCATCGGCACGTCGGGGCCAAGGTCGAGAGCGCCACGGACCTCCTCGGTGCCATAGCGGTACGCGCCGTCGAAGCAGTTGACGCCGACGACGAACGGAAGCCCGCGACGCTCGAAGAAGTCCACCGCGGCAAAGCAGCTGTCGAGCCGGCGAGTGTCGGCCAGGACGACTGCGCCCAGGGCGCCGTCGGCGAGTTCGTCCCACAGGAACCAAAACCGATCCTGCCCCGGCGTACCGAACAGGTACAGGATCAGCTCGGGGTTGATGGTGATCCGGCCGAAGTCGAGCGCGACGGTCGTCGTCTTCTTGTTCTCGACGCCGGAAAGATCGTCGACGCCCGCGGACGCCTCGGTGATCAGCTCCTCGGTCCGCAACGGCGCGATCTCGCTCACCGAGCCGACCATGGTGGTCTTGCCGACCCCGAACCCGCCGGCGATAACGATCTTCACCGCACTCGCGGTCAGCGATCGCCGTGGTTCAGAGCTTACGAATGCCATCAAGAACCGCCTGGAGTACGTGCTTGTTGGGGGCGTCCGTCACCGGCGCGGCGGTCCGGAACAGGACGTGTTTCTGTTCGATGAGATCGCTGAGCATGACCTTGACCACCGGCAGCGGCAGGTCGATCCGCGCGGCCACCTCCGCCACCGACTGCGGATGCTGGCACAGGCGAAGAATCCGCGCGTACTCCGCGTCCATGCCCGCCGACGGCGGCCGCAGCGCGACGACGAGAGTGATCAGGTCGAGCCCGAGCGTATCCGAGCGGGTGCGCCCGCCCGTCACCGCGTACGGCCGGACCAAAGGGCCGGCCGCCTCGTCGAACCACTCTTCTCCGCGCGGTCTCATGGCGAGCCGGAGTCGAGCACACTGGGCACCCGAGGAGCGGACGTGAGCACCGCCCCGACACGCTTGACCATCAGGTTCATCTCATAGGCGACCATGCCGATGTCCGCGTTCTCACTGGCGAGCAGCGCCAGGCACGCCCCGCGGCCGGCCGCGGTGACGAAGAGGAACGCGTGGTCCATCTCGACCATGGTCTGCCGCACGTTGCCGCCGCCGAAATGCCGTCCCGTGCCCCTGGCGAGGCTCTGGAACGCCGAAGCGACCGCCGATAGATGTTCAGCGTCCTCTTCGGACAGATTGCCGGAGCGGCCGATCAGCAGGCCGTCGGCCGAAAGCACCACGGCTCTGTCGGCGCCCGCGACCCGTTTGACCAGGTCGTCGAGCAACCAGTCGAGCTCACTGACTCCCGGATTGACCATCAGTTCTGCTCTCCATTAGTGGTGACTTGGGTGAGGTCCGGCTCCTGGTCACGGGCACGCCGGGTGCCCTGCTGGAACGCCGAGAGCCGGCTCCTGGCCTGCTCCGGTGTTCCCGCGCCCGCCGACTCACGCTCGACGGGCCGCTCGGTTCGTTCGGTCATGAGCTGCGGAACGAGGTTCTGCTGCCGACGACGTTGCGGGAGCGGGGGCCTGCCGGGCGCCTCCGGTCCGTGCGACTGCGGCGGGCGGCTCTGCTGCGGAACGGGCCGGGGTTCCTGGGCGGGCCAGGCCGGCGGCTGCGGCCGGAACATGTCGACGCGCGGCCGCACCGGGAGGTCGGCCACGGCCACCGGAGCGGGCGCGGGAGCGGCCGCCGGTTCGACCGGGACCTCGGTGCGATGCCGCGGACGCCGGGCCGGAGCTGCGTCCTCGACCGGCGGAGCTTCTTCCGGTTCCGGCAGCGAGCCGAGTAACTCCGACTTCACGAGCACGATCGCCCGAGTGCCGCCGTACGCCGATTCGCGCAGCGTCACCGCGATGCCGTGCCGGGCAGCGAGCCGCGCGACGACGAAGAGGCCAAGGCGCGGCTCGGTCGACAGCGCCATGATGCCGAAGTCAGGCGGGTTCCGGAGCAGCTCGTTGAACTCGTCAGCGGCCTCGGACTCGATGCCGAGCCCCTGATCCTCGACCTCGATCACCACGCCCCGGCCGACCACGTTCCCGCGGATCTCCACCTTCGACGTCGGCGGCGAGAACGCCGTCGCGTTGTCGATCAGCTCGGCGAGCAGGTGCACGAGGTCGCCGACGACGAGTCCGTTGACCGCGATCGACGGCAGCTTGGACATCTTCACGCGGGCGAAGTCCTCGGTCTCGGCCGACGCGCCGCGGACGACTTCGGCGAGCCCGACCGGGTTCCGCCACTGCCTTCCCGGCTGACCGCCACCGAGGATGATCAGGTTCTCCGCGTTGCGCCGCGCGCGGGTGGAGAGGTGGTCGAGCTGGAACAGCGTGTCCAGCTGGTCCGGGTCCTCCTGCTTGCGCTCGGCCTGGTCGAGCACCTTGAGCTGGCGGTGCACGATGACCTGGCTGCGGTGCGCGATGTTCAAGAAGACGGCCTTGGTGCCCTCCCGCATTTTCGCCTCGTCCAGCGCCGCCGCGATCGCGGTCTGCTGGGCCTTGTTGAACGCCTCGGCGACCTGGCCGATCTCGTCGTCACCGTGGTCGAGCAGCGCGACCTCGGCGTCGAGGTCGACTTCCTCACCGGCCCGGACGCGCATGACGAGCTGGGGCATCCGGACGTCGGCGATGTCGAGGGTGTCCGCGCGGAGCTTGGTGAGCCTGCTGATGAGCCGGCTCGACAGCCTCAGCGCGACGAAGAACACACCGATCGCGAGCAGCAGCGCGATCGCGGCGGCGATCAGCGAACCCACCAACGTGCGGTCGGCCTGGTCGATCGCCGAGCCCGTGGCGAAGCGGCTCTGCTGGACGAACAGGCCCATCAGGCTGTTTCCGACGTCGCGGGACGCACCGTGCCATTCGGCCTCGGCCACCTGGAGGCTGAGGTGGCTGCTGCGGAGGAACGAGTTCTCGACTGTGGTGAGGGTGTGCCACGCGTCGCCGGACACGAGCTGGTCGTAGCCGGCCTTGACCTCGGGGATCATGTTCGGGACCGCGGACAGCAGCTGGGCGTGGTATGCGCCGACTTGCGCGGTGTAAGTGCGGAAATCGTCGTCCGAGAGCCCGCCGGCCGCGACTCCGGCAGCGGACAGGGCGTCGCTGCGCTCCATTTCGTCGGCGCTGGTGAACAGCGGCACGGCGATGAGGCGCAGGTAGGCGTTCTGCGCGTCCGGCGCGTCCTGGGCGAGACCGGCCAGCCCCAGTACGAACTGGTCGATGATCTGGTTGTAATAGTCGTACGCCGCGGTGAGCGAGAGCTGGCCGGCGTCGGCCTGCTGGCGCATCTGCGGCAGCTTGGCCAGCAACGCGCCTTCGGTGGCGATGTTCTGCTGCACGCTGGGCGGCACGTCGCCGACGAAGCCCTGGAGGTTGGCCAGCACGGCCGCGGCGGCGGCGTCGGTCTGGCTGCGCTGCGTCGCCAGCGCGGCACGGTCCGTCTGGTTGCCGGCGATGGCGCCCAACGCCACGCGGCGTTCTTCCTGTGTGGCAACGAAGAACGGGATCGACGGCTGCTCGGAGTCCCGGATCTTGGTGGCGAAGGACCGCGTCCCGACCGCGCCGATGATCAGGTAGCTCGCCAGCACGACCCCGGCCACGAGCAGGGTGATACTCGGAATCAGGGCGATCGCGAGCACTCGCGATCTGATTGACGAGCCTCGGCTTCGTCGCAGGGAGATCCGCTTCACCGCAGTCCGTTTTCCTTCCGGCAGTCTTCATATCGGGGTCCGCCGGGATTTCATTACCCCGGGTTGCTCAAGCCGGATCAACACACTGCGGTTGGAGTTCGTGATCAAACAACGTGGTCGGCTTCGCCCGCGATGCACGGTAAGCAGCGGCAGGGAGGCAGTCAACTCCGCTACGCCGAATAGCCCAATAATCGTGGTGTAGATCCCACCACGTGCGGATTTGCTGCGCAACAAGGTAACCGGCAGCGGTGACGTTCGTCCCACTGTCGTATCCGAAACCCACGGGAATCACGTCTGTGATCTATTTCCACTAAACGCACCCGAGGCTGTTACGAGTACAGGATACGTACTCGTAACAGCCTCGGAAAAGATTACTGAGCGGGGTCAGCCGGCAACGCGGATGAGCATTTTGCCGGTATTGGCACCGGCGAGCATGTCGATGAACGCCTGCGGCATGGTGCGGATGCCCTCGACGACGGTCTCGGCGTACTTCAGCTCACCACCGGCGACCAGCGGGGCGACCTCGGCGACGAACTTCGGCTGGAGGCCGAAGTGGTCGCCGACCAGCACGCCGCGCATGGTGAAGCGCTTCGCGATGATCTGGCTCAGGTTGCGCGGCGCCGACGCCGGCTCGGTGGCGTTGTACTGCGAAATCATCCCGCAGATGGCCATGTGGCCGTGCAGGTTCATCGAGCTGATGGCCGCTTCGAGGTGCTCGCCGCCGACGTTGTCGAAGTAGACGTCGATGCCCTCGGGCGCGGCCTCGCGGAGCTGCTCGGCGACCGGGCTGTCCTTGTAGTTGAAGGCGGCGTCGAAGCCGAGGTCGTCGATCAGGTGGCGCACCTTCTCCGCCGAACCCGCGCTGCCGATGACGCGCTTGGCGCCCTTGAGCTTCGCGAGCTGCCCGACGATGGAGCCGACGGCGCCGGCCGCGCCGGAGACGAACACCGTGTCACCCGCCTTGAACTCGGCGGTCTCGAACAGGCCGGCATACGCGGTGAGCCCGGTCATGCCGAGCACACCGAGGTACGTCGTCAGCGGCGCGGCGGCCGGGTCGACCTTGACCGCGTGCTTGGCGTCGATGGCGGCGTGGGTCCGCCAGCCGGCCTGGTGCAGCACGGTGTCACCGGGCTTGAAGGCGTCCACAGTGGATTCGATGACCTCGCCGAGCGCGCCGCCGGTCATCACCTGGCCGATCTCGTACGGCGCCGCGTAGGACTTCGCGTCGCTCATCCGGCCCCGCATGTACGGGTCGACACTGAGGACCAGGTTGCGGACGAGGATCTGCCCGTCGGCCGGCTTCGGGATTTCGATGTCCACAATGGAGAAGTCAGCCGGCGTCGGCGTGCCCTGGGGGCGCGCGGCGAGGTGGATCTCTGTGGCCTGTGCGGGTGCGTTCACCGGTGAACTCCAAGTACGTCTCGTGAGATGATCGCGCGGGGTGCCCGCGCTTCCAAGGTCGACAACCAGCTAACCGGGGCGATGATTCCGTTTGTGAGGAGACCCACAGGAGTCAGGCGATCTTGTCGAGCTTGACCAGGACGCCGTCGTAGATCCGCTTGAGCCCGCCGGGCGCGAAGGTCTTCTCGAAGAAGCCGCCGATGCCGCCGGCGCCGTCCCAGCTGGTCTCGATGCGGACGAGGGTGCCGGTGCCGGCCTCGCGCAACGTCCAGGTGGTGATCATGCTGGAGTTCGCGTCGGTCTCGACGAAGGTGCCGGGCTGCGGCTCGGTGACCGTCGCGGCGATGGAGCGGACGCGCTTCGATGTCGCCTGCAGCTTCCAGCTGGCCTTTGTACCGGCGCCACTGCCGCCCTCGGCGACCTCGTAGTCCAGGTACTGCTCGGTGAGGATCTTGGGGCGGGTGTCGCTGTAGTCCGCCACGAGCGCGCGCACCTTCTCCAGCGGGGCGTCGATCGTGCGCTCCGCGGTGGCCGTGACCTTTGCCATTCTCACTCCCGGTGTCGTCGTGGGCCGTCGTAGTTACGATCCCACGACGACACCGGGCGCGCTTTCGGTGGCCCGGTCCCTAGACGAGGCCCTGCTTGGACAGCCAGTCCTTGGCGACGTCGGCCGGGTTCTGGCCGTCCGAGTCGACGCTCTTGTCGAGGCCGCGAAGCTCGTCCGTGGTCAGCTTCGCGCTGACGGCGTTGACGGCGGCGGCGAAATCGGCGCCGCGCGCGTCGAGCACCGTCTTGCTGACGGCCGGGACGATGTTCTCGGTCGGGACGATGCCCAGGTCGTCGGTGAGGACGGTGTAGGCCGGGTCACCGGCGAGCGGGTCCACCGAGTCGACGACCATGCCGGTGAGCACCCCGGACTTGAGCTGCTCGAGCCGCGGGCCCTCGGTCTGGATGGCCTTGAACGACGCGTTGGTCAGCTTGTAGACGTCGGTCAGGCCCTTGAAGCACGGAATGCGCGTCGCGCACTCGGGGCCGCCACCGAGGACGAACTTGTCCAGCTTCTTCAGGTCGCTCAGCTTGGTGAGCCCCTTCTGCTTCGCCAGGTCGGACTTGACGATGAAGGTGTTCTTGTTCTCTGCGGGCGCGAAGTTCAGCAACCCGACGTTGAACGGCGCGAACAGGCCGCTGAGCTGCGTGTGCTCACCCGCGGCGTCCTTCTGTGGCGTACCGCTGAACCCGGTCTGGATGGCCGCGCCCTGGTACTCGGGCAGGAACTGCAGGTCGCCCTTCTTCAGCTCCGGGTAGATCAGCTCGCGGGTGCCGAGGTTGAGCTTCCGCGTGATCGGGTAGCCCTTGGCCTCCAGCGCCTGCGCGTAGAGCTCGGCGAGGATCTGGCTGTCGGTGAAGTTGAACGACGCCACCACGATCGGCGAGCCGCCCTTGCTCGGTGCCGCGGCCGGAGCGTCGCTGCCCCCACAAGCTGTCAAACCGAGGGCACCTACGGCGAGCACCGCGGCCACTCGAAGACTTCGTGTCCAGCGCATGAAAATACACACTCCCAAAACTCGGCTAAGGCTTCAGGACCCTATCTGTGGGTAACGACAGAATCCACATGCTGGGAGAAAACACGCACAAATCCCAACTGTCGGAATTCCGGGTGCCCAAACGGGGTAAGGTCAGCAGGTGCCAGCGCCTTTCACGTCTCAGTTCGTCGCCGAGGGTGGCGGCCGGCCGATCTTCGAATGGCGCTGGGTCGACCGCAACTCGGACGAGATCGTCCAGAAGCTCGTCGAGCACATCACGCTCACCGGGGCCGCGCTCGGCATCGGGCTGGCGCTGTCGATCGGGCTGGCCCTGATCATCCTGCGCTGGCGGTGGTTCTACCCGATCGCGATCGGCGCGACCGGCGCGCTGTACGTGATCCCGAGCCTCGGGGCGTTCGCGCTGCTGGTGCCGTTCTTCGGGTTCACCTTCACCACTGCGGTCATCCCGCTGGCGAGCTACACGCTGTTGATCCTGGTCCGCAATATCATCACCGGCGTCGACCAGGTGCCCACCGACGTCCGGGAAGCCGCGGTCGGGATGGGCTTCACCCGGCGGCGGCTGCTGTGGCAGATCGAGCTCCCGCTGGCGCTGCCGGTGGTCATCGCCGGGCTCCGGGTCGCGGCGGTGACCACGATCGGACTGGTGACCGTGACGTCGATGCTCGGCAAGGGCGGGCTCGGGTACTTCATCCTGATCGGCATCCAGACCAGCACTCCCAACTCGACGTCGATCATCGTCGGGATCGTCCTGTCGGTACTGCTGGCTGTCGCCGTCGACCTGCTCCTGTGGCTGAGCGAACGCGCGCTGGCGCCGTGGGCCCGGAAGGTGCGTGCGCGATGAGCGTCCTCAACCAGGCAATCGACTGGTTCGGCGAGCCGAACCGCTGGAGCTGGACCGACCCAAACGGCATCCCGTTCAGGACCGTGCAGCACCTCGAGTTCTCACTGCTTTCGCTCGCCGTCGCGGCGCTGCTGACCGTGCCGCTCGCGCTGTTGCTCGCGCACTACCGCAAAGCCGAGTTCCTGGCGACCAGCGCGGTCAACATCGGCCGCGCGATCCCGAGTTTCGGGCTGATCATCCTGTTCTGGTTCCTGGCCAGCCACTGGGGCGCGAACACCGACTTCTGGCCGCTGCTGCTGGCGCTCGTCGCGCTGGGAATGCCGCCGCTGTTTACGAACACGTACGCCGGTGTCGTCTCGCTCGACCAAGACGTCGTCGACGCCGCGCGCGGCACGGGGTACACGGAGTGGCAGTTGATGACGCGCATCGAACTCCCGCTGGCCCTGCCCGTGATCCTCGCCGGCGCGCGCGTCGCGTTCCTGCAACTGGTGGCGACCGTCGCGATCGGAGCGATCGTGAACGACGGCGGCGGGCTCGGGCGCTACATCGTCGACGGCTTCGCGCTGGGCGCGAGCGGCAACGGCGAGATCATCGGCGGCGCGATCGCCGTCATCGTGCTGGCCCTGCTCTGCGAAGGCGCGTTCAGCCTCATCACCCGCCTCGCCACCCCGAAAGGCCTTGCCCTGCAACAAGGTTCCCGAGCGAACGCCGAGGTCTAGGACTCGTGAGTGTTCCGGCCGGTTCTCATCGGCCGGAACACTCACGAGTCGTTAGCTGATCTTGATCAGGCGGGAGCCGTGGGCAGGGACGTTGGACGCGGTCCAGCTGCCGTTGAAGGCCCCGAGGTCGCTGCGCGAGACGAGGTCGCGGACGCTCTTGCTTCCGCTGAGCCCCAACGCACTCCAGTTGACCGCGATGTTCGCCGACGACGAGCCCAGGTTGTAGACGGCCGCGTAAGTGCTACCGCCGATGACCTTCTTCCACACCTGCGAGTTGCCCGACGTGATCCGCGTCGGCACCACGGCCGACTGGTCGACGGCGATCACCTCGGGGTTGCTCAGGATCGAGATCGCCGAGTTGTCCATGAAGTAGATGTCACCGCCGACGTACAGCGGCGAGGAGGCCATGGACCAGAACGTCATGACCGACTGGCGTTCGGTGTCGTTGAGCCCATCCTGCAACGCGCTGCCGGTGTTGTTGTTGATGGGCATGGAATCCAGGTCCGGAAGATAGTTGGAATTCATGTGGCTCAACCAGTTCGGCAGGTCGTTCCAGCGCGCGCTGACCGAGCTGCCCCAGCTGGACGTGGTGCCGCAGTAGCACTCGACGTCGGTGTCGACGCGGACGCCGTTCGCGTACGGGCTCAGGCCGTCCGCCGCTGACAGGTCGACGGGCCAGGCGCTCGCGGTGAGCCAGATCGACCGGCCGGACTGGTCGATCGCCTGCGAGTACGCCTTGATGTCCGGGACGTTGTCCAAGGTCACGCCGTCGACCTTGAGGAAGTCGACGCCCCACGACGCGAACTTGTTCACGATAGAGTTGAGGTAGGACTGCGCGCAGGGCTTGCTGTAGTCGATTTTCCAGTTACCGCCCCATTTGTTGGTGGCGGTCAGCGGGAGGACGACGATGTCCTGCACGTGGCAGCTGGTCCCGGCGATCGCGGCGTTCTTGTTGTACGCCTCTTGTTCCAGGCCCGCGGCCAGGTAAACCCCCGCCTTGAGACCCTTGCCGTGGATGTAGTTCGCGACGCCGCTGATGCCGTCGGGGAACCGGGTGGGATCAGGGTCGGGGATTCCGTTGGCGTCACTGTGAAAACTCCAGGCGAGGGTCGCGTTCCAGCCGGCGTCGATGTTGACGTAGCTGTAGCCGGCCCCTTTGAGTTTCGTCGCGACGGCGTCAGTCGCGTTCTTGATGTTGTCCTCGGTGAGCCACGCGGTGCCGTAGCCGGCGCGGGTCGAGGACTCGTTGCTCCAGCTGCTCCAGCCCATGAAAGGGGCCGAAAAGCCGGTCCGCGCGGAGGCGGGAGTGGTGACGGTCGCGAGCACGGAGGCCGCCAGCAGGGGCACGACCAGGGCATACCTCAAAAAACGACGGGAGAACATCGTTGTTCCTCCACGGATCGGGTATCGCGAACCGTACGTCCGATTGATTAACTTCGTCAAGAAACAAATCGACTCAGAGGCTCAGGTGCTCCTGGATGCTCACCGCGGCCGCGCCGCGGGCCCACTCCTCGAACGGCAGCGGCCGCACGATCAGCGGGCACGCCGCCGAACCGAACGCCTGCGACTCGAACGCCGTCCGAAGGTGCTCCTCGAACAGGTCGTACGCCGCGAGACCTTCACCGGACACCACAACGCGTTCGGGTCCGACGAGGTTCACCATGGCAGCCAAGCCGAGGCCGATCGCGTGTCCCGCTTCGGCGAACACAGTGCGCACGCCTTCGTCGCCGCCGTGAGCGAGGTCGATCGCGTCGCTCATCTCGAGGCGAAGACGTCCGGTGACGGCTCGCGCCTTCGTCACGATGGCGTGCTCGGACGCGATGGCCTCGACGCACCCGCGACCGCCGCACGCGCACGGCGGCTCGCCCCCGCCGACCGGGATGTGCCCGATTTCGCCCGCCACCCCGCGTGCGCCGGCGACGAGACGGCCGTCGATCACCAGCGCGCAGCCGATCCCCGAACCGACCGTGACCAGTGCAAACGTGTCCGCGCCGACGCCGTCGCCAAACCAGTGCGAGGCCATCGCGAGCGCCTTGACGTCGTTCTCGACGGTCGCTATCAGCCCGGTGGCGTCCTCGACGAGCTCGGCAAGCGGCACGTCTCGCCAGCCGAGAAACGGGCTGTAGCGCACCTTTCCGCCCGCGCGGTCGACGTCGCCGGAGATCGCGATACCGATCCGTCCGCAGCGCCCGTCGGCGTCCAGGTCCGCGACGACGTCGGCGATCGCGGCGACCACGGACCCGACCTCGCCGCCGGCCGGCCGCAGCCGTCGGATCGCGCGCGCGTCGGCCCGCAGGTCGGTCAGCACGCCGATGACCTCGTCGCCGGTGACCTTGATCCCGATGAACGACTCGCGCTCGGCGCGGACCGCGAGGGGGCTCGCGAGCCGTCCGGCGCCCGCGACCTTGCGCTCGACGCCGGGAAGTTCTTCGAGGTACCCGGCTTCGATGAGCGGCCGCGCGGCCTTGGTCACCGCCGCCGACGACAGGCCAGTCGAGCGGGCGACGTCGACGCGGGAGATCGGGCCCTGGGTGAGGACCATGGTGAACACGGTCGCCACGGCCGGGCTGGTGATCGGTACCGGCTGTGCCGGGGGGCGGCGCCGCATGGCCGAACCCTAACAGTCACGCGATGTAGCTGTTTGCGAGAACGAACCGGGGTGCGTGCGCTAGCATCGAAACTCGATCTCGCCGATGCGGGCACCAGGAAGGCCGAAGGGGATCCCGGGGATGACGCAGCCAGGACAGCGACCGAACGCCAACGCGCCCGTGGACACCTTGACCAGCGTGCCGCCACCCGCCGCCATCCAAGTCGGCAGCAACGGCCAGTCCGGCGGGTACAAGTTCTCCGCCGACGAAGTCGGGGCCGTCATCACGCAGTGGCAAAACCTGCTGGACGACCTCAAGGGCGATGTAACGATCGCCGGCAGAGTCGCAAGCGTGACCGCGCCAGGTAAGGAGTTCGCGAGCGGCGATTTCATCAACGCCGCCGGGCCTTCTGGAAGTACTCTGCTCGATCAACACAATCGTATGGTGCAGTACGTAGAGAACTATATCGCCGCGCTACAGAAGGCCAGCGGCCAGACTCAGCAGGCCGAGGACGATGCCCACCAGGCAGTCGCAAAACAGGGAAAGGGCGTTGTGTGAGCACGTCTCGAACGGTCCGAGTCGGCGTCGGCGTGTTGGCCGCCGCGAGCATCCTTACCGCCTGCTCAAGCCACACCACGACTGGGACACCGTCGACCACGCCTCCAGGCACCTCTTCTGCGACCAATTCTCCATCAGCATCAGCTCCCAAGGTCCCCGCGGCCCTCCCAACTGCTGCGATCCTTAGCGATCCGTGCCAAGCGCTCTCTGCCACCCAAGCCGACACGATCGGGCTACTGACTGTGTCGAAGCCCCTCAACCTCGCTGGTGCCCCGGGTTGCAGGTGGACGTCACAAACATCCTCAGTGAACTCGGTCGACGTTTCACCTCTGCCGGAGAACAAGAATGGCCTGGGCGATCTCTACACCAACAATGACGCTCACAAGTACGAACTCTTCGAACCCACGACGATCGACGGATATCCAGCTGCGTACGCCGAACTTAAGAACCTTCGATCAACGGGTCTCTGCACACTGTGGGTTGCAGTGACCGATCAACTCACCGTCATGGTCGAACCACAGATCGGGGACGGAGTCAATAAGACCAACCCGTGTCCGATCGCGGCCAAGGTCGGCGCGGCGATGATCGAGCATCTCAAGGGTGCGGCGTGAACACCAACAGAATCACAAACTGGGAGAGGTGAGCCGCGGTGGCGAATGGGTCATTGACAGCGAAGGACGTCGTGGCAGGCGCCGCGGCTGGCGCCGCTATCGGCACCGCGGTACCCGTGATCGGCACGGCCGTCGGGGCTGTGGCCGGCGCGGCCATCGGTGGCCTCGTCAGCTTGTTCAGCGGTGGCCCGGAGGCTCAGCAGCAGTCCGCGAACATCGGTGGCCGGACGATCGACGCACGCCAGGTATGGGAACAGATCAGCCCCGGCACCTCCCAGTCCCTCGGCGATGGCGCGAGCGCCGCACAAACCCTTGAACAGGCCCACAGCACGAGGGCCAGCCAGATCGACGCGCTGAACCAGCAGATGGACGCCGCCTGGCAAGGTGACGCCTCGCAGGCCGCCCAGGCCGGCGGCCACCCCCTCGGGACCTGGCTCAAGGACTCGGCGAGCAACCTCACCAAGAGCCACACCTTCCTCAGCGCGCAAAGCTCGTCTTTCGACACCGCGAAGAACACGATTCAAGAAATCGCCGCGAAACCGCCGGAGGAAAACTTCGGCGACCGCATAAATCCGTTCAGCGACAAAGACAACGAGATCAACAAGTACAACCAGCAGGGCCAGACGAACGTCAACGCGTTCAACGCCTATTACCAGGCTAGTGCGCAGAACGCCGCCGGTATGCCGCAATTCAGTGCGTGGCAAGGGAATCCGCTGTCCGATGGCGGGAATGGCCAGCAGAACCCGCCCGTCGGCGGCAATGGCGGACACGTCGGCGGCGGCACGGGCGGGTACGGCGGCTCGGGCGGATCGGGGAGCTACGGCGGACCGGGCAGCTACGGCGTCAACACTCCGGCTCCCCCACAACCTATTTCCGTGGCACACCACCCCGTCGCCCCGCCACCGAACTACAACACGGGCAACCCTCCGGGCTCGGGGTTGAACAGCGGCACGACGGCGTCGAGTTACACGCCTCCGCCCTTGACGAACCCGTCGTCGAACTACTCCAGCGGGTTCGGCCCGGGCAGTTCCGGCGGCTTCGGCCCTGGTGGTTCCGGCTCTGGCTCGGGTTCCGGTTCGGGTGCGTTCGGCGGCGGCGCCGTCGGGGGCTTCGGGCCGGGAGGCTCCGGTTCGCTCGGTGCGGGCGCGAGCAGCGGCGCCGGGTCCGGTGTCGGCAGTGGCGCGGCGGGACGTGGCGGTGCCGGGGCTGGGGCAGGAGCCGCGGCGGGGAAGGCCGGCACGTCGGGCGCGTCAGGCATGGGGCGCGGCGGCGGGGGCAAGGGTTCCGAGGACGAAGAGCACCAGAACAAGTACCTCATCTCCGAAGACCCCAACGAACTCTTCGGCAACGACGCGTTGACCGCACCGCCCGTCATCGGCGAATGATCACAGGGAACCGTTCCGTGCTGGCAAAACCGCTCAAGTTCACCACCCCGACCCTGCTCAGCCTCATCAAGCGCCGGGGCGGTGAACCGCACCTCACGCTCGGGGGCACGCCTACCTGGTACGACGATCAGGCGCAGCGGACAATCGATCAACAGGTCAACGCGGCGCTCAGCGAGCACGGGCTGCTCGGCGCGCGGGGCATGGATCGCGACCTTGTGCTGCTGCTGGAGTCGATCGCCCACCCGCAGTTGGAGTACTACGGCTGGTTCGATGGAACGTTCGCCGACGCGCCGTCGAACTTCACCGTGTTCGCCGGCAGCGGCAAGGGTGGCGCGTTCGTCCTCGTCCGCACGATCGGCGAAGAGGTCGTCATCGTCGCACCCGAGCGTCCGGACGAACTGTTGCGCGGGTTCATCAATCAGATCCCCCAAGCCAGGCCCGGCAACGGCACCCAGCTCGTGGTGGGCAAGCAGGAGTTCACCACCGGCCGAGCACCAAGCAGCGGCGAGTTCTCCGTCATGCAGTCCGACACCCGCCAGAAGGCGCCCGCCCCGGGTGCGGAGATGAAGCGGATCATGGCGGCGGAGCGCACCGGGGCCGGAACGCTCTACGTAGCGGCTCGCAATCAAGCCGGTGCCCGTAAACGCTGCCAGAGGCCATTGAACTTCATCGACACCGTTGAAGGCCGCTGGTTGATGGAAGAAGCACCAGGCCGCGGCGAGCCCCTTGTGGTGTTCACTCCGGCCACGCCGCAGTTGCTGGGCGACAGACTGAGGAACGCGCAGAGCCTGCTCCCTGCGATCTGACAACCCCCGATCACAAGCAAAGTGCGATGGCGATGTGGTCACAGATGGCGCTGACGAACTCGGGGTCGCCGTTGCGGCGGCCCCACTGGCCTTCGACGACGGCACGGGCCTGCGCCCAGCGTGTGACGCGCTCACGGTCGACTTCGGCTGCTTCGGCGAAGGCGTCGATACGACGTCGAAGGTCAGCAGGGTCCCAGCGGTTGCGTAGGAGCGTCAGGCCGTCGTAAGCCGGGTCGCCCGCCCAGCCTTTCGGATCTATAGCCAGCCACGGCTCACGCTCGGCGCGTAGGACGTTGGCGAAGTGTAGGTCGCCGTGCACGAGCGTGTCCGGCTGGTCGTCGGCGAACTCCTTGCTGGTCGCGGCGGCCGCGTCGACAACACGTTGCGGTAGCGGGTTTTCGTCCGGAATCTCGGTCGCCCAGGTCGCCACGAGATCCGCCAGCCGCGGGACGTCCGGCGACGCAGGCACCGCCAGCCGGCGCGCGAGCCGACCTGCGATAGTCACGGCCTCGATGGGATTTCCCAGCGTTGCCAACGATTCCGGATGGAGTCGTTCAAGCAGCATCGCGAACGAGTCATCGTCACGCTCCAGCAGCCGAACCGCGCCAACACCGTTCCACGCCACGAGCGCATAGGGCTCGGCCCGGTTTCCGGGGTGTGGAAGGGAAATCTTGAGCATCGCGTCAGTCCCGTCCTCCCGCCGAACTGGATAGACGACCGCGACAGCGCCCCGCAGCTCGGGCCCGGAAACCCGGCAGGACCACGCCTCCAGAAGCCGGTCGAGGATCATCAGTCCAAACTACTGAGAATCTCAATTGTCGGGGTCACGCTCTACGATCCGTAGCCAAACGGTTTCGAGGGGTGATCGGCAGTGGACACGTACAAACCGAACGCGCGCATGCGGCTTCTGGGCAGACGGCTGCGCCGGCTGCGGGAACAGATGGGCATGACGCAGGAGCAGGCTGGGGAGCCGCTGCGCTTCAGCAAGGCGAAGATGAGCCGCGTCGAGCAGGGGGTGCTGCCGGGCTACCACTCGTTCCTGGCGATGCTGGACCTCTACGGCATCATCGTCTCGGACTACGAAACCTGGCTCCTCCAGTACGACCGAGCCAAGGAAAAAGGCTGGTGGCACGCCTACGGCATCAATGATCGCGGCTACATCGGCTTGCAAGCAGACGCCGAGGCGCTTCGGACGTACCAGCTCGGCTACATTCCAGGCCTGTTTCAAACCGAAGACGGCATACGCGCCACCTTCGCCGGTGCACGAGACCCTATGACTGGCGAAAAGCTCGAAAACCAAGTGAAGGTTCGCCTGCGACGGCAGCTGCGACTTGTCGAAGAACCTCCGCTGATGGTCCACGCGATCATCGACGAAACCGTCCTGCGTCGGCCAGATCTCCCTCCTGATCAGCAGCGGGAGCAACTGACTTATCTCGTCGAACTCGGCGAGCGATCGAACGTGACTCTGCAGGTCATCCCGGTCGATATCGGCGTGCACGCCGGTCGTGCTGGCAGCTTCACGATTCTCAGTTACCAGGGCCTCGGCGAACCGGATATCGCGTACGTCGAGCACGGCTTCGGCTCAGTTCAAGTGGAGAAGGTCGACGAGGTCAAGCTTGCTACGCTGGCATTCCGTCATCTCGCCGATCTCGCGTTCGACGAGCAGGACTCGATCGCCCTGATCAAGCAGGTGACATCCGAGACCTGATGTGGAAGAGGCGAGCCGTGGACCTGACCAACGCCCAGTGGCACAAAAGCAGCTACAGCACCGGCGAAGGCCAAAACGGCGACTGCGTCGAAGTTGCCCTCGCATCCCAGGCAGTAGCCATCCGCGACTCCAAGTCCCCCACCTCCGGCGCCCTCGTCGTCCCCGCCCCGGCCTGGACTGCCTTCCTCACCATCTCCCGCTAGCCCCGCCAAGGCGGGCACTTTTGTGGCTCTTGTGTCGTATGTGTGGGTCCGCGACGCCTCAGTGGGTGCTGGGTGCTGGCTCCGTTTTACCGCGGCAGGGACGGGTGGTGTGGGGGTCAGCGGGTGTGGTCGACTGTCAGTGAATGTGGGACTCGTCGGCCTGAACGTGGGACTCGCCGGGCCGGAGTGTGGGACTCGCCGATGTGCTGTGCGAGTGCCACATTCAGCGAGGGCGAGTCCCACACCCAGCTCCGGACGCCGGCATTCGCCGTACACCGGACACGACCCGGCCCTTGCTGCGGTAAAACGCAGCCAGTCCACAGCAACCAGCACCCACACAGACGACCGAAGACCGACTTTTGCACAAAATGCCCGCCTTGAACCCTCAACGACTGGTGAGTGTTCCGGTTGGCCTAGAACCGGCCGGAACACTCACGAGACCTGACCACCTACTCCAGGGTTAGGAAGTCGTTGAGGGTGGAGGGCGCGGAGGCGGGTGGTGAGGGTGGTGACCTCGGGGCCGAGAGGGCGGTCGACGAGGACGGGCGGGACGGTTTCGGCGATCCAGGTGTAGATCGCGCGGAGGCCACGGGAGCCGTCGCCGGGGGCGAGGTGGCGGGCCTGGGCGCCGATGATGAACTCGCACGCGGTGATCGCGAACAGGTGCCCGGAGGCGGTTCGCAGCTGTTCACCGGCCGCCCACGCAAACGCTTGCACGTCCTCCTGACCTGCGGAAGTGTCGATCGACCCCAGGGTCGCCGGCATGGCCAGCCGACGCAGCGCGTGCAACTCGCCGACGGCTCGTTTGTGCAGCGGCGACAGCCCCGCTTGCGGGCCCGGGTCGACGGCGAGCTGCGGCGGCAGGTTGCTGAACTGCGGGTCCAGCAGCCGGTGCATCCGCTGAACGCTGACCTCGCCGACGTGCACGAGCGCCGCGGTCAGAGCGTCCATTCGCAGGCCCAGCTCGGCGGCGTGGAACCCGGTGGTCGACACGAAATCGCCGTCGACGAACGCGGGCGAGTCCGTCGGCTCGGAGTCCCAGCGCGTCATCGTGGCCATCAGGTCGCCGTTGACCCGGTCGGCGTGCGCGATCGCCCGCGGCCCCACCCGAACCGACACCGGCGCCTGCACCAGCCCAGGCCGCGCCGGACCGTTGCCGATCAGGCTGCCGAGCTCGGAAAGCAGGTTCGCCAGCAGTCGGTCGCCACCCGCAAGCTGGGGCGAGTAGACACCCTTCGGTGCACCAAGGACATCCACGGCGATCGCGACCGCCTGGGTCTGGAAGTCGATGAGCTGCTGCGCGAACCGCCAGCCCTGGGCCGCGTGCATCATCGCGAGCGGCGAACCCTGGATCAGGCTCACGCCTTCCTTCGGCCCCAGCACATACGGCTCCACGCCCCGCCGCGCGAGAGCGTCCGCCGCGGGCGTCTCGACGCCGTCCTCCAGAACCGTGCCGATGCCCAGAAACGTCTGGAACGCATGGGAAAGCGGGATGATCTCCCCCGCGCTGCCGAGCCCGCTACGCGGCACAGCCGGAGTGAAGCCGTCGTTCAACCGGTCAACCAGGAACGACACGAGTTCCGGGCCGGCAGCGACGTCCGGCCGCAGAAGATCGCGCAGCCGCACCAAAAGCAGCAGTCGCACCTCGTCGGCGGACAACCACGGCGGACCGCCGACAGCGCGTCCGATCACCAGGTTCCGCTGGTGTTCGGCTTGCTGCCGCGCATCCAGCACGACACCCGACAGCCGGCCCATGCCCGTGTTGACTCCGTACACCGGCGCCTCGCGCGTCGACAGCGCGGCGAGCATCCGCTCACGATTTTCCGCGAGGGCCTTCAGCAACTCGTCGGCGAGTTGCAGGGGTTCGCCGTCTTCGACGCTGCCGAGGCTGAAATCCGAACCGGTAATGATCATCGGTACGGCAGCATCGTGCCGACTTCGGCAGCCTCGGCCCGCGCGAGGATCATGTGCGCGACAGCCAAGTCCGTTGTGGATAGTCCGCGGTGCCAGAACAGGATCCGCTCGCTGTCGTTGACACGACCGGGCTTGTGCCCGGCGACGATGTCGCCGATCTCGGCATGCACACGATCGGCCGTCAGCAGGCCCGCGTTCAGCTGCGGCCGCAGCGCGCCGAACCGCGGGTTCCCGGACTGCGACTCGCGCCAGTTGTCGACGACGACCTTGTCGACGACGTCGAGCAGATCCAACTCCAGCGCGCTGATCGTGCCGTAGGGCACCAGGAAGCTGCCCGGCCGGATATACTCCTTGCGGACCAACGCTTCCGGCTCGTTTAGTCGCGACGCTTCGACCATGATGTCGGCACCATCGAGCGTTTCCTCAGCCGAAGAACACACCCGCACCGGCTTACCGAGGTGCGCCGAAAGCCGCGCGCCGAAGTCCTCACGCGACTCCGGACGCTTGCTGGTCACCCTGATCTCGGCGAAGTCGAAGATCGAGTCCAGCAGCACCACGTTCCACCACGCAGTCCCGCGCGCGCCGATGTGTCCGAGGACACGCGAATCCTTACGTGCCAAGTACTTCGCGCCGACAGCGGTCATCGCGCCCGTCCGCGCGTCGGTGATCATCGTGCCGTCGACGATCGCGCGCGGCATCCCGGTTTCCGGGTCGAGCAGCAGGATGAGTGCCATCTCGCTGGGCAGCCCGCGCTCGAAGTTCGACACGAAGTCGCCGACGACCTTGACCCCGCTGACGTTCTTCTCCGACAGGTGACCACGCAGGACGTTGAAATGCCCCTTGCCGCCGTTGTCCGGCACGAGGTGCGTACGTGGTTCGAACACGACCCGCCCGTTGCCATGATCGACGAGCACGTCCTCGACGGCGTCGACGATGTCGGCGTTCGTCACCCCGAGCGAAGCGATATCCGCACCGGAGAGGTACCGCATCCAAACGGAGGTCATTCGACAACTTTCGCGAGGCCGTCGATGACTTCGGCGCCGGGCAGCGACGCGAGCACCGAACCCGGGATGAACACCTTGCTGCCGCGGATCCCGCTACCGATGACCAGCTCGGGAGCTTCCGCGACGGCCCTGTCGATGAGAATCGGCCAGTCCGCGGGCAGGCCGATGGGCGTGATCCCGCCGTACGCCATGCCCGTCAGCTCGACGGCGTCGTCCATCGGCGCGAAGGAGGCCTTGCGTACGTCGAGACGCCTTTTGATCACGCCGTTGACGTCCGCGCGAGTCGTGGCGAGCACCAGCGCGGCGGCGAAACGGACCTCGCCCGCGCGCTTGCCGGCGACGACGACGCAGTTGGCTGAAGCGGACATCGGCGACGAATAAGCCTCGCAGAACGCGGCGGTGTCAGCCAGCTCGGCGTCGATCTCCGCGACGCCCACGGCACCGGGATCCGCGAGCGCGGCGAGCGCCTTGGCGACGGGTTCGGCGAGCAGATCCGTCCGCTCACTGGCGGGCAGGACGGTCAGGGTTCCGGCGATGGTCCAAGTGGTCACCAAGCCAGACTAGCTACCCGCTACCAGTTGCGGCCGCCGCGCTGGACCTCGTTGAGCTTCGGCCGTACGTCCACGATGTAGACCAGCGACGCGACCAGGCCGGCCATCCAGAACAGGTAGCCGGCGCTGTAGAACGGGAAGAGGCCCATCGCCAGCGTGCTGCCGCCGGTGATGGCCACCCAGATGGGCTTGGTCTTGCGGTCGGCGGCCGAATACGCGTCCCGCTTTTGCAGCGCGGAGTGCACGAAGGCGAAGAGGCCGGTCAGCGCCCCTGCATATTGGATGATCAGCTCGACCAGTCCGGCGATGTACACCAGATCAGGATACGGCAATCCGGATAACGACAGCAGGCCCCGGCACCTGAGTGCCGGGGCCTGCTGTGCAGAGCGTTGCTTAGTTCTCGGCCTTCGGGGCGGCCGGCTTCTTCGCGGCCGGCGTCGTGGTGCGACGCGTGGTGCTGGCCGAACGCGGGGCCGTCTTGTTGGCGACCTTGCGGGTCACGGAGCGGGTCTCGTGGGCGACCTCGTCACCCAGCTCCTCGACGCGGTCCGCGGTCTCCTCGGCGACGGCCTTGACCTTGCGGGCGGCCTTCTCACCGGACGAGCGGGTCTTCTTGGTGACCTTGCCGAGCACGTCCTCGACGCGGCCACGGGCTTCGCTGGTGACCTCTTCGACGCGGCCCTGAGCCTGCTGAAGGGCGTCCTCGAGCTGCTCGATGGCCTTCTTGACCTGCGGCTGCGCGACGATCTTGTCCCAAGCCTGCTCACCGGACTCGGCCAGCTTGTTGTACAGCTTCAGCGCGGCGTCGGTGTACTCGTCGATGACCTTGCGCAGCTCGGCGGGGTCGAGCTTCTCGCGAAGGCCCTCGACGTCGGTGGGGAGTTCGCCGAGGTTCTTGCGAGCGGCCTCGCCGCCCTCGGTCACGCGCTCCTTGGCCTTGCTGACGGCGTCGACGACGGCCTGGCTGGCCAGGTTGCCGGCGCCGAGCGCGGCCAGCAGCGGGGTGCGGACCTGGTCGATGGCGGTGGCGACGGCCTTGCGAACGTCTTCGGGCTTCGGTGTGGTCATGGTGCTCACTCCTTGGTTTCAGTTTCTGTGGCGGCGCTCACGGGCCGCTCTTCGGGTGCCGGGGCGGCGGTGGTCTTGGTGGATCGGGCCGCCTGGTTCTCCCGGCGGAACGACTCGTATACGTCGAGCAGAACCTGCTTCTGGCGTTCGGAAAGCTCGGTGTCGGCGCGAATGGAATCGCCGACCGGGCCTCCTCTCGGCAGGTCGAGAATCCCTGCTTGCACGTAGAGCGCTTCGGCCGAGATCCGCAGCCCCTTGGCAATCTGCTGCAGGATCTCCGCGCTGGGCTTGCGTACGCCGCGCTCGATCTGACTCAGGTACGGGTTGGACACTCCGGCAAGCTTCGACAGCTGCCGCAACGAAATCTTCGCGTTGCTGCGCTGCGTCCGGATGTACTCCCCGATGTCGGAGGCGATATCGGCGACCTTGTCGATGGGCCTGCCCGTGGATTCGTGGGCATTTCCGGTCTCTGTCATGTGGTCACCTCCTCGCGACACCATTGACGTTACGCGAGAGTGCTAGCAGTTGCAAGCACCCTGCTTGCAACATTCGGGTGTGTTGCGCACCACTGTCCCGCCGCTGCTCACAGGCGGCCCCAGACGTCCACAGTGGACGTCAGGTCAACCGGGCGCGGACCCAGGCGGCGACGCGGTCGGCGACGATGTCGACCGGGCCGGACGTGGTGTCGAGGACGTCGACGGGCGGGCACATGGTGGTGGCCGACGCGCGCAGCCAGGTGTTGAACTCGAGGGTCTCGGCGATCCGCGGCTCGTCCCACTCGCGCCAGGCCGGACGCGCGCGCAGCCGGCGTTCGAGCGCGACGGGGTCCGCGACCAGCGCGAGGTAGTGGACGTTCGAAAAGAAGACGCGCTCCGGCCGTGTCTCCAGTTCTTCAGGAACGACAGTCCCGCAGAGGACAACAGGACGGCCGTTCTGCCCGATCATCGCGGCCATCCGCAGCCACGCCGAGCGGAACGCCGGGGCGCCGTCGCGGGAGTCGCGCAGGCCCGCCGTCCACAGGACGTCCTGCTCCAGCACGACGGCGCGGCCGGCGAGGCGCCGCGGCAGCAGCGGGCCGACGGTCGACTTCCCGGCGCCGCTCGGACCGGTGAGCGCCAGCAGCGGCAACCGCCGGAACGCCCACCGGTGTCCGCACCGCGCGCAGACCAGGCACTCCCCCTCGACGATCGGGTGTTCCGCCCGGTCACCACAGTCCGGGCAGATCTTCAGATCGAGCACCGCACTAATCGAACAGGTTCTCGAGGAACCCGCGCTTGCGGTGCTGCTGCCGTCCATACGGCCGCGGCGAGTCCGCGTAGCCACCGCCCCGATACGGCTTGGGTGAGTCCGCGTAACCGCCGCGGTGCGGTTTCGGCGAGTCCGGCCGGTATGCCTGCGGAGCCGCTTGGCCGTAGTACGAGCTCTCGGCGCCGACAATCCGCTCCAGCTCGCCGCGGTCCAGCCAGATGCCGCGACATCCCTGGCACTGGTCGATGTGGACGCCGCCCTTGTCGACGGTCATCAGCGCGTTCTGACATTTAGGACAAATCACGTATTCGAGACTACGCGGTGGCGGGTCCGCATGCGCAGAGACAGAACGGGTGACCGACCGGATCAGCGTAAACCCGGAACGACTCGGGCGAGTCGTCCAGCAGCTTCGCACCGAGCGCCAGCACTCGACCATGTGCGGCGTCGATGTCGGGGACATCGAGGTCAAGGTGCGCCTGCTGCGGCTTGCCGGCGGACGGCCACTCGGGCGCTTGATAGTCCTCGACACGCTGGAACTCGAACCGCGGCCCACCCTGCGGGTTCGTCAGCACGACCCAGTTGTCGCCCGCGACGGCGTGGGCCTCGGCGGGCCCCCAGTCGAGTACAGCTCGATAGAACTCGGCCAGCGCGGCCGGATCCGGACAGTCGTACACGAATCCACCCAAGGTCGGCACGGTCATCGGACATCTCCTTCGCTCGGTAACCTCCGAAGCGAGTATGCAAGTTAGCCCACGCGAGCACAACCGGTGTCCGGCTTACACTGGTGACATGGACGCCGACGTCGACCTCCTCGTCGACTTCCTCAACACCGTGGACGTCGACGAAGGCACGGACGTGCTGTCGGACGCCGTCATGTGGCAGCAGTGGGCCGACGAGCGGCTGCTGAGGCCGAGCGGCCTGGAAGACGCCAGGGAGGTCCGTGACTCGCTGCGCGCGGTCGTCGGCGACCCGCGGCTGACCCCGCGGAAAACGCTGGTCACGGCGTCGATCGTGATGACGGCCGACGGCCCCGCGCTGATCGCGGGCGACGTCGTCGAAGCGGCGATGGCGGCGGCGACCAGGATCGCCGTGCGCGGCGACTGGCAACGGCTGAAGATCTGCCCGGCCGACACCTGCCTGTGGGCCTTCTACGACCAGTCCCGCAACCGCTCGCGCAGCTGGTGCTCGATGCGCGTCTGCGGCAACCGGGAGAAGGCCCGCGCCTGGCGCGAACGCGCCGCCGCCAACCACAATCCTGATAGGCCATAAGGGTTCAGGTCTGTGGACAACCCCGTTGATAACTCAACTTCCTGTGGACAACTTCCCGCGGCGCCCGAACCTTGTGGTATTGCTCACCTCTACGCCTGGACGCACCCACCTCAGAAAAGCAGTTGCGCCAACGTATAGATGACCAGCCCGGCCAGCGAACCGACCACGGTGCCGTTGATCCGGATGAACTGGAGGTCACGACCGACCTGGAGCTCGATCTTGCGTGAGGTCTCCTCGGCGTCCCACCGCTCCACGGTGTCCGTGATGATCGTGGTGATCTCCTTGGCGTAGTTGGTGACCAGGTAGGCCGCCGCCCCCTCCACCCAACCGTCCACTTTGGACCGCAGCGACTCCTCGGTGACCAGCCTGCCGCCGAGCGACATCAGCCCCTCGCGAACCCGTTTCCGCAGCTCACTGGATGGGTCCTCGGCCGCGGTCAGCAGCATGCCCTTCGCGGTGGCCCACGCCGAGCCGATCAGCTTCTTGACTTCGCCGTGCTCGAGGATCTGCGTTTTGACCTGCTCGGCGCGCTGCATCGTGTCGGGGTCGGTCTGCAGATCCTGGGCGAACTCGCCGAGGAACTTGTCCAGCGCGAGCCGCATCGGGTGGTTGACGTCGGTCTTCACCGCCCACGTGAACGAGAGGACCTCGCCGTAGACCTTGTCGGCGAGCATCTCGTCGACGAACTTCGGCGACCACGACGGCGCGCGGTCGGACACCACCCGCAGCATCGCGGTGTGGTTGTCGCGGACCCACTCGTACCCGCGGTCGCACATGAGGTCGACGAGCTTGTGGTGCGCGCCGTCGGCGAACACCTCGGCGAGCAGCTTGCCCAGCGGCGGGCCCCACGGCTGGTCGACGATCCGCCGAACCACTGCCTGCTCCATCACGGCCTGCACGTCCTCATCGCGCAGCACCGTCATGGCCCCGCGCACGACCGTCGCGAGCTCGGACGTGATGCGCTCGGCGTTCTTCTCCTCGGCAAGCCAGCCGCCGAGCCGCCGGGCGATCTCGACGCGGCGCAGCTTGTCGCGCACCACGGCCTCGGAGAGGAAGTTGGCGCCGACGAAGTCGCCGAGGCTGTTGCCCAGCGCGTCCTTCTTGTTCGGGATGATCGCCGTATGCGGGATCTTCAGCCCGAGCGGATGGCGGAACAACGCCGTCACCGCGAACCAGTCCGCGAGCGCGCCGACCATACCCGCCTCGGCCGCGGCGCGGACGTACCCGGCCCAGCCCGCCCAGCCGTGCGCCTGTCCCCAGCTCGTGACCAGGAAGACCACCGTCGCGCCGACCAGGAACGACAGCGCGACCGTCTTCATCTTGCGCAGGCCACGGCGCTTCTCTTCGTCCGCCGCCGCGCCACCGGGCGGGTCGGCGGGGACTGTCCTGGCCGGCGCGGCCACGATTTCGCCGGCGGACTCATCGGGTGCTAGTTGCTCCACAGGCCCATTGTCCGTGAGGATCGGCAATCGTGCGTAAACCAGCCTTAGTTCCTCGTCTCCGACCGTTCACCTCGACCATCTTCGCCGAGATGACCGCGCTCGCGATCCGGACCGACGCGGTCAACCTCGGCCAGGGGTTCCCTGACACGGACGGCCCCGCCGGCATGCTCGACGCCGCGAACAAGGCCCTCTTCGGCGGCGCGAACCAGTACCCGCCGGGGCTCGGGCGCCCTGAGCTGCGCGCGGCCATCGCGCGGCACCGCCTGCGCTACGGCACCGAGTACGACCCGGACACCGAGATCCTGGTCACCGCGGGCGCGACCGAGGCCATCACGGCGACGCTGATCGCGCTGACCGAAGCCGGTGACGAGGTGATCGTCATCGAGCCGTACTACGACTCCTACGCCGCCGCGGTGGCGATGGCAGGGGCTCAGCGCCGGGTGATTTCCCTGGTCGAAGACGTCGACGGCCGGTTCGCCCTCGACATCGACGCCCTCCGCGCCGCCGTCACCCCGGCCACCCGCGCGATCCTCGTCAACTCGCCGCACAACCCGACCGGCACGGTGTTCACCCGCGCGGAGCTGACCGCGCTGGCCGAGGTGTGTGTCGAGCACGACCTGGTCGCGATCACCGACGAGGTCTACGAGCACCTGGTGTTCGACGAGCTCGAACACGTCCCGCTGGCCACGCTGCCGGGGATGCGTGAGCGGACGGTGTCGATCTCCAGCGCGGGCAAGACGTTCAACTGCACCGGCTGGAAGATCGGCTGGGTCTGCTCGACTCCGGAGCTGGTCGCGGCGGTGAAGGCGGCGAAGCAGTTCATCACGTTCGTCTCGGGCGGACCGCTGCAACCCGCGGTGGCGTACGCGCTCGACAACGAGCTGGACTGGGTCGAGATCCTGCGCGGCAGCCTGATGGCCAAGCGCGACCGGCTGTCCGCCGGGCTCGCCGCAGCGGGCTTCGCGGTGCGGCCGACGAAGGGGACGTACTTCGTGTGCGCCGACGTCCGGCCGCTCGGGTTCACCGACGCCGCGGAGCTCGCCTGGCAGCTGCCTGAACGCGTCGGCGTCGCGGCCGTCCCCGTCAAGGTGTTCACCGATCACCCCGACGAGTGGAAGCATCTCCTCCGGTTCGCGTTCTGCAAGCAGGATGCCGTCCTCGATGAAGCCGTCACCCGTTTGGGGAAACTGGCTTGATCACCCAGGCGAGTGAACTTCCGCTGGGTGCCTCAAGTTCCCTCGGGGTCACCCTTATGGCTTTGAACGCCACAAGGGTGGCCCCGAGCGGTCCCCACAACGACAGCCGCAGCCAGGCACAGGTCAGGGGTAAGTGAAGCCGGTGGAGGTCAGGTGGCGGCGGAGGCGGTCGAGGCAGCGGCGGCGTAGCGGGCCGACGCTTCCAGGGCGGATACCCAGCTCAGCGGCTATTTCCGTCTGTGTCAGCTCCGGTCGATGGGCCAACAGCCACAGCAGCCGCCGGTGGAGTTCCGGGAGCGCTCGGGCCGCGGCCCAGAGCTCGCGATCGCGTTCGGCAGCCAGCACGAGCGACTCCGGAGACGGACGAACGACGAGGTTTTCGCAGGTCAGCGTGGCTTCTCGAGCGCGAGCCGCCAACATCTTGACAGCCTGACGCCGGGCCGTTGTCGCCACCCAGCCCGGTAAGCGCGTCGCGTCTCGGAGCGAATTCAGCTGCTGCGCAAGCGCCAGACAAGTCGCCTGGCAGACGTCCCCGGTGTCGGCGTCGCCGAGCCGATACGCGTGCGCGACCTTCAGCGCGACCGGCCAAAGCCGTCCGACCAGCAGCGTCCACGCCTGCTGATCACCAGTGGCCGCAACGGAAACCAGTTCGGGGAAGTCACCTTCCGGCATCGAGCTCCGCCTCTCGTCACGCCTGGGGAAAGCCGCTTGCGTAGCGACTTGACGTGACTGGGACGCCACGAAGCGTGTAGAGGATCCATAAAAAGCCGGCGCATTCGGCGGCCGGTGCGGTTAACCTCGGGCACGGATGGCCCCTTCGGTGCCCGAAGTCGCCAACCCAGAGTGATCAACTTCGGCCTCCGCGGCACCGGAGCCGGTATGTCCGTTCCGCCGTACGGGGTGGATCGAACGCGGTTGAGGTGAAACACTCCCGAGGAATGCTAGAAAGAGTGCAGCTTCGGGGGACTGCGACCTGGCGAGAAGTACCAGCAAAACCAGACTCGAGCGAAGATCGCATGAGCTTGTAGGCCCGAACGGTGGTGATGGCGGTGAACAGCATTGGTCCCCTGCCACGTCGCCGCATCCTGCCTTCCCTGCTGCTCGCCGGCGGACTGACGCTGGCCGGTTGGCTGCTGGGCGTCGCGCTGAGCGCCACCACCGCGTCTGCCGCCGAGAACCCGACCAGCCCGAGCACCGCGGATTCCGCCGTCGTCCAGCCGGCGCCCGCTGACCCGGTCACCGCCGATCCCGTGCCGCCGGTTTCGACCGCGCAGCCCGTTTCGACCGCGCCGCCCGTGTCGTCAGTGCCCGAATCAACGACGCCGCCGGTCTCCACGCCGCCCGCGGACCCCGCCGCGTCGAACCCCGCCGAGTCGAACCCCTCGACGGCGTCCGACAACAGCACTGGCACCACTGCCAGCCCGACCTCAACAGGCGTGTCGGCCTCCGGCAGCGCATCCAGCACCAACGACACCTCGGCTACCGACCGGCCCGTGGCCGCCACCCCGGACACCGCTCCGAGCGACCCGGCATCGACCCCGGTGTCGAAGGTCGCGCCCGCACCCAAGACCGCGAGTGCCCACACTGCCCACAGCGTCGCGGCCCACCCCGAGGCCACGAACACCGGTGGCGGGCTACTGGATGGACTGCTCGGCGGCCTGGTCACCACGCTCGGTAACACGGTCAGCAGCCTGACCAGCACCGTCACCGGCCTGGTCGGCACGGTCGCCGACGTCGGCGGTTCGGTGCTCACCCCCGGCGGCGGCACTGGCGATCCCGGCAACGGCTCGATCACCTTGCCGGTGATCGGTGGCCTCCTGGACGGCCTCAGCGGCGGCGGCTCCGGTGGTGGCTGGTCCGGCGGCGGCTCGATGACCGTCACGATTCCCGTCGTCACCGTGTGGGTCTCCCCCGTGACGCCGTCAGCGCCCACCTCGACTCCCGCGGAGCCTCCCACCAGCGCGTCGCCCGTGCTCAGGCTCTTCACCAACAGCACCAGCGCGCATCACGTCGTCGCACACAGCGAACTCCCGCTCGGCAACCAGGGCAGTTCCGGCAAGTACGCCGGCTCCGGCGGTGGCGGTTCGGGTGGCGGCGGCGGACTTCCGGCGGCGCCGAGCACCCCGGTCGCCCCCGCCAGCGCGAGCGCCGGACACGACGGCAACGGTGGCGCCCGCCACCCGCTGGCCGTGTTCAGCTCCAGCGCCACCACGACTCAGCTCAAGCTGATCGGCACCAGTCGCGACCACACGGCCGACGGTGCGGGCAGGGAAGCAGCCCTGCCGACCACCTCCCCCGACTGACCGAGACCGGTCGTCCGGGGAGAACTGCGTCCAAAACAAGATCCACTTCGCGGTTCCCCGCTGGTTCACGTACGCGCTGACAACCACGTCAAACGCCTACCTCCCAGGGGTTTTCCATGCGCCTTGCTACTGAGCTTCCCGATCGGCCAACCGCGCCTGGTCCGGTCGGGGCCTGGTCGCGACGCCGCGTTGCCCCCGTGGCGCCGCGACCAACACCTGGCACGCAGCGGACCTTCCTACTCACCGCGCCGAGCAGGAATATCACCCCGTTGCGCGCCTGAGCCGCGCGTTTCCCGGCATGTCGAGGGGCTGTGCCAGGAAATCGCCGCGGCGCCCGTTCCCGGTAGCGACCAGGACGGGCACACAGCCGGTGCGCTGGATGAACATCACCGTTGGACCTCCTCCCTGGAGCGACGGACCTTCATCCAGCGCATCGGCTGTTCTCTGCCACCGGCCGCTAGGTCCCGGCAACTAGGTCCCGGCAACTAGGTCCCGGCAACTAGGTCACTGGCACGGGGAAGCCGGACGGCGTGGCGGGATCGACGCCCCGGACCGACGCCGCCGCGACGCTGAGCCGCCGGACCGCTTCGAACAGCCTGTCCGCGGGCAGCCCGTACGGCAGCCGCAGCCACCTTTCGAAGCCGCCGTGCACCCCGAAACGCGAGCCGGGCGCGATCTGGACGCCGTGGTTGGCCGCGGCGACAGCCAGCTTGGTGCTCATCGGCTCCGGCAGGCGGCACCACAGCGACAGCCCCCCGGCCGGTTCGGCGAATGTCCAGTCCGGGCAGTACCATTTCACGGCTCCGACCAGGGCATCCCGCTGCACGCGGAGCTCTTCGCGACGACGTGCGAGTGAAGGGCCCGGGTCGTCGAGCAGCTCGGCCATGACGAGCTGCTCGAACACCGGCGACCCGAGGTCGATGGCGTACCGCGCCGAAATCATCCGCCCGAGGATGTCTTCCGACGCCCGCATCCAGCCGATCCGCAGGCCTCCCCAGTGCGATTTCGACGCCGACCCGATGGTGACGGTCAGCTCCCCGGCGAAGGCGGCGAGCGGGGGCGGACCATCGACCGGATCGCCTTCGAGATCCAGCTCGACGAGCGTCTCGTCGATGACCACGGGCGTCCTCGTCCTGGTCAGGACCGCACCGAGGTGTTCGCGACCTTCGACGTCGAGCCGGAGCCCGGTCGGGTTCTGGAAGTCGACCACGGAGTAGGAGAGCCTGGGCGCGGACTGCCGCAGCGCGGCCTCGATACCGGTGATGTCCCAGCCCTGGCCGCCGAGCGGGTCGAGCGCGATCGGCACCGCGATGCCGTGCGCGGCCCGGATCGCCTCCAGCGCGTTGGGGTAGCCAGGCTGCTCGACGAGCACGCGGTCGCCTGGCCCGGTGAACATCCGGAGCGCGAGCATGAAGGCGTGATGGGCGCCGTTGGTGATCATGACCTGCGACGGCGTCGTCGGCAGACCGCGCGCGGTGTAGCGGAGCGCGATACGTTCCCGCAGCTCAAGCAGGCCGTATTCGCCGTAACCATGTCCCCCGAGGTGGTCGACGAGCTGGCGGCGGGCGACGTCGACCGCCTGGACCAGGCCCGCGGCCGCGGCCGGCGCCGCCCTGGCGAAGTCGATCAGGTCGCTGTCCTCGGGCAGGGCCGCCGAAACCCCGCCCCGGCCCGGCGATGCGATCCACGAACCCGAACCCCGGCGGCTCGCGACCAGGCCGTCCTCCCGCAGCCGGTCCAGCGCTCCCCCGATGAGCGTGCGGCTGATGCCGAGGACTTCGGCAAGCTCGCGTTCGGCCGGCAACCGTGTGCCGAGCGGCAGCTGGCCGTCCAAAACCTGCAGCTCGATGGCTGCGGCGAGGTCCGTAGCCCCTTGCCGGGAACCACCCTGCCGCCACGACCCCAGCAAAATGGCCAATCTTGCACCAGAGATGTGTCCACCTGGCGGGATTACGGGGTTCATAGGACCAATTATTGCGGATTGGCTATGGTCATCGCTACCACTTACCTCCCATAGTGAGCGAGTGGCTCAAGTAGATCTCCGCCCGGTCCCCATCACCAGCGACCCGGCCCGACGTGTTGTCCAGCTGGTGTTCGGCCTGGCGCTGTACGGCACGAGCATGGCCATGATGACCAGGGCAAGGCTCGGCCTGGACCCGTGGGACGTGCTCAACGACGGCGTGTCCAAGATGACCGGTCTGAGCTTCGGCACGATGACCGCGGCGATCTCGATCGTTGTGCTGCTGCTGTGGATTCCCCTACGCCAGCGGCCGGGCATCGGCACCGTGGCGAACATCTTCGTCATCTCGGTGATGGTCGACCTGGTCCGGGCCGTCCTGCCCGCACAGAGCACCCTGATCTGGCAGATCCTGTTGCTCGTCGGCGGGGTCGTGCTCAACGCCGTGGCCACCGCGGTCTACGTCGGCGCCCGGCTCGGCCCCGGCCCGCGCGACGGCCTGATGACCGGGCTCACCGCGCGGACCGGGTGGTCCGTCCGCCTGACCCGCACCGGGATCGAGGTCGTCGTGCTGGTGACCGGCTTCTTCCTCGGCGGATCAGTCGGCGTCGGCACCGTGCTCTACGCGCTGAGCATCGGGCCGCTCACACAGTTGCTGCTTCCGTTCGTCACGTGGAAGCCCCGCGTGGCGAGCTAGCTGGCTTTACGCTGCTCCACCGCGCGCCGGACAGCCGCGTAGTCGATGTCGCGCGAGGCCAGCAACTCGCTCGCAGGGCTGCGTTGGACGACCAGCCCGAGCAAGAGATGCTCCTCGCCGATGTGCCGGTCGTTCATCCCGAGGGCCTGTCGCAGGGCCAATTCCAAGGTCTTCTTCGCCTCACGGCTGAACGGGATGTGCCCGCGGCGCGGCTCCCCTCGACCGGAAAGTGCGCCTTTCCCGTGTACCTGCTCGACCTGCTCCACGATCCGTTCGATGTCGATGCCGAACTCGCCCAGCGCTTCGGCTTCGGAGTCGCTGATGCCGCCGCGCCGATTCACCCGTCGGATCTCGTCGGCCAGCTCCTGGGGTCCCAGCCCGAATTCGGCGAGCAGCTCGGCCGCCACGCCGCCTGGCGTGGTGGCGAGTCCGACGAGCAAGTGCATCGGCACGATCTTCGGCGAGCGGGTTTCCCTGGCGTAGGACTGCGCGTCGATCACGACCGTGCGCGCGTCCAGGGTGAATTTCTCGAACATGTCAGTTCCTCCCGTACTTCTTGTGCACCGCTTGCCTGCTGACCCCCAGCTCGGCAGCGATCTCCTGCCACGACCAGCCGTGCATCCGCGCACTGCGCACCTGGACGGCTTCCAGTTGTTCGAGCAGCCGGCGCAGGGCGGTGACCGCGCGAAGCCCCACCCGGGGATCGTGGTCACCGGCCCGCGCGGCCAGGTCCGTTGCTTCTGTCATGGTGTCAATCTAGGTTGACATCGACCTGGTGTCAACCTGCGTTGACACCGTTGTGCGCGCAGGCGCTGCCGAGGGCGGTTAGGGTCACGGGGTGCCGGAGATCGAAGTTGCCGAGCGGGCGGGCGTGGGAGCCGACGGGGAGCCGCGGCCGACCGAGGACTACGTCGCCGTCCTCGACAACGCGGTCCTGCTGCTCGATGGCGCGACCTCGCCGCGGCCCGACCTGCCGTCCGGCGGGTGGTATGCCGGGCTGCTCATCGAGCGGCTCGAGGCAGGGCTCCGCGTCGAGCCGGATATCGACCTCGCCAAGCTGCTCGCCGCGGCCATCTCGGCGGTGGCCCGCGACCACGACCTGCGGCCCGGCAACTCCCCGTCGAGCACCGTGGCGATGGTGCGCTGGGGCGACGACGTCGTCGACGGGCTCGTGCTCGCCGACAGCCCGATCGTCGCGTTCAGCCACCGCGGACCCGACGTCGTCGCCGACGACCGGCTGTTCTCCTTGCGGGACAGCGGAAAGCTCCGCACCGGCGCGGACGTCCGCGACCAGCGCAACGCCGAAGGCGGCTTCTGGGTGGCCGAGGCCGAACCGTATGCGGCCGCACAAGCCGTCCGCCGCACGTGGTCGCGGAACACCGTCGACGCGCTGCTGCTGGCCAGCGACGGGGTCGCGATCGGCGTCGACGAGTACCACCTCTTCGACTGGCCGGCGGTGCTGAAGCTGGCGCGCGCCGAAGGTACGGAATCCGTGCTGGACGCCGTCCGCGCGGCCGAGAAAACCGATCCGCACGGCGACCGCTGGCCCCGCGCGAAACGCCACGACGACCAGGCTCTCGCCCTCGTCGACTTCACCCGCTGACGTCCGCCCCCGGGTCGGACCGGGGGTTACCCCTAGTAAAGATCCGGGAGTTCCCTGGATACCCGTGGGCCCTGTTCCACGCGAGGCTTTACGCCATGGGGAACACAAGAGACGACACCGCGATGCTCCGCACGAGGCAGTGGCTGATCGTCTCGGCCACGGGCATCGCCTGGGCCTTCGTCACGCTGCTCGTGCTGCACCTGATCAGCTCTCACAACCCTTGGCGCGACACACTTTCCAGCTACGCTTACACCGACCGCGGCAGCGGCATGCTGCAAGCGGCGATGGTCTCGATGGCCGCCGGTTCGCTCGCGCTGCTCGCCGCGCTGCGCACGGCCGGGATCGCCGTCAGCCGCACCACGCGGGTGCTGTTCTGGACCTGGGCGTCCGGGCTGACCACGGCGGCGATGTTCCCGGCGAGCTACGCCGACAACCCGCACCCGGTCAGCGGTGTGATCCACCAGTACTCGTGCCTGGTCGCGTTCCTCAGCATGCCGAGCATCGGCTTTTCCGTCGCGGAGAAGCTGTCCGGTGAGGGCCGAGCGATGGTGCGGAAGCTGACAGCGTGGAGCACCGCGGCCGTCGCCTTGTTCGGCGTCAGCTACCTGCTCTCGGACTTCGCCGCGTTGGCGCCGTTCTCCGCGGTGGTCCCGATCGGGGTCACCCAGCGGCTGGCGCTCATCGCAGACCTCGTGCTGCTGCTGGGCGTCATGGTGCAGGTGTCCCGAAAGGTCCCAGCCAGGGTTTCAGTCGGCCAGCGCGGCGGCGGCTTCCGGGCCGTAGCCGTAGAGCCCCGGCAGGCCGCCCGTGTGCAGGAATACGACGTGGTCCCCGCTTTCGAACTCGCCGGCGCCGGCCCATTCGACCAGCGCGGCCGCGGCCTTGCCGTTGTAGACCGGGTCCAGCGCGATCCCCTCGGTGTGCCCGAACAGCCGCAGCGCCGCCCACATCTCATCGGTCGGCACACCGTAGCCGCCACCCAACGTGCTGTCGGAGATGTGAACGTCCTCGAACGCGGGCGGGTCGATGTCGAGTAATGCGGCCGTGGCGCCGGCGAGCTCGGTCAGGTCGGCGAGCGACTCGGCGGCGGGGTGGCTGACGCACGCGATGTCGAGCCGGTGGACACCGCCGAGCAGCGCGAAGCCGACCGCCAGCCCGGCCGTCGTCCCGCCGCTGGCGTGCGGAGTGACCACCCTCGCCCGCTCGATCCCCAGCTCGGCGAGCTGTTCGTGCAGTTCCACGGCCGCGGCGACATACCCGAGCGCCCCGACCGGGCTCGAACCGCCGACCGGGATCGTCGCAACCTTCCGGCCCTCGGCCTCGGCTTCCGCGACAAGCCTGTCGTACGTCGTACCGGACTCCTCGGCGTCGACACAGAGGTGCATGTTCGCCCCGAAAAGCCGGTCCAGGATCAGGTTCCCCGACTGCTCGTAGGCCTCGCCGTGTTGCGGCACCTTGGCGGTCAGGATGAGCTCGCAGCGCAACCCGAGCTTCGCGCAGGCCGCCGCTGTCTGCCGACCGTGGTTCGTCTGCAGCGCGCCGAAGGTGATGATCGTGTCCGCGCCGTCCGCCAGCGCCGCGCCGAGCAGGAATTCCAGCTTCCGCAGCTTGTTCCCGCCGACGCCGAGCGTGTTGACGTCGTCGCGCTTGACCAGCAGTTTCAGCCCGCCGAGGGCGGCACCCAGCCGCGGCGCCTCCTCCAGCGGAGTCGGCCACCGGCCCAGGGTCGAACGCGGGAAACGGTCCTGGTCGCTCATGTTCGTCACAGGCCGGACTATAGCGTCCGGTGGTATTGTTCGTTCGAACGAACGAGACGGAGTGACCATGACCGACACCGGACTCGCTTTCACCGGGCTCACCCGGCAAGCACGCCTCCTGGCCGACGGATCGACGACGTCGGCCGAGCTGACGGCGTCGGCGTTCGAGCGCATCAAAGCCAGCGAGCTCAACGCGTTCCGGGTGCTGCGCATCGAGGAAGCCCAGCGTGAGGCGGCCGACGCCGACCGCAGGCTCGCCGCCGGTGAGCGCGCCCCGCTGCTCGGGGTGCCGCTCGCGATCAAGGACGACATCGACATCGCCGGGCTGCCGACAGCGTTCGGGTGCGCCGGGGACTTTCCGTTCGCGACCGCGGATTCGCCCGCGGTCCGGCTGCTCCGGGAGGCCGGCGCGGTGATCGTCGGCAAGACCAACACCCCCGAGATCGGCCAGTGGCCGTTCACCGAGGGCCCGGCTTTCGGGGCGACCCGCAACCCGTGGAATCCCGAGTTCACCCCGGGCGGCTCGTCCGGCGGCTCGGCGGCCGCGGTGGCCGCGGGGCTGGTCGCCGCCGCGCTCGGTTCGGACGGCGCGGGCTCGGTCCGCATCCCGGCCGCGTGGAACAACCTGGTCGGCATCAAACCGCAGCGCGGCCGCGTCCCGACCGAAGGCGAGATGTTCCACGGGCTGACCGTGCTCGGCCCGCTGGCCAGGACGGTCGAGGACGCCGCGCTGCTGCTCGACGTCGTGTCCGGCGCCGGCACAACGTACCGATCGGCCGCGCGACGCGAGCCGGGCAAGCTCCGCATCGGGTTGTCGACGCGCATTCCGTTCACCGCGACGAAGACTCGGTTGGATCCGGATGTCCGCGCCGCTGTCGAACGCCTGGCCTCGAGCCTGTCGGCGCTCGGGCATGAGATCGTCGAAGTCGAACCCGACTACGGCCTGATCGGGCTGACGTTCCTGCCGCGCTCGCTCGCGGGTGTGCGCGACTGGGGTCGCCGGAGCCCGTCACCGGAGCTGCTCGACCCGCGCACGACGTCCAATGCGCGGCACGGCCGGTTGCTCAGCGGCCCGGCACTACGACTGGCCCGCGCCGCGGAACCGTTGCTGCGTCGGCAGATCGGGTCGATCTTCGGCGTCGTCGACGTGCTGTTGACGCCGACGACGGCCACCCCGCCGCCGAAGGTCGGCGCGTTCGACCACCTGACCAACTGGCAGACCGACCAGGCGATGATCGCGGCCTGCCCGTACGCGTGGCCGTGGAACGTCATCGGCTGGCCTGGGGTGAACGTGCCGGCCGGGCTCAGCGCCGGCGGGCTCCCCCTCGGCGCGCAGCTGCTGGGTCCGTCACACTCCGAGGAGCGGCTGGTTTCGCTGGCCGCGCAACTGGAATCACGTGAACGATGGGACGAGCGACACCCGGTATGAACACTCGCGAGACAATCCTGCGCGCCGCGCTCAAGGTGATCGGCGAACAGGGCGTCGCCGGGCTGACCAACCGCCGCATCGTGGCCGACGCGGGGGTTTCGCTCGGCACGCTGACGTATCACTTCCCCAGCCAGACCGAGCTGCTGCGCCAGGCGATGGTGCTCTTCGCCCAGGAGGAAACGGCCCGGCTGGGCACGTTGGTCGAAGCGCACCACGCCGAGAACCTGAGCCTCGAACAGGCCGCGGCGCTGGTGCAGCACGTGATCGAGCAACTGCCGTTCGGGACCGACGAAATCGCGCCGCACGAGCTGTACCTGCAGGCGGGCCGCGATCCAGCGCTGCGGGAGGCCTCACAAAGCTGCTTCGCCGCGTACGACGAACTGGCGATCACGATCCTGCGCGCACTCCACGTCCCCGACCCGGAACGCCTGGCCGGCCCGGTCGTCGCGCTGGTCGCCGGGTTGCAACTGCGACGCCTGGCCACCGGCGCACCAGGCACGCACGTGGCCGAGTCGCTCATGATGCTCATACGCGGAGCCACTGTCGACTGAGCGGCCGAGAGCGGGCACTTTTGTGGCTCTTGTGTCGTATGTGTGGGTCCGCGACGCCTCAGTGGGTGCCGGGTGATGTTCTTGAGGTCAGCGGGTGTGGTCGGCTGGTGGTGACTGTGGGACTCGTCGGGTTGAACGTGGGACTCGCCGGGCCGGAGTGTGGGACTCGCCGATGTGCTGTGCGAGTCCCACGTTCAGCGAGGGCGAGTTCCACAGTCAGACCGGCGAGTCCCACACCCAGCTCCGGACACCGACACGACGACCAGGCCCTTGCTGCGGTAAAACGCAGCCAGTCCACAGCAACCAGCACCCACACATACGACCGAAGAGCCACTTTTGTACAAAAGCGCCCTCCTTGAAAGCTCAACTACCGCAACTCGACGGCGAGTTGTGGCAGTTGAAGGGCCGCTTATCCTAGAGCGATGAGCGCGCCGCCGATCGTCAAGGGGACCGCCGTGTGGCGGTACTTTGGCGACTTCCGCGCGGGGCTGCTCGTCTGGCAAGTGCTGATGCTGCAGGTCGCCCATCCCGTGGTCGCGGCGGGCGTACGCGATCATTCGAACTACGTCGAAGACCCCTGGACCCGGCTGATGCAGACGGCGGCGTCGCTGTCCATCTACATCTACGGCGGCCCGGCCGGTGCACGTTTCGAGGCGAACAGGCTGCGCGAGCTGCACCGGTCGTTCACCGGGGTCGACGCCGACGGACATCGTTACAGCGCGTTGAACCCGGCGGCGTACGCCTGGGTGCACGCAACGCTGGTGATGGTTCCCGTTGACACACAACGGTTTTTCGGCCACCCGCTGTCCGATGCCGAGCTGGGTGAGTACTACGCGCAGATGTGCGACGTCGGCAGACTCCTCGGTGTCCGCGACAAGGACCTCCCGCCGGACTGGCCGTCGTTCGAGCGGTACTACGCAGAAGCGATCGCCGGTTTCGGGACCAACGAGACGATCACCGGCTTGCTCGAAACCATCCGCACGGTCAAGAACCCGAGCCGCTGGCTGCCCGAATGGGCGTGGAAGCCGTTGCGGCGCTGGCAACACACGGCCCAGCTCTTCGTCATGTGCGCAACCCTGCCACCGGAATTCCGCGCCCGCGTTGGTCTACAGTGGACGGACAGGCAGCAGCGGCGCTTCGACCGGTTCAGCGCCTTCGTCCGGGCTGTCGGCACGCTGACGCCGGTCTGGGCCCGCTCGACCCTCGTCCGCACGATCGGACGCCTCAACGTCTGGCTCCGCGCCCACCCCCGCGCCTACCGCTTCCTCCCCTAACCTCACACACGCGCAAGCGGGCACCTTCGTGGTCTTCGGTCGTATGGGGGTCGTTGCCACCGCAACTCGCCGTCGAGTTGCGAAACGGACATCCTGCGCGGCACGGCCGACTCCCGTACACCGATCGCGGACGGTGGCGCGCGCACCGCGAGTTCCACACTCAAAGTGCTGAGTTCCACGCTCGTGACCCCATACATACGACCGAAGTGGGACTCAAGCAGGGCACAAAAGTGGAAAAGTGCGTACGCGGTTCGACGCGCAACCCCGGGCGGTATCCCCCGAGCAGGGGACGGAAGATCAGCCGTAACCCTGATGTGGTCCGCTCGTATCCTCGCTAACTTTCCTGTCCATGGGGAGAAAAAGGGGGTGGCGCTCAGCGCCGGCCGTCGCGTTCTGCGCGATCGTGCTGGCGCTGAGCGGTGCCACCCCGGCGCTCGCGGACGGCGCGCCGGTCGGCGGCGATATCCAGGTAGCGCAGACGCTCGGAGACCGCGAGCTGACCGTGATCATCCGCCGTGTCGACCCGATTCCGGGGCCCGTGCGCGTTGACATCGTGACACACACCGGCAGCGCGCCAGGTGTGCTCAAACTGCGGTTGACCGCGGGGTCGAGCTTCAGCGAAGCCTCGGTGACACTCGGCGTCACACCTGGGTTCTTCGGCGCGACGCTGCGTGCCGACCAGCCGGGGCCGTGGGAACTCGCGATCGACGACGGGCAGCAGGTCGCCCGGATTCCTTTCGTACTGGCGGCGCGAGTCGTCTCACCCTGGGAACGGGCGACATACGGCGGGTTCGTCGCCGCGGGGTTGTTGTTGCTGGTCGCACTGCTCGTCGCCGTCCGATCGCGGCGGAACTGGGTGGCGCTCATCCCCGCGGCGGGGGTCGTCGCTGCGGTCGCGGTGGCCGTCACAGCGGCACTGCTGTCGGCGAACACGCCGGCACCACCGGCGCCCGGCAGCCAGCTCGATCCGACGCTGGACAACGTCACGGACGCGTATTCGAACCTCCAGTTGTCCACAGTGGACTTCTCACGGCCACCGGTGAACCTCACTGTCAGCGCGCCCGGCGCCCGTTCCGGACAGCCCGCCGACGTCCGGCTCACCCTGACGGACGGCTCGACAGGACGCCCGGTCGACGACCTTCTGGTGCACGACAACGCGTTGATCCACCTCGTCGTCGTCTCGCCGTCCGGCCGGCTCTGGCACCTGCACCCCATCCGCGCCGGGGCCGGGGACTACCGCGTCCGGCTGACTCCGCCGGAATCGGGCACGTACACACTGTCGGCCGAACTGTCGCGGCGTGGCGGCGGGGTACAGCTGGTCCGATCGAACCTGGTCGTCGCAAAGGGAACCAGCGACGTCCCGGCGCCGACACCGGCCGGCCTCGGCGAACGTGACGTCGACGGCAAGCCGGTGGACGTCACGATGACCACGGCCGACGCGGGAAGTCCGAGCACCATCACCGCGCAGTTTCCCACCGCGGATCTGCAGCCATGGCTGGGAATGCTGGGACACATGCTCGTCGTAGGGCCAGTCCGAGAACCCGGCACAGACCAGTTCGCGACGGCACCGATCTGGACACACGTGCACGCGATGGCTCCGGCGACCCCGGGCATGCCGGACCGGCCGGACGAGAGCGTCGCCGCGTATGGCCCGGACGTCCCGTTCACCTACACGTTCCCCCTGCCCGGCCGCTACCGCGTCTGGCTGCAGGCCGAGCGCGGCTACTCCGTACTGACGATTCCGGCGATCGTCGACATCCCCGCTGTTGGAGGCACTCCATGACAACCGAGCCCGCGCCGAAAACAAGACTGCCCGTCACCATGATCACCGCGGTGGCGCTCGTGGTCGCGGGGTTGATCGCCTGGCTCGTCTAGCCGAGCGGCTCGGCGGGAACGACCGTGCTGAACTCCGGCGCCGGCCCCTACAACGTCCGGCTTTCGGTCGACAATCCGAGGCTGGGCACCAATTCCGTGACCGTCGACGTCTCCGACGCCACCGGAGCGCCTGCGGCGCTCAAGACCGTCGCGGTCGAGCCGGTGATGCCGCTGATGGGACATGCCCTCGCGCCGATCACCGCCACCGCCGCCGGACCCGGGCACTACCAGGCGTCGGCGATCGTGCTGCCGATGTCGGGGCAGTGGGAGTTCACCGTCTCCCTGACCGGTCCCGCCGGAGCCGCTCAGGCTGTTTTTCCGTTACTCGTCACCAACTAGGAAAGGATCAGCTATGACGATCGCCGCGTCGGGGGCCTCTGTGGTCACGACGGCACGAGGTTCGACGCGGGGGCTTCCCGCGGCAACCATCGTTCTCGGGGGGACGTTGCTCTCGCTGGTCGGGCTCACGTGGGACGTGCAGTGGCACACCGACGTCGGGCCGGACACGTTTTTCACGCTGCCGCACCTGTTCCTGTACTCAGGCAGCGCGGTCTCGGGCCTGACGAGCCTCATCGTGGTGCTGGCGACGACCGCGGCGACCAGGCGGGGACGTGACGTCGACACGCGCGTCGGAGGCCGCGCCGTCGGTGTCTTCAAGACGTTCAACGCGCCCGCCGGCTACCTCGTTTCGGGCATCGGCGCGGCCGCGTTCCTGCTGTACGGCCTGTGGGACCAGTGGTGGCACGGGCTGTACGGGTTCGACGCGGTGATCAACTCTCCGCCGCACATCGGCCTGCTGCTTTCCGTGTCGGTGACGATGATCGGCACAGTGATGGTGTTCGCCGCGGCCCGCCACGAACGCTGGGGCCTGATCGGCGCACTGGCCGGCCTGGGCGTGCTGCTCGCGTTCAGCATGGTGACCGTGATCGGCCTGCAGAACCTCGACGGCGGCGTGCTCGACCCGATCATCGTCGGCTCGGCGTTCCTGTCGGTGCTGCTGGTGATGATCGGTGCCGGGCTGCGTGGCCGTCCGGGCGGCGCGTTGGGCGTGGCGGTGACCCTCGCGGTGATCCAGGGGGTGTTCTGGTGGTTCTCGCCATGGGCCACCCGCGCCTACGCGGACATGGTCGGCCTGCCCATGCGGGATTACGCGAGCACGGTCCCGCAGATGCCGTCGCTCATGCCGATGTGCCTGATCTTCGTGGCGGCCCTGCTCGAACTCGCCCTGTGGAGCGCGCGAAGCCGTAACCGCCCGATCGGCGCGGTTTCGCTGATCGCCGGCGCGCTGAGCGGGCTGCTGGTGGCGTTGTGCTCGCCACTCCAGACCGCCTGGGTGTTCTCCGCCAAGATGCCGGACTCGACGACGGTCATCGCGACGACAGCCGCCGGTGCGGTACTGGGCGCACTGGCCGGGTTCCTCGGACAGCGGTTCGGCGAATCCCTGCGGCTCCTCGCCCCGAACGCAGAAGGTGGTCAGCATGCGTAGGACACTTCTGGCCCTGCTGGGAGCGATCGGCCTGGTACTGGTGACCGCGCTGCCCGCGAACGCCTACGAGCCGGTGAACGTCGTCCACACCGAACGCGTCCAGGTCGGCCCGTACGGGATGACCGTGGGCTTCAGCACCTGGCCGATCCGGGCGCTGCAGTCGCTGGACTTCACGTTCGCCCCGGACGGCGGAGTCGACGACAAGTCCGGAACGCTCACCACGGTCGGCGCCACCGGCAGCGTCAGCCGCGCGGCACCGCTGGCCCGGCACCCGCGCAAACGCGACGTGTGGGGGCTGGACGTCAAGTCGCTCAAGACGTCCGGGGACTGGACGTTCCGGTTCGCCATCACCGGGCCCCAGGGGAGCGGGGTCGGTGAGCTGAAGAACCTGCAGGTGCTCGAACAGCCAGGCCCACCGATGGCGCTGAGCTGGTCGATCAGCTCAGTCCCGCTGATCGCGCTGGTCGGCTTCCTCGGCTTCGTCTGGCGTCGAACCCGACCACGTCTCCGGCCCTCTGCCGCGTAGGTACACGGACCCCTCGGGGCCACCCTTGTGGCGTTCGACGCCAATGCGGCGGCCGCCATCAGGATGGCCCCGAGGGGTCTTTCACGACGTCAGGTGCCGGGAAGATCGAACTGGCCCGCCTTGACCGCGATCAGGAAGGCCTGCCACTCCCCCGCGTCGAAAACGAACACCGGGCTGCGGGTCAGCTTGGTGTCGCGGACGCCGACCAGGCCGCCCTCGCCGAGGTTGACCTCGACGCAGTTTCCGCCGTTCGGCTCGCTCGCGAAGGACTTCTCCCACGTCGCGTCCTCGAACAGTGTCGCGGCCGTGTTCGGATCGTAATCCGGTGCCGACGGATAATCCGTCATCCTTGGTACCTCCGCGCATCTGTTCGGATCACGGCCGCGCCTGCGCATACCTGCGCATTCCCGCCTTTTAAGTGTCACATCGTCAGCAGCCGCAGGGCCAAGCGGGTGATCAAGTCGGCCGACCCTCGACATGAAGATTATTCCAGGAGTAGGATTAATCTCAGCGACCGGGGCAAGGTTGTTTGTGAATCTCTGCCAAGATGCTGAGCAAGTGATGACTTCTTGCCTGGTCGCGGACCACCACATCGCCAGTCTCGTGGGGGAGGACCAAGGTGATCATCCAAGACGAAATGCCGGCACGCGTGCTGGCGGTCGGTCGGCTCGCGGTCGGCACGGCCGGGGAAACCCGCAGGTCGGCACACTTGTTCGATGTCGGCGAAGACAGCGCCAACCAGACGACGATCTTCGCGCGCTGCGGTGCCGAACTACCGCTGGCCGACGTCGAGTGGCTGCGGCCCGGCTCGGGCATGCCCTGCGAACGCTGTTTGGGGTTCTCCACTGTCGACGCCGGCTTCCGCCCGCGCCGCAACGTGGGGGTGTGACAGCCGATGGCCGTACGCGTCACCCACGCCCCGGAACCCGACGAGGCCGAGGTCGAAAGCCTCGGCCGGGCGCTGCGTCGCCGGTTCGGGTTCAGCCTGCTGGGCAGCCGCGGTGACCTGCCCGAAAAGATGCCCAGCCAGCGCTCGGTCGGCCTGCGAGGCACGCGCCGCCCGTACGTCGTCGCGCGGTCCGCTCGGCCCATCGAGGAGCACCTGCAGCTGAGCCTGCTCTCCCGCGGTTACCCCGCGATGCCCCGCCTCTGACCCGCGTATCCCGTGCCCTCTCTCGACTTCCGAGAGAGGGCACTTTCGCGTCCTGGCTAGGGCTTGCGGCCCAGTCCGACCAGCGCACCGGAGTAGTTCGGGTTGTCGACCACCTTGCGGGTCGCCTTGGACGCGCCCGCGTCGAGGTGCCACTCCGGCGCCCACACCACGCCAGGTTCGACCAGTTCGTAGCCGTCGAAGAAGCGGGTGAACTCGGCACGCGAGCGGTAGTGGAACGGCGTGCTCGACTTCAGGTACTGCTTGCGGATCTCGTGCCGGCTCGCTTCTTCGTCGTCGTGCGGGATGCCGTCGTCGGTCAGGTGGCTGGTCAGGAAGTACGAGCCGGACGGCAGCAGGTCCCGGTAGCGGGCGACAACGGTGTGCGGGTCGTCCTCCGGGCTCACGAAGTACAGGACGCTGGCCATGATCAGGCCGATCGGACGCTCGGTGTCGAGGACGCCGGTCGCGAGCGCCTTGCGCCAGATGTCGTGCGGGTCCCGCAGATCGCCGTGAACGACGGCGTGGCGTTCCGGGTCGCCGTCGCGCTCGAGCAGGACCCGGGAATGGGCCACCGCGACCGGCTCGTTGTCGACGTAGACGCACCGGCTGCCGGGGTTGATCGAGTCGGCGATCTCGTGCACGTTGCCGACGGTCGGGACGCCGGATCCGAGGTCCAGGAACTGGTCGATACCCTGCCTGGACAGGTAGGTCACGCCGCGGCCGAGGAACTCCCGGCCGATCTTGGCGATCATCTTGATCTGCGGGAACGTCTCCACCGCACGGGCGCCGAACTCGCGGTCGATCGCCCAGTTCGCGGTGCCGCCGAGGAACCAGTCGTAGATCCGCGCCGCGTTGGGCCGATCGAGGTCGACCCCTTCCGGAATGAAGGCAGGGTCATTTCCTGTGGACATCGACACTCCTAGGGCGGGGGGAATATTTCAAACCTTACGCAGGTCCGCGCCGTCCCCGCACGACCCTAGGCGTTCATCTGCCGTCGGTAGGTGTCGGCGAGGCCCAGCAGGAACTGCCGGGTCTCCTGCCGTTCCAGCGCGGCGCCGCGCAGCCTGTCCCACGAGTCGACGAAGAGCTGGAAGTCCTTGTCGTCGTCGAGGTAGAGCCCGCCCGCCGAGTGTTCGATGTAGACGAAGTCGCGGGTGCGGTCGGGGAACCGCATGATGGTGAAGTCGTTGGGCACCGACGCCAGCCGCGCGCCGAACGGCAGGACGTGGACGTACACCCGCGGCCGCCGGTCCAGCGCCAGGAGGTGCTCGACCTGGTCCAGCATCACCGCCGGCGCGACCCCGCCGGGCGCGCGGCGCAGGGCGCCCTCGCTGATGATGAACCGGTAGTACGGCGGCTGCTGCTGGTCGAACACGGCCTTGCGGTCGAGCCGGTTGCGCACCAGCGACGTGACGTCGGTGGCGCCGGCCTCGGTGAACTGCTTGAGCATGTAGTGCTCGGACTGCAGCGGGCCGGGGATGCGCTCGCCGTGCCAAGTGAGGATCTCCGCGGCGGCCGGTTCGAGGTCGGTGAACGTCCGGAACCAGTGCGGTACCACTGACCGGTACCCGGACCACTGGCCGCGCTGGCCCGCCGCCGCCCGCGCCAGGCCCATCAGCGCTTCGGCCTCGTCTCCGTTGATCCCGAACGCCTCGAGCATCGACCGGACGTCGCCGAGCTTGACCCCCACCGCGCCGGACTCGATCTTGTTGACCTTGCCCTGGGTGCAGCCGAGTACCTCGGCGACCTGCTGCTGGGTGAGCTTCGACGCGTTACGGGCATGCCGGAGCTCGTTGCCGAGCTGCTTGCGTCGAGAGGTGACCGTACTGGCCATCAGACTTGCGCTCCCGGTACCTCGATCAGTGCCACGACACCCCTACCGCGGCTCCCCGTGCTAACAAGTCGACACTCCCGGTACTTGATCGATGGCGGAGTTCGATGATGACATCGGGCAGCGTTCCAGGAAAGACCGGGGAAAGCTAGTTACCAGTGCGTTGGGCTTGTCCTCGGCGGGTCCTCAACCAGCAGCATTAGGCCATTTGGAGGCATAGTGGACGTCGTGTCCACCGACCAAGATCGTTCCGCGGCCGCGGCGAGCGTGCAGGAAGTCACCGAAGGCGTCTTCGCCTACGTTCAGCCGGACGGGTCGTGGTGGATCAACAACTGCGGCTTCCTCGACGGCGGCGACCACACGGTCCTCATCGACACCTGCTCGACCGAGGCGCGCACCCGCGCGCTGCTGGCCGCGTCGACCGGCACCACCGGATCGACCGTGACGAAGGTGATCAACACCCACCACCACGGCGATCACACCCACGGCAACTACCTGGCGTCGGACGCCGTGGTCATCGGGCACCGCAAGACCAGGGAAGCGATGCTCGACGCCGGCCTCGACACCTACGAAGGCCTGTTCTCCGGCAGCGACTGGGGACACCTCGAGCTGCGGCCACCGGAGATCGTCTTCGACGACCGGCTGACGGTGTACGCGGGCGGCCACACCATCGAACTGATCCATCCCGGCCACGCCGCCCACACGACCAACGACGTCCTCGTGTGGCTGCCCGAGCAGCGGGTGCTGTTCTCCGGCGACCTGGTGTTCAACGGCGGCAGCCCGTTCGCGCTGATGGGCTCGGTCGCCGGTTCACGGGCCGCGCTCGACGTCATCCGCGAGCTCGAACCGCGCGTGATCGTGCCGGGTCACGGCCCGGTGTGCGACCTGTCACAGCTCGATCCGCTCGACGCCTACCTCGCGTTCGTCCAGCGACTTGCCGAGCAGGGGAAGGAATCCGGCCGCACACCGTTGGAACTGGCAAGGGAAGCAGACCTCGGCGAGTTCGCCGGGTGGGGCGAACTCGAACGACTCCCGGCGAACCTGCACCGCGCCTACGCCGAGCTCGACGGCGCGGAATGGGGCGCCGAAATCGACCTCGTCGCGGCGTCGGTGGACATGGTGACCTACAACGGCGGGCCCGTCCGGTGCTTCAACTAGCGATAGTGTTCTCACAGGCTTACGGGAAGGGTTCAGCATGAGCAAGAAGGCGAGCATCGGGGTCACCGGACTGGCGGTCATGGGCCGGAATCTGGCCCGCAACCTCGCGCGGCACGGCCACACGGTGGCCCTGCACAACCGTTCCGAGCAGCGGACCCGCGACCTGGTGGACCAGTTCGGCGACGAGGGCGACTTCATCCCCGCGTACACCGCGCAGGAGTTCGTCGACGCGCTCGACAAGCCCCGCCAGATCGTGATCATGGTCAAGGCCGGCGCGCCGACCGACGCCGTCATCGACGAGTTCGCGCCCCTGCTGGAAAAGGGCGACGTGATCGTCGACGCCGGGAACGCGCATTTCGCGGACACCCGGCGGCGCGAAGCGGCCCTGCGCGAGCAAGGGCTGCACTTCGTCGGCACCGGCGTTTCCGGTGGTGAGGAAGGCGCCCTGAACGGGCCGAGCATCATGCCCGGCGGGTCGGCGGAGTCGTACAAAACGCTCGGACCGCTGTTCGAGGACATCTCGGCCAAGGTCGACGGCCAGCCGTGCTGCACCCACATCGGTGAAGACGGTGCCGGCCACTTCGTGAAGATGGTGCACAACGGCATCGAGTACGCCGACATGCAGCTCATCGCGGAGGCGTTCGACCTGCTGCGCCACGCGGGCGGCTACGAGCCCGCCCAGATCGCCGAGGTGTTCCGCACCTGGAACACTGGGCGGCTCGACTCGTACCTGATCGAGATCACCGCCGACGTCCTCTCGCACGTCGACAGCGCGACCGGCAAGCCGTTCGTCGACATCGTCGTCGACCAGGCCGAGCAGAAGGGCACCGGCCGCTGGACGGTCCAAATCGGACTGGACCTCGGCGTGCCGATCAGCGGGATCGCCGAGGCGGTGTTCGCGCGTTCGCTGTCCGGGTCCGCGGAGCTGCGCAAGGCGGCCAGCGGACTGACCGGGCCGAAGGTCACGCCACTGTCCGGCGCGGAGGCGGAGAAGTTCGCCGACGACGTCGAGCAGGCGCTGTACGCGTCGAAGGTCGTCGCGTACGCCCAGGGCTTCAACCAGATCCAGGCCGGCGGTGCCGAGTACGGCTGGGAGATCGACCTGGGCAAGGTCGCGTCGATCTGGCGCGGCGGCTGCATCATCCGGGCGAAGTTCCTCAACGACATCACCGCGGCGTACGCGGAGAACCCGAGCCTGCCGACGCTGCTGACGGCCGGGGTCTTCCGCCAGGCCGTCGAGGACGCGCAGGACGCGTGGCGTTCGGTGATCGCCACCGCGGTGCGGCTCGGCATCCCGACGCCGGGCTTCTCCACCGCGCTGGCGTACTACGACGGCCTGCGCGCGGAGCGGCTGCCGGCCGCGCTGGTCCAAGCCCAGCGTGACTTCTTCGGTGCGCACACGTACCGCCGCGTCGACTCCGGCGGCTCGTTCCACACCGCGTGGGCTGCCGACGGCCGCCCGGAAGCCTCCGCCTGACGTCTAGAGCTCGTGAGTGGTTAGGCCGGTTACTGTGCCCTGCGGGGCACCCGCACCCGGGCGTGCCCAACCACTCACGAGTTCTTGCGTTAGAGGCTCTTGCGCTCGTCCAGGATGGCGGCGAGGGCGGCGATGACGACGGGTTCGGTCGCCGCCTTGGTGATCCCGCTGTCGGCGAGGACGCCGGTGCCGTCCTCGTGCTCCAGCAGGGCGAGCAGGATGTGCTCGGTCCCGATGAAGTTGTGCCCCAGCCGAAGAGCTTCGCGGAACGTCAACTCCAGCGCCTTCTTCGCCTGCGCGTCGAACGGGATCAGTCTGGGCGATTCGTCGCCGCCGGGAGGCAGCGCCGCAAGGGCGTTCTGCCGCACGGTTTCCAGCTCCACCCCCAGCGCGACAATGGCCCTCACGGCCAGCCCGTCCGGTTCAGTCAGGAGCCCCAGCACCAGGTGCGCGGGCTGGATCTCGGGGTTCTTCGCCTCCCCGGCCGCTTCCTGGGACGCCATGATGACCTTCCGCGCACGGTCGGTGTAGCGGCTGAAGCCCTGGTTGGGGTCGAGGTCGGACTGCTCGCCGGGCTTGGTCACGAATCGTTTCTGCACGGCTTGCTTGGACACGCCCATGCTCTTGCCGATGTCGGTCCAAGACGCGCCGGAGCGACGTGCCTGGTCGACGAAGTGGCCGATGAGGTGATCCGCCACGTCACCGAGGTGATCGGCGGCGATTACGGCGTCGGAAAGCTGGTCGAGGGCGTCGGTGTGCACCTTCTTGATGGCATCGATGAGGTCGTCGAGTCGAATCTGGTTGTCCATGCCGTCAACCATAGGTTGACGATTCCCTCTCCGTCAACCCAAAGTTGACGCCCGCTCGTCCGCACCCATCGCAACTCGACGGCGAGTTGCGGTACTTAGCGTGCACAAGGATCGCAACTCGACGGCGAGTTGCGGGTGGGGGTCAGGCGAAGGGGAGGCCGACGTAGTTTTCGGCGAGGCTGGTGGCGGCGGCGCGGGAGGACGCGGTGTAGCGCAGTTGCGAGAGCTGCAGACGGTGCTGGAAGACGTCGGCGTCCGGGTCGACGTGCAGCATCGACGTCATGTACCAGGAGAAGTGCTCGGCCCGCCACACCCGCTTGAGACAGGTGTCCGAATAGGACTCCGCCAGCTCGGACGAGTTGTGCTGAAGCAATTCCACTAGCGCACGCGAGAGGACGCGGATGTCGGCGACGGCCAGGTTCATGCCCTTCGCGCCGGTCGGCGGCACGATGTGGGCCGCGTCGCCGGCCAGGAACAGCCGCCCGTACCGCATCGGCTCGACGACGTGACTGCGCATCGGCGTGATGCTCTTGTCCAGCAACGGGCCTTCGTGCAACGAGAAGTCCGCGTCGGTCTTCAGCCGCAGGCTCAGCTCCGACCAGATCCGGTCGTCGGACCAGTCGGCCAGCTTCTCGTCCGGCGCCACCTGCAGGTATGCGCGGGTGAGCTCCGGCGAACGCATGCTGTGCAACGCGAACCCGCGCTCGTGGTGGGCGTAGATCAGCTCCTCGGACGACGGCGGCGTCTGCGCCAGCACGCCCAGCCACGCGAACGGGTACTGCCGGTCGAACGCCCGCAGCCCACCCGCGGGCACCGCAGGCCTGCTGATGCCGTGGAACCCGTCGCAACCGGCGACCACATCGGCGTCGACAACCTGCGAAACCCCAGTCACGTCACGATAATCGACCCGCGGCCGGTCAGTGTCCAAACCGGACAGCGAAACCCCGGACACCTCGAACTCGATCGGCCAGCCCTTGGCCTCGTGCGCGTCGATCAGGTCCTTGACGATCTCCTGCTGCCCGTACACCATGATCGCCTTGCCGGTGAGCTCGGTCAACGCTACCCGATGGTCCGAGCCGTCGAAGCGAAGCGAGAAACCCTCGTGCCGCAAGCCTTCGGCGTCCAGTCGAGTGCCGAGGCCGATTTCGCGCAGCAGCTCGACGGTCGGCTGCTCGCACACCCCGGCCCGCATCCGCTTACGCACGTACTCGCGGCTGCGGGCCTCCAACAGCACGACGTCCAGGCCCTCGGACCGCAGCAGATAGGACAGCAGCAGTCCGGCCGGACCTGCTCCGATGACGACGACCTGGGTCCGCAAGTTCTTACCTCCCACTAGATCTCATGCCGCGGTGAGCGACTTGAGATGTTCCTTCAGATTGAAACCGCTGGCACGCAGCTCTTCCAGCGTCGTCGGACGCCCAGTGGCGAGCAGCCGCCGGGCCGACATGTGGTCGACGGGCCGGTTGACCGACTCCACCGCGACCAGCACGCCGTCCAAAAAGGACAGCACGGAGAACTTGCCTTCGGCCGGGTCGCCGAACACCTCGGTGGTGTCGTACCCGGTGCCGATTCCGGCGATCTGGAGCTTGTTGCCGAGCTGGTCGGTCCAGAACCACGGCACACTGTCGTAGGCCGCCGGCTCGCCGGCGATCCCCGCCGCGACGAACCGGCCCTGGTCGACGGCGTTCTGCACGGACTCCAGCCGCGTCGCGCACCGCGCGTGCAGGCTGGGGAAGTTGGCGCAGTCCCCGATTGCGGACACGGCCGGGTCACTGGTGTGCAGCAGGTCGTCGACGACGATCCCGTTCTGGACGTCGAGTCCGGATGCCTCCGCCAGCGCGGTCTCCGGGATCACGCCGACACCTACGAGCACGAGGTCGGCCGGGATCCGGCGGCCGTCGGTCAGCTCGACCGACTCGACCTGGCCATCGGTGCCGTGCATGGCGACAACCCCTTGGCCCAGCAGCAAAATCGTGCCGGCGCTCTCATGCGCCTTGGCGAAGTGGGCGGAGATCTCGTGAGTCGCGACCCTGGCCAGCAGCCGGTCCTGGACCTCGACGACCGTGACCGGTTTTCCCGCGTGCGAAGCGAATTCGAGGCCGATGAAACCGCCGCCGATCACCACGACGTCGTTCGCCGCCTCCAACGCGCCGCGCAACACGTCGGCGTCCGCACGAGTCCGCAGGCCGTACACCCCGCCGAGTTCGGCGCCAGGCACCGGGAGCGGCCGGTTGCGCGCGCCCGTGGCGAGGATGACGTGGTCGTACGGGTACTTCGTGCCGTCGGACAGCTCGACCTGCCGGTTGTCCCGATCCAGCCGCGCGACCCGCCCGTTCACCAGCTCGATCTCGCTGCGCTCGAAGAAGACGTCCGGCCGCAGGAACAGCCTGTCCTCGCCCGCGCTGCCGTCGAGGTACGCCTTCGACAGCGGCGGCCGCTGGTACGGCATGCCGGGCTCGTCGCCGATGAGCACCACTCGTCCGTCGAAGCCCTTGTCCCGCAGTGACGCCGCGGCCTGCAAGCCGGCCTGTCCCGATCCGACGACGACAACTGTGCTCATTCCTGCTCCTCGGGTACGCGCAGGACCAGCCCATCGAGGTCTTCCGTCACCGTCACCTGGCAGGACAACCTGCTGGAAACCTCACGGGGGCTGGCCGTGCAGTCCAACATCTCGTCTTCATCTGAGCACATCGGTCCAAGGTCGTCGAGGCGACCGGGATCGGCGTAGACGTGGCAAGTCGCGCACATCACGTTTCCCCCGCACTGGGCGACGATGCCGTTGACACCGGCGTCGACCGCGGCCTGCATCACCGAGCCGCCCAGCGCCGCGTCGACGGTCCGCTCGACGCCGTCGTCCTGGATGAAAGTGAGCTTGGGCATCAGCGCCTCACCCGACCCGGACCGGCAGGGTTTGCAAGCCGCGCAAGGTATTGCTGAGCTGCCGGACCGGCGGCCCGGCGAGTTCGAGGGTCTCGACCTGCCGGGCCAGCGCTCCCAGCAGTGCCTCGCCTTCGAGCCGGGCCAGCATCTGCCCGACGCACGCGTGCGTGCCCGCGCCGAAGCCGACATGGCCGGCCGCGCGGCGCGAGAGGTCGAACTCGTCCGGGTTTTCCCACTCGCGTGGGTCCCGGTTGGCGGCGCCGAGGAAGGTGAGCACCTTCTCCCCCGCGGGCAGCGTCACGCCGGCGATCTGGACGTCGACGGTCGTCGTTCGGAAGAACGTCTGCACCGGCGATTCGAACCGGATGGTCTCCTCGAAAGCGGCCCTGGCCAGCGACGGGTCCGCACGCAGCGCCTGCCACTGGTCCTGGTGCGTCGCCAGGCAGAAGACCGCGTTGCCAAGCCCGTGCACGGTCGTGTCGACGCCCGCGGACAGGAACGACCGGACGAGCAACGCGCGCTCGCCGGGCTCGTAGCCCTCTTCCGCGGCTGCCTGGTGGATCAGCGCGCCGACGCCGTCCGGGCTGAGCGCGTCAGCCTCGCAGTGCGCCATGATCCAGTCGCGGACGGCCACGCCACCGGCCATGGCCTCCTCGAAGAGGTGATTGCGGGGGCCGAACCCGTTGAACACCATGCTCCCGTAGGGCAGCAGGTTCTCCCGGCCGTCCGGCGGAAGCCCGACGGCGTCCGGGAAGACCTGCAGCGGGAACGCCTCCGCGAGGTCGGCGACGACGTCGAAAGTCCCTCTGTCCAGCAGCTTGCCGACGAGTACTTCGGCCGCCTGCGTGAACGTGTCCCGGAACCGGCGGACGACCTTCGGCGTGAGGACCTTCGTGATCGCGTGGCGGGCGCGGGTGTGCTCCGGCTGGTCCGCCTCCAGCAGCAGGCTCGGCGCGCGCCACGGCGTCTCCTTGCGGAAGTCCGTCAACCCGACGCCGGCGCTGGAACAGAACGTCGCCGGGTCGGTGAGTACCGCCCGGACCTGCGCGAACCTGGCGAACGCCCAGACGCGGTAGTGATCGAGGTACACCACCGGACCGGCGTCGCGGAGCGCTCGGTGCGCGTCGTAGGGGTCGTCAAGAAAGGCGTCGGAAAACGGGTCGAGGTCGCTGTGGGGGACGACGGCGGTGGCGGTCACGGCGGGCCTTTCCGGTCTCGGGAGGTACCGCTCAGCCTGCGTTCCCTGCCTCCGCCCCGCCACGCTCCTTCCACTCAGTGGAAGTCTCTCGGAACGCTTCGCGGGACATCCGGGTCGCGCTGGGGGCGCCGAGTGCCCGCGAGATGCCGCGGGCGGCGGCGCGCACGGCCGGGACGAGCGTGCGCGGGTCGGTTCCCGTCGACGGGACGACCACCGAGATCGCGGCGACGACGTGGTCCCCCGGGCCCTGGACGGGCGCCGCGACCGACAGCGCGGGCAGCTCGATCTGACCGTCGCTGATCGCGAACCCGTCCCGGCGGACGTCCGCCAGAACCCGCCTGAGCTGCGAAGACGACGAAATCGTCCGGTCGGTGTAGCGCTTCAACGGCCCGGCCAGCATGTCCTCCTGGACTTCGGCAGGCGCGTGGGCGAGCAGGACCAAGCCCACCCCGGTCGCGTGCGCGGGCAGCCGCCCACCGGCCCGCGACACGACGTTCACCGCACCACGGCCGGAAATCCGTTCCAGGTAGACGACATCGGGCACGTCCAACACCGCGAGCTGGACATTCTGGTGCGTGGCCTCATAAAGGTCCTCAAGGAACGGCATCGAGCTCTCCCGCAGGCCCATGCCGTGCGAAGAAAGCGACGCGACCTCCCACACCCACAGGCCGACGCGATATCGGCTCGCGCCATCCCGTTCGAGCGCACCCCGGCGGACCAGCCCGGCGACGATCCGGTGCGTGCTCGACAGCGGGATCCCGGTCCGGCGGCTCAGCTCGGACAAGCTCAGGGCCGGACGTTCCGAGCTGAACGCGTCGAGGACGTCGAGCACCCGCTCCGAAACCGAAGGCGGGCTTTCGCCCGTGTGCCGCATTGCCCGATCGTCACACAAATTCCGCCCCGGCGCGCGCCTCGTGAAACACGCCGATCACCCCCGCGAAGCCCTACGGTCACGCGCGTGACGTAGGAATTCCCTCGTCTCACTGTCGCTAAGGGGGTTCACGGTGTCGCATCGGACGAAACACCCGGTCGACGAGGTGCTGCCGCCGGGCCGGATGACCCTGCTCGGCCTGCAGCACATGTCGATCATGTACGCCGGTTCGGTCGCGGTACCGCTGATCGTCGGCGCCGCGCTGAAGCTCGACAAACCGACAATCGGCCTGCTGGTCAACGCGGATTTGCTGGTCGCGGGTATCGCGACGCTGATCCAGTCGATCGGGATCGGGAAGATCCTCGGCATCCGGCTGCCGGTGGTGGCCGGCGCGACGTTCAGCGTGGTCAACCCGATGATCATGATCGGCGCGCAGTACGGGCTGCCCGCGGTCTACGGCGCGATGCTCGCGTCCGGGGTGTTCGGACTGATCATCGCCAAACCGTTCGCCAAGATGATCCGGTTCTTCCCACCGCTGGTCTCAGGCACGCTGCTGGTCGTCATCGGGGTCTCGCTGATCGGCCCCGGCTCGGCGCTCATCGCCGGTCACGACACCGAGTCACCCGACTACGCCGCGCCGTCGCACATCGGGCTCGCGTTCCTGGTCATCGCGCTGCTCGTGCTGTTCACCCGGTTCCTGCGCGGCTTCGCCAGCCAGATCGCGCCGCTGCTCGCGCTGGCGATCGGCCTCGTCGTCGCCATCCCGATGGGACTCGTCGACCTCGGCGGGGTGTCACATTCGAACTGGCTCGGGCTCGCGTCGCCGTTCCACTTCGGCGCGCCGACCTTCCCCGTGGCCGCCGTGCTGTCGATGTGCGTGGTGATGCTGGTGACCTACACCGAGTCGACGGCGGACCTGCTCGCCGTTGCCGAGATCACCGGCAAGAAGCTGACGGACGGCGACCTCGCGCGAGGCCTGGCGACCGACGGCGTGTCCGCGGTGCTCGGTGGCGTGATGAACTCGTTCCCCGACACCGCGTTCGCTCAGAACGTCGGGCTGGTCCAAATGACCGGCGTCCGCAGTCGCTGGGTGGTCGCGGTGACCGGCGGGTTCCTGCTGGTCATGGGTCTGGTGCCGAAGGTCGGCGCGTTCATCGCGGCGATCCCCGAGCCGGTGATCGGCGGGGTCGCGGTGGTGATGTTCGCGATGGTGGCCGCGGTCGGCGTCCAGACCCTGCGGAAGGTCGAATACACCGGCAACCACAACACCTTCGTCGTGGCCGTGGCCATCGGCGTCGGCATGCTGCCCGCTGTCGCGCTGGACCGGTTCGGCGGCTCGGTGTTCTTCGCGCACTTCCCGCACTGGGTGCAGACGATCTGCGGCAGCCCGATCACCGTGACGGCAATCCTCGCCTTTCTGCTGAACCTGCTGTTCAACCACCTTGGCGCGAAACGCTCAGCCGATCTGGAACCTGCGGCGACTAGCCCACATGCACCATCGGACGACGTTCCGGATCCTGCTCCGCCCGTCGAAGCACCTCACGGGTGACCGGCCCGATGTCGCCGTCGCCGAAGAACAGGTACCGCACGATGAACCGGAAGGGATTGCCCTCGGTCCAGGCGAAGTAGATGTGCGGCCGGTTGTCCGTCACATCCCGGATGTGCAGCAGGATCGCGGCGATGGCGTTGGGGATGGTCGGGCTCTTCACCCGCAGAATCCGGTAGCCGTAACGCTTTTCGCCGTGCACGCGCAGGGTCGACTCGAACTCGGACGCGTCGGAGATGGTCACTTCGAGGAAGATCAGCGCGCAGTCGTACGGGATATTGTTGTCCTCCCGCGCTTCTCGCTCCTTCTCCTCGTACTCCTTCTCGTCGCGCTCGTCCGGCTCGTTCGCGATGATCCGGACGTGCCCGCTGCGGACGGCCTTGTCGAGGATCCGCTGTGCCGCCGCGTCGAAGTCGACCTCGTCGACACGCAGCTCCAGCGAACGGGTGGCGCGGGAGATCAACGATGTCAGCACGATGGCGAAGATGAAGAACGCTGCGATCTTCACACCGTCGGGACGCTCGATGACGTTCGCGACGGTCGTGTACGCGAACACGACCGTGATGACCAGGTAGGCGACGAACGCCTTCCGCTGTTTCTTCCGGCGCGCGGACAGCGTCACCGCGACCGCGGCCGACGTGATCAGCACGAGCACCCCGGTCGCGTACGCGCCGCCCTGCGCCTCGACGTTGGCGTCGAAGATCCAGGTGATCACGAACGCGATCACCGCGACGACGATGACCAGCGGCCGCGTCGCGCTGGCCCAGTCGGGCGCCATCCCGTAGCGCGGCAGGTACCGCGGCACGATGTTGAGCAGCCCGGCCATCGCCGACGCGCCGGCGAACCACAGGATCGCGACGGTGCTGGCGTCGTAGAACGTGCCGAAGATGTCGCCGAGGTAGTTGTGCGCCAGGAACGCGAGCGCGCGCCCGTTCGCCTGACCGCCGGCCTCGAACTCCTTCTGCGGGATCAGCACCGTCGTCGCGAAGCTCGTCGTGACGAGGAACGCGCTCATGATCAACGCGGCGGTGACCAGCAGCTTGCGGGCGTTGCGGATGCGGCCTGCCGGGTCGGCGTGGGTGTCCCGTGGGGAGCCCTTGATCAGCGGCATCACCGAAACGCCGGTCTCGAACCCGGACAGCCCCAGCGCCAGCTTCGGGAACACCAGCAGCGCGACCCCGATCATCAGCCAGGGATTGGGATGTTGCGAGATGAGCAGGCTCTTCCAGTCCAGCACCAGGTGCGGCTCGCTGAAGACGTGTCCGAGCGCGACGACGACCACCACGACGTTCAGGGTGAGGTAGATCCCTACCAGCACGACCGCGATCCCGATGGCCTCGGCGAAGCCCTTCAGGAACACTCCGCCGAGCAACGCCACCAGCACCAGTGTGATGATCAACTGCTTGCCGTGGAAGAAGTCGGGGACGAACGGGTTCTCGACGACGTGCGCGCTGGCGTCGGCGGCCGACAGGGTGATCGTGATCACGAAGTCTGTCGCGACGAAGCCGAGCAGGACGAGGACGAGCAGCTTGCCGCTCCACCACGACAGCAGCTTCTCGAGCATCGCGATCGAGCCCTGGCCATGCGGGCTTTCGGCGGCGACGCGGCGGTAGATGGGCAGCGCGCCGGCGAGCGTCAGCACGACGAGGACGAGCGTCGCGATCGGCGACAGGACTCCGGCGGCCAACGCCGCGATGCCGGGCTGGTAGCCGAGTGTCGAGAAGTAGTCGACACCGGTCAGGCACATGACCTTCCACCAGGGATGTTCATGGCTTTTGACCGGCTCGCTCCGGCCGCCCTTCATCTGCTGAGCGCGCTTGTGTTCGCCCTCCAACAACCACGATGCGGCCTTCGATGGAGTCTTTGTGGGCTCCGTCACGATGCCTGTTCCTCCCCCTGGACTGCATTGCCCGTCCATCATCCCGGGGTGGCACGCGGGGCGCTCAAGCGGGCAATGTGGAGCACAGCGGGGTCAAGGAAATCCGGTCAGATGCAGATGATGAACAAAAGACAGGCGCTGGGCTGCGTCGGCGTCGTCGTCGACGGCGGATTGTGCGACGGCGCGGTCGGGGACGTCGTCGGTGAGCTCGGCGGAGTCGTCGTGGAATCCGTGGGCGGAGGATCGCCACGGGGTGACGTCGTCTCGCTGGTTTGCGGCACCGACGGCGGAGTCGTCTCCGAGCTGGTGATCCACGGTGTCAGGCCCCGGCTGGAGTGCCCGGCGGGCGTGCCCGTGGCCGGACCACCTGCGCCCGTCCCGTTGGGCGGGACCGGGTTGTCCGAGGACGGCGTGGCGTCGGCGCCGGCGAGTCCGGACGTGCGCGTCGGCATGCCGATGAGCGTGACCTGGTCGGGGTTCGACGGATGGGACGGCCCGGAGGAGAAGCGCAGGAGCGCGGCGACCCCGCAGCCCAGCACGACGGCGACCATCACCGCCACCACGCGCCACCGCGACCGGGACGACCTGGCGGGCACGTGGTCGCCCCAACCTTCGCGCACCAACAACTCGGCTACCGAGACCTCGTTCTTCACACGGGGACCTTTCGCACAGGAAACGCGGTGGGCGTCTTCTTACCGGAGAAATCGGCAACTCCGGACGAAGTTGAGAAACAATTTACTCGCGCACACACTCACTCTTACGGGTGAGTCGCTCACAGCGTATTCACAGCCCTTCGTAGCGATACTCCCAGGATGACCAGCCAAGCTGGGCAGGTGCTTCAGCGAGCAGAGTTACCCGTCGACATTCCGCAACTCAGCGTGATGTCTCGTTGGCGCGCGCTCTTCGTCCGGTTCGTGCCGACGCCGCACAAGACGCCGTTCACTTTCGGCTACCTCGTCGTCCTGCTCGGGACGACCGCCCTGCTCAGGCTGGCCAGCCCGATGCTGGCGTCGAAGCTGCTCGAGGTCTCCAGCACCGACGCGCACAACCTGTGGCACCGGCCGCTGGTCGCGCTGCTCGGTAGCGCTGTGTGGCTCAGCGGCGAGGAGTGGGTGCCGTACGCGGTCATCTTCGCCGTCGCGATCGCCCCGCTGGAACGCCGGCTCGGCGGCTGGCGGACGGCTGGGATCTTCTTCAGCGGACACGTGCTGGCCACGCTGGTCACGGAAGTGCCGATCATGGTGGCGATCAGCGTCGGCCTCCTGCCCAAGGCCGACGGACGCTGGCTCGACATCGGCGTCAGCTACGGCTTCTTCACCACGGCTGGCGCGCTCGTCTTCCTCCTGAACCGCCGGTGGCGGCTGCCCGCGATGCTGCTGATCGAGCTGTTCATCGTGGCCATCTACGTGTCCGACGACCCGGCGTCGATCGAGTCGATCGTGACGGTCGCCGGCCATGCCGTCGCCGCGCACTTCGGGTACTTCTGGTGGGGCCCGTGGCTCCGCCGCCGCCAGCGCACCTCCACCCCCTCCAGCCCCACTGCCCCCACCGCCCCGATCCCCGCGCTGCCGTGATCCTGGCGTTGCCCTAGCCGACATCACCCACACGCGCCCCTCACGTCACAAGAAAGCGACTCGGGGGATGTTTCGTACAATTGAATTGTACGAAACATCCCCCGAGTCAGGCTCTGGCCAGCCGCCCCAAAACCTGATATCGCTATGATATCGCTGCCGATGGGGTAGCGCGGGGGAAGTGAGCGCAGGCCATGACCGAAGCAAGTCCGATGCAGGGCCTCACCGGGGTCGCTCCTGGTGAAGCGCGAGTCGTGCAGCTGATGGGCCGCTACAAGGGGACGATCCACGCCGGCGGCAACCCGATCCTGGTCGCCGCCGGGGTCCGGGTCGTCGAGTCCCGCATCACGCGACTGTCCTACGCCCCCGAGATCGCCCAGGTCATGCTCTGCGGTGACGGCGGCACCCAGCCGGTCGTCAACACGGGTTCGCTGTATCAGTGACGGCAGAGCGGAAGAAGCTGCTGCTGCGGCTCGACCCGGCGGTCCACGACGCCTTGGCGCGGTGGGCCGCCACCGAGCTGCGGAGCACGAACGCACACATCGAGTACCTCCTCCGCCGCGCGCTGGGCGACGCCGGGCGCCTCCCGAAGGACGCCGGCCAGATCCGCCGGCCGGGACGGCCCAGAAAGGACGAGGCCGAAGACGTCGAAACCACCGATGAGCGGCAGTTTCCCAGTTAGGACAGACGACCTGAAAAGAAGGCGTGCCTCAGGGCCCGACGCCGCATAATGTGAACACAGACAGACCGCAATGGTCTGGACCTCACCGGACCGATCGGGGGCGTGGACATATGCGGGCCGAAGCCGCCTCCGCCGTCATGTGGTCCTTCGGGTTCGCCGACGGGTCGCTGTCCTGGCTCCCCGGGCTCGACGAAGTACTCGGGATGACCGGCGCCGCCGACCACTTGGTCAGGGCCCGGCTGCTGACGCTGATCGAGCCGTTGATCGAAACGGCCGCAGCGGACTCGACCCCGCGCAATCTCGAACTGGAGCAGCGCAGCGACTCCGGTGAATGGATCCGGCTGCTGGCGCGGACCTACGGCGCCGACACGACCGAAGGCCTGCTCGGCACCGCCGCGAACACCACCCGCCGCCACGCCGACCAGCAGGCGCTGGCCGACCTCGCCGACCGCTACCGGCTCCTGCTCGAACTCAGCCCGGACGCCGTCTGCGTGCACGAGGGCGGGCAACTGACCTATGTGAACCCCGCTACCGTGCGCTTTCTCGGTGCGGACTCCCCCGCGGACCTTGTCGGCCGCCCGTTCTCGGAGGTGGCATCGATGGGCGAACCGCCGACATCGGGCGCAAGCGAAATCGTGCTCACCCGCCTCGACGGCTCGTCCATGCCGGTCGAGACCGTGTCGGTGCGGACCACCTGGGAGGGTCGCCCGGCCTCCCAGGTCGTCATGCGCGACGTCACGGCCCAAAAAGCGGCCGAGGCCGCGTTGCGCTACCAAGCCGCGCTCGTCGGCCACGTCAGCGACGCGATCATCGCCACGGACAGCCGCGGCGTGGTGACCAGCTGGAATCCCGCCGCCGAGACCGTCTACGGCCGGCCCGCGTCCGAGGCGGTGGGCCGGGCCGTGGCCGACGTCGTCGGCGCGCCACTGGACCCCGCGGCCGTGCTGCGGGCAGGCGGTTTCCTGCAGACCGCACACCGCCGGTCCGACGGCGGCTCGCTCGCCATCCGGGTGTCCGCGGCGGAGATGGACAGCGGGTACGTCCTCCTGTGTGCTGACGAAACTGCTCGGCGCCGGGCCGAAAGCCACTTCAGCACTGTCGTCGCTTCGCTCGACGAAGGCGTCATCGTGGTGGGCCCGAAGGGGCACATCGAATCGGCCAACCCGGCTGCCCAACGCATTCTGGGCCTCAGCGAGGACGAGCTGATCGGGCTGCTTTCGACGCGCCTGCAGCTCTACGCTGAGAACGGGAAGCGCATTCCGCCGCACCACTACCCGGCTACGGACGCCCGGCGGGCCGGCTCGCCACCGACCCGCCGGGTGATCCGCCTGCGGCGCCCCGACGGGCGGAACGTGTGGCTCTCCCTGACGTCCAGGCTGCTCAACCCCGAAGACACCTGCCCGACGTCGGTGGTCACGTCGTTCACCGACATCACCGCGCGGCGCGCCATCGGCGAGCGGCTGGAGCACGAGGCCAGCCACGACCCGCTGACCGAGCTCGCCAACCGGACGCTGGTGCTGTCGAAGATCGGGACAGCGCTTCGCAAGGCGAAGACCACCACGGTCCTGTTCATCGACCTCGACAAGTTCAAGGTCATCAACGACTCCCTCGGCCACGGCGTGGGCGACAAAGTGCTGCGCATCGCCGGTGAGCGGCTGCGACGCGGCGTCGGCCCGAAGGACCTCGTCGGCAGGCTCGGCGGTGACGAGTTCGTCGTGGTCAGCACCGCGCTCACCGAACCCGGTGAGGTCAAGGCGCTTGCCGAGCACCTGCGGGAGTCGCTCACCGCGCCGGTCACCATCAGCGGCCGCCAGCTGCGCATCGACGCGAGCATCGGGATCGTACTGGCGCAGTCCGAGGACGACCGGTGCCCCGAGGACGTCCTGCGTGACGCCGACGTCGCGATGTACCAGGCCAAGACGCTCGGCCGGGGGCGCCACGAGTTCTTCGACGTCGGTCTGCGGGAACGCATGCAGCGGAGGCTGCAGCTCGACCAGGACCTCCGAGACGCGCTGCGAAGCGGGGACGGCCAGCTGTGGCCCGCCTACCAGCCGCTCATCGACATCACCACCGGCCGGATGGTGGCCGTCGAGGCTCTCTCCAGGTGGACGCACCCGGTGCACGGCCAGATCTCGCCGGTCGAGTTCATCCCGCTGGCCGAGGAAAGTGACCTGATCAACGTCCTCGGCACGCACATGCTGCAGGTGACCACCCGCGAACTGGCCCGGCAGCGGGACGAGCTCGGGCTGGACATCCACCTGAAGGTCAACATCTCGACCCGCCAGCTCGACGACCCCGGCCTGGTGCCTGCCGTCCGCGACGCGCTGGCGAGCACCGGCCTCCCGCCGCACACGCTGTGCCTGGAGGTCACCGAAAGCGCGTTGATGCGCGACCCGGTCGCCGCGACCGAGGTGCTGCGCGCACTGCGTGGGCTGGGCGTGCGGCTGGCGATCGACGACTTCGGGACGGGATACTCCTCGCTGGCCCAGCTTCAGCGGCTCACCCTGGACACGCTCAAGATCGATCGCTCGTTCGTCACCGGGCTCGGCGAGTCCGCCGATTCGGAGGCCATCGTGACCAGCATCATCGCGATGGCGCACGCCGTGGACCTGACGGTCGTCGCGGAGGGCGTCGAGCATCTCGGTCAGCTGGAGATTCTGAGACGGCTGGGGTGCGATCAGGCGCAGGGCTTCTACCTCGGCAAACCGGCCGCCGCAGGGGACCTGTTCCCGCTCGTCCGCCCCGACCAGACCCTGCCGCTGCCCTAGGGCTCGTGAGTGTTCCGGCTGGTTGGAAGCGGCCTAAACACTCACGAGCCGTAGACGCCACCACAGCAAAAAGCCCCCGCGGGGAGCAGGGGCTTTGCTGACTGGAGCGGTGGCCAGGGCCGGGGTCGAACCGGCGACCTCTCACTTTTCAGGCGAGCGCTCGTACCAACTGAGCTACCTGGCCTTGACGCCGGCCACATTTCTCTTTGCCGAACGCAATGCGACCCAGACGGGACTCGAACCCGCGACCTTCGCCGTGACAGGGCGACGCGCTAACCAACTGCGCCACTGGGCCTTGCTGTACTGCTTCCTCAGTGTACCGATGTCACTGTACTGATTTTCGCCGCGGTACCGGCACTGCATTTCTAGCTTTGCTGCTTCTCAACTCTACTGCGTACTCCCAACGGGATTCGAACCCGCGTTGCCGCCTTGAAAGGGCGGAGTCCTAGGCCGCTGGACGATGGGAGCCCGGCCGATTTCGGTGAACCAACCCGACCGCGCTCTCGGTTGTCCCCGGGAGCGAGACTAAGCATAGGGCACCTGGTTTCGGTGCCCCGTAAGGGGGGCACCCCTATCCTCCGCCGATCTTCGTACCTGCGCAAACGTCTTCTTTTTCCGCCTCGACGCCGCCGCGGCGCGACCCCAGGCCGCCGCCCGCCCGCCGTCCCGAGATCCACCCGGAGATCAGCATCAGGTCACGGCAAGGTCGCAGTTGCCCGGCCATCCGGGGGAAGTCCCGGGAAATCGATTGCCCGAGTAGGTGCGGAAGTCGTATCTTTTCGCCGGGCCGGTTCGGCTGCACCACCAGGGGGTGTGCAGCCGGACGGCCCGATTCAGGTTCAGGGCGCACCACGCAGAGCGCCCTGCGGCGCGCCTCAGCGCTGGATCGGAGCCCGCCCGTCGTCGTCCAGCATCAGGCCCAGCATGTCGAGCAGTTGGACGCAGTCCTCCACCCCGACGGCGCCGTTGGCCACCGCGAGCCGGGCGCGGCGGACTTGGTCGTTGGACACCCGATGCGAGTCGGCCTGGCTTGTGCGTTGAGCCGGCACCCCGGCGGTCAGCGCCGGCGTCCCGGTATCCGCCCCCTCGTGCCGGACGAGGAACTGTCGAACTTCGAGAGACCCGCTCATAGCTCCTCCACACGGTTTCGGACAGCTTCGCCGCGAGGCTAGCCAGCGCAGGGCTCCGCCCACAGCCCCCCGGAGAGTGAACCTCCGAATACGCTGGGTACGCGCAGTGGTTATTCCTCAACATGAACGGCAGGCAACGTGAAAGTGACACCTGCCCGGGTTTTTTCCCGTTGAGGCCTCCCCCGGAGCCAGAAGTCGTGCAACAATCAACGGGCTGACACACCCCCGGTCAGCGCCTGTGGAGATCCCCTCCGACCCCCGCGTTCCTCCCCCTGGCGCGGGGGTCCTCCATGTCCGGGGTGTTTTTTCCGCCCGCCTTCACCAGCCGCCGCGGAGCGCCTCCAGCCCCTCTCGGACCACCCCGCCGCAAGCGGGTCACAGGTCCGAATCGCCACGCTTGCCGACTCAGCGGCCCGCCGCCCGAAATGCAGCGTTCGCCGTCGGCAAACATCGATTGATGGGGTGTTTGAGCTGGCAACTATCCGGGGCGTAAGCGATAAATTGCGCCATCTGGTGGCCAGGTTGCTCCGAACGGGAGAAAAATAGGCGTGTCGTGGGTCACAGAGGTTTGCTTGCCGAGACCCAACCGTTATCGTGGCGGAGTGCCTCTTCCCTCGCTAGGACGCCTGAGTACCAAGACCAACCTCAAGGCGGTCAACCCCGGTCGTCACCGCAACCCCGCCAAAGAGGCGGTCGAGGTAGTCGACGACCACGAGCTCACCAGCTACCTCGCCGCGCTGTCCCCGGATTCCGATCCGGAGAGCACCGGCACCGGTAAGCGGTTCGGCGAAGCGCAGGTTTTCCAACTGCGCGTCAACGTCATCGCCAGTGAGCAGCTCAAGGACATCGCCCTCGAACGCGGCACCTCACCCCACGCACTGGCCCAGGAATGGATCCTGGAGCGCCTCTCGTGGGAAGGTCAGGCCACCTCCGCGCAGCAGCGCCGCCACGAAGAAGCGCACACCGAGGAGCTCCACCTCGACGCGCAGGCGTGGGAGCAGCCGATCGCCGGCCGCCAGTAACCCACTTTTCCAGCCCAGCAAGACAAAGAACGCGCCCCCTGCCCAGGAATCCAGGCAGGGGGCGCACTTCATTCCGCTACAGCTGTTCTCGTCAAAGAGCGGTCAGGACCGGCTCTTACAGGGGACGGACCTTCTGGGCCTGCGGCCCCTTCTGACCCTGGCCGACCTCGAACTCCACTCGCTGGTTTTCCTCGAGGGTGCGGAATCCGCGACCGTCGATCTCCGAGTAGTGCACGAAAACGTCGCCCTCGCCGCCATCTTGCGCGATGAAGCCGAAGCCCTTCTCCGCGTTGAACCACTTCACAGTGCCTTGCGCCACCGCTTTACTCCTCGTTACAGAGCCGCTTCAGGTGCCACCGGGGTGCCACCCCGGCCATCCCGGGCGGTTCCAACGAGTCGAGCGAAGAGCACATCCGGCTCATTACTCACGTCAGAAGTTCCGCGAGTGTGAAGCCACGAACACGCAAAACGACGGCCTACGAGCAGAGTACCGGGATCTGGCGAAATCTGAACCCCGTAAACCGGGGATAACCGAGCCACAGCCCCAAGATCACCGGAACGTCGTACGCCAGTCAGCCCTCTGTCGTACCCACCGGCTACGCTGCGAAACAGGCCGACTCCGCCAAAAAGGTGACCTGCGTCACGGTGCGCGAGCTCAACGTTCGCGCTAGGTCACGCGTCATATGGGGTAACAGGGGAGAACAAGGGGGCAACCGTGACAGTCATCAAGAGCACGAAACGACGTTGGGTACCGGCTGCGATGCTCGGCCTGACGGTGGCGCTCACGCTCGGTGCGTGCAGCAGCGAACCGGCAGCCGCTCCGGCAGGCGCGCCGACATCGTCGAGCCAGCCGGCCGGCGGCGGGCAAACGCCCCCGGCGGGCCCGGCGAAGGTGGTCGCGCTTCCCGCGGGCGGCGCACAGGACGTCTCCCCCGGAGACCCGGTGAAGATCACCGTCGCCGACGGCACGATCGGCGCTGTCACGCTGACCAACGCGGACGGTAAGCAGGTCGCCGGCTCCCCCGCGGCGGACAAGCACAGCTGGTCCACCACTGAATCGCTCGGCTACGGCAAGACGTACAACTGGTCGGGCAACGCCGTCGGCACCGACGGTAAGACCGTGTCGATCAGCGGTTCGTTCGGCACGGTGAAGCCGAAGCGCCAGGTCGCCGGCCACCTCAACGTCGGCGACGGCCAGACCTACGGCGTCGCGATGCCGATCGCGCTGAACTTCACCAACCCGGTCGCGGACAAGGCGGCCGTGGAGAAGGCGCTGACCGTCGAGACCACGCCGAAGACCGAGGGTTCGTGGGCCTGGATGGAAGGCGACACCTCGGTGCACTGGCGGCCGAAGGACTACTACGCGGCCAATACCAAGGTCGTGGTCAACGCCAAGCTCTACGGCGTCAAGCTCGCCGAAGGCACCTATGGCAAGCAGGACGTGTCGGCGTCGTTCAGCATCGGGCACTCGCAGATCGTCCGCGGCGACACGCAAACCCACCGCATGCTTGTGTTCCAGGACGGGAAACAGGTCGCGGACTACCCGGCCAGCTATGGCTTGGATTCGGTCGACTGGCGCAACACCCATAACGGCATCCACGTCGTGATGGAGAAGGACCCGACGTACCTGATGAGCAACCCGCGCGGTGGTTACAAGGACGTGTTCGTGCGCTGGGCGGTCCGGGTGTCCAACAACGGCGAGTTCATCCACGCGCTGCCGGCATCCGTTTGGGCGCAGGGAAATAGGAACGTCTCGCACGGCTGCGTCAACCTGTCGACCGACAACGCCAAGTCGTACTTCGACTTCGCGCAGATCGGTGACCCGGTGGAGATCACCGGCTCCGGCACCACGCTCGGCGCGGCCGACGGCGACTACCACGACTGGACGTACAACTGGGCCGACTGGAGCAAGATGTCCGCGCTGAACAGCTGAAAATCCGATGCAACCCGGCGGGGTGCCGGGCGCATGTCTAACGGCACAGACGTCGCCGCACAGAGACGACGCTCGTAGCCGAGGAGACGTAGTGCGTACTCGAATCGTTTTGTCCGTGGGTGCCTTCGTGATCGCCGCAGGCGCGTTCGCCGGGACAGCGCTGGCCAGTGCCGCCACGACCACCCCGACGCCCCCGCGCGTCACCAGCACCACCGTGGCACCGGCGCCCACCGCCATGCCCACAAGCCGGCCCACCGAGGTCACGACCCCCGCCCAGAGCGGCACGAAGGCCCCGGCACCGACGACCACTCGCAACCCCGGCAAGGTCACCGTGCCGCGCGCGGTCCCGGCCGGCCCGACAGGTGACCTCCACCTGCCTGCCATTACCGAAGGTGACTGACACCAGCTCTTGATGATCGAAGGTCACGTCCCGTCGACCGGGTCGGGCTCACCGTGGGACGGTGAGTTCGCCCGGTACTTCGGCGAGCGCGCGCACAACCTGCGGGCGACGGCGTACCTGCTCTGCGGAGACTGGCACCAGGCCGAGGACATCACCCAGGCCGCGCTGCTGAAGCTGTACCTGGCCTGGCCGCGGCTGTCCAGGCATGACGCGCTGGACGCCTACGCCCGCAAGATCGTGCTGCGCACGTTCCTCTCCGAACACCGGAGGGCGTGGCGCAAACGCGAACGCCTGACCGACGAGCCGCCGGAGACGGCCGCCGAGCAGTCGGGCACCGAGCACGAGATGCTGGTCCGGCAGGCACTCGCGACAGTCGCGCCGAAGCAGCGGGCCGTGCTTGTGCTGCGGTACTTCAACGATCTCAGCGTCGAGGACACGGCTGCGGCGCTCGGCTGCTCCACCGGCACGGTGAAGAGCCAGAGCTCCCGCGGGCTCGCGACGTTGCGGAAACGGCTGGGCCCGCACTTCAGTGAGCTTGCCCTCAGCGGAACCGACGGGAGGTGACCGAACATGACCGACGAGAATAACGACACCGACGCCGTCAAGATCGTGCTCTCCGGGGCGGTCCAAGGGCCGCCGCTGGGCATCGACGTGCACGACATCATCGAGCGTGGCGGCCGGATCCGCCGACGCCGCAAGCGGCTCGCCGTGATCGGCAGCTCCGCGGCCACCGTGGTGGCGGTCGTCGCCGTGACCGCGGTCGCGCTGGGAGTCGGCCGTTCGCCGGCCGGCCCGAACCCGATCGAACCCGCCGGCCCGGGGCTGACGACCGAATCCGTGACCCCGACCCCCGCCCCCATGCCGGTCACCACCCCCGATCCGAGGCAGCAGGGCGTCACCCCAACGACCGCGCCGCAGACCCACACGACTAGCCGGAGCACCATCGAGCGAGCGCCGTCGGCCCCGTCGGCCAGCACGACCCACCCGCCGCGCGTGAGCACCACCACTGGCACGCCTACGCCACCCACCGCCGGCACCAGCGGTCCAAAGTAGACAGTCGGGCTTTCCATCACCGCAACTCGCCGTCGAGTTGCGGTCTCTTAGAAGCTAAGACACCCCACACAGACGGCCGAAGGGGCACTTTTGTACTTTTGTGCCCTCGTTGAGCGCTCAAGTAGGGCACTTGTGTGGAAAAGTGCCCTACTTGTGCCGCCGTCGGAGTCAGCGCGAGGCTGACGCCAGGTGTCCGCTCTGGTCCGCGGTGTCGATGTCGCGGATCGGGACCTGCGCTGTCTCCGGGATCCGCATGATCGGGATGATCGCGATCACCGCCGCGGCCATCAGGTAGTACGCTGGCCAGTCCTCGTTCCCGGTGGATTTGATCAACGCGGTCACGATCACCCCGCACGTCCCACCGAACAACGACGTCGACACGTTGTACCCGATCGCGAACGAGCCATAGCGAACTCGAGTCGGGAACATCGCCGGGAAGGTCGAACCGATCACGGCGAGCATCAGCACCAGCAGGAACGCGACGATCGCGAAGCCGACCACCAGCCACAACGTGCTGCCGGACTGCATGAGCTTGATCGACGGCCAGCTGAGCACGATGAACCCGATCGCCGCGGTCATCAGCATGGGTTTCCGCCCGATCCGGTCGGACAGCGCGCCGAGCGGCAGGATCAGCGCCATCTGCGCGATCTCCACCCCGATGATGATCAGCGTCGAGGTGTTGTCGTTGATCTTCAGCGTATCCGTGAAGTACGTCGGCATTGTCGTCAGCAGCATGTAGTCCGCGACGTTGAGCAGGATAACGATCCCGATCAGGTTGAGGATCATGCGCCAATTGCGCACAAAGATCTCGCGCAGCGGAGCCTTCTTCGGCTTGGTGCCGGTCGCTTCCAGGTGCTTGAACTCCGGGGTGTCCTCGAGCCGGTTACGGAGGTAGAGCCCGATCAGGCCCAGCGGCAGCGCGACGAAGAACGGGATCCGCCAGCCCCAGTCGGTAACCTGTTGTGCGCTCAGGGAAAGCGTCACGGTCAGCACGACGAGGTTACCGAGGACGTAACCAGCCAGCGTGCCGAGCTCGAGGAAGCTGCCGAAGAAACCACGTCGTTTGGTCGGTGCGTACTCGGCGATGAACGTCGCGGCGCCGCCGTACTCGCCGCCAGTCGAGAACCCCTGGATGAGGCGTAGCAACAAGATCGCGATCGGAGCGCCGAGTCCCATGCTGTAACTGCCGGCGTACGTTGGCAGGCAGCCGACCAGGAACGTGCAGCCGGACATCAGCAGAATCGTGACGGCGAGGACCTTCTGGCGGCCCAGTTTGTCGCCCAGTGGGCCGAAGAACGCTCCGCCGAACGGTCTGACGATGAAGCCGACGGCGACCAGTGCCAGTGATTTGAGTACGGCGTTTCCCTCGCCAGGAAAGAACACCGTGCCGATCGCGGTGGCGATGGCACCGGAGGTGAACACTCCGTAGTCGTACCACTCGGTGGCGTTACCCATCGCCGACGCCAGCACGGCTCTCCTGACCGTTCTGGGGTCTACGGCCGGTTCTTGTGTCGCTGCCTCGGACATTTGGCGACATCCTCCTCGGTGCGTATCGCTGATCAGACAGGTCGTTGGATCAAGTCGTCGACCCTAGTGTTTCTCATTGGGGAATAATCGGCAGAACAGAAATTTTCTTACAAGATCTTTCCTGGGTGGCTTTTCACCGGGGGTGACGCCGGTGCTCCGGTGCGTGAGGCGGCGGGTTAGCGTCAAGCCATGACCAGATCTGCGCAGCCGTGGCCACCGGTGGATGTCGAGCCGGCGGTGGCACATCCGAAAGCCCCCGCGCCGGGCAGCGAACTGGGCGTTCACTTCCATGAGTGCTTCGGGTGCGGTGACAATCTTGAGGGCGGGCTCCACCTGCGGTCGACCGTCGGTGAGCAGGAGACCGTGCAGTCGGAGTTCGTCGTCACCGCCGCCCACCAGGGCGCGCCGGGACTCGCCCACGGCGGCCTCCTGGCGTGCGCGTTCGACGAGGCGCTCGGCTCGGCGGTCGGCAACATGATGCGGCGGCCCGCGGTGACCGGACGGCTGGAAACGGACTTCAAACGCCCGGTCCCGGTCGGCTCGACCCTGTACATCACCGCGAAACTCGACGGCATGGCCGGCCGGAAGATCTACGCCAGCGCCGACGGCCGCCTCAACGCGCCGGACGGCCCACTAGCAGTCCGCGCGCGGGCACTGTTCGTGATCGTGGACTTCGAACACTTCACGACCCACGGTGACGCCGACGCCCTGAAGACCCTGAGCGCCGCCCGCCAGAAGGTCGAACGCTCCTGGGACATCAACCCTTGACGCCTGAGACTCGTGAGTGTTCCGGCCGCTTAGAACCTGGATAGAACCGGCCGGAACGCTCACGAGACCCGACCAGCTAGGCGACGCTCGCGCGGAGGAAGGCGGCGAAGGCGTCGCGGGCGATGAGCAGGGTGCCGCCGTGGGGGTCTTTGGTGTCGCGGACACCGACGACCTCGCTGCCGCTGCCGACCCCGACGCAGTTGGTGTCGTTCCCGCTGAAGCTGGACTTCCGCCAGGTGGACTCGGGCTGCTCGGCGGACATCGCGGGGGCCTCGTGCGCTGTAGGCAAAATTTGCAAGGTGATGTTGGGCAGGTCGCTCAGTTACAGCAGCCATCCAGCGTGTCGAGCTGAGGCATCGAATTCCAGGACGAGGACGGCACACCACATGCCCTCACCTGGTACTCCGACCGCAGCGGGACTGCAGTTACGCCTCAGCCGGGCGCGCGCTCATCCGGGAGGGCCGGGTCGCCGACGTCGAACTGACGTACTTCGACGAGCTCACCGACCGCCCGTGAAGCTAGCCTCCGATGGTCGGCGGGGCGATGACCTCGCCATCAGGTCCGCGCTCCGCGTTGAGCCCGAAGACCTCTTCGGCATCCTCGGAAAGGTCGTACTTGCTCTGGTGCTCCTTGTCCTCTTCCTTCTTCTTGCCGCCACCGCCGGCTCCGGAAGCACCGTTCGCACCAGCCTTGGCACTCGCCGCCGACCCACCAGGCGCCACGCGCTCACCTGCCGCGCCGCCGGCCTTTCCGGCACCGCTGCTCTTGCCGTTCCCAAGCTGTTCCTCGGTGGCTCCGACCCCGGACTTGGCGCCGCCACCAGAAACCCGAGACCCTGCGAACCCGGACCCCGGACTCTTGCCGCTCCGGACGATGTCCTGGCCCGAACCCGCGCCGCCACCACCGCCGCCCGGCATCATCGACAGGTCGCCAGCAGGCCGTATGCCACCACCAGGCGTAAACCCGCCGCCCGGCCCACGGAACCCACCCGTCGGCGCGTTCGACCCGTTGAACCCGCCGCTGGACGCACCCGCACCAAGGCTGGATCCGCCACCCGAGCTACCCCCAAGCCCGCCGGCCGGGTTGAACCCACCCTGGCCACCAACCGCACCACCGCCAGCACCACCGCCACCGGTGCCGCCGAAGCTGCCACCGCCGTTGCCTCCGCCACCAACCATGCTGGTGCTCGCACTACTCGCCGTCGTCTGCCCGTCCTGATTGATCGGGGGCGGCGGGCTCAGCGCGGGCTGAGTACCCGCCGTTGTGTGGTACGTCGAGTCCATGTCATGCATGACCTGCACAGCCTGCGCATGCGCAGCGTCAGCCTTCGCCTGCTGCGCAGGAATCGCGTTAATGGTGTTGGCCCCTGCCATCAGGTCGCCAGAGGTCAACTGCTGAGTGGCCTTGTCCATCGCGGCCTTCTGATCGAACCCCGTGGGCGGAGGCATAGCCGTCTGCGCGTGACCAGCAGCGGCAGCCTGCTGCGAGTAGTGGTTCGAACTCAACCCCGCAGCGTCACTCGCCTGCGCCGCATAGTTACCAGTAGAGGCGAAAAACCCATGAGCCTGCTCCGCCGCCGGCCCCTGCCAATCAGCCTGACTGGCACTCGTCGCGCCCGTGAAAGCATCGGACGTGCTGGCAAGGAAATTGCCGAGCTTGTTCATGATACGGCCGTACTCGTCGATGGTTCCAACAGTGAGGTTGGTGTTCACCATGTCGTGAAGCTGTTCGTGCGAGTACGCGGCGTAGTTGGCATCCGGTGCCGGGCCGTCGCCCCGTGTCACGTTGTTCTTCAGCAGTTGGTCGCTCTGGGAGACCGAGTACTGAGACGCAGCCTGCTCGGCCACCTTGGTCGCGGAGTCGTGCTCGCTGGCCTTGTCCTCAGGGGACAACTGCGGCGGCGGCTTCGCCTGGGCATTGTAGGCATCGCCGTAGACGTCCGCTTCGTACTTGCGCTGCTCCGGCTTCGGCTGAGTCACGGCTGAACTCCCCCTCAGTTGTTCTTCGGCAACAAACGCTCGATTTTAGTCGCGACCTGACCAACAAAATCACAGGCTTGGGCTGTCGTTCCCGTTGACAGAGTTGCAAGGACGATGACCCTAGAGTTGGGCTTGACCTCCATCACCACGTCGCAACCACCCTCACCACTGACAGTGTTCTGCAGCTGGACGGACGGGCGACCACTGATGTCGCCTTCAGTACGAGTGCCGTTGGCCGGCAAATTCGTGTTGTATGGCTGGCCAGCCTGGAGCTCCATGCCAATATTTCCAAAGCCTGGCTTCTTGGTTCCGCACTGTCGCCTACTCGGGTCGATTACGGGATCAGGCTGCGAGGGGGGGAAGCCTTGCCCCGCAACGGCCTGATCGACGAGCACACAAGTGCTCAGCCCCGCGAACGGGTCGCCCGTGTTGGAACTCGCAGACGTTGTAGGGCCGCTACTGGAAGACTCGGGATTGGGCTGCCCATTGACTGTACTGGTGCAGCTTGCCAGGACAGCAACAGCGAGCGGCACGAACACCGCAACAGTAAGACGGTTCCGGCGGTTCACAGATCCCCATTCAGCTTGGTGAGAGACTGATTGTGGGCTTCGTCGGCCTCGGAGTAACTTTTGCGAGCTATCTCCAACGCCTCAAGGGCTTGTTCGACGCCACTCTTCATCAGATTCAAGTTGGGGATGAGCGATTGATCGTCACCGCCGGCAACCTTTACGTTGAAATTCGCCACCTGGTAGGCGTAGGGGCTTGACCCCATCGGAGCCGGATAGGCAACGGTCCCAAGGTCGTGAACGACGTCCGTGTAGCCGTCCAGAAAATCGGTACAAGCCTTCTTGTAGCGGTCGAAGCCCTCCTGGCTGATGGCGAAGCCGCCGCTCAGAGCCAAGGACTTCATCTGCTGCCCAGCCTGGCTGATCCGCTGCGCTTGGGCGGTGTCAGTCGGGGATGCGTTGCCGAAGTCGGTGAGAAAGTTGAGTGCGGCGTCACCAGCAGCCGGAGGAACTACCGTCGCCGGTCCGTCGAAGTGTGCGCCGGTCTCAGCCATACCTGCCCCTCCCGTCGTCGACCACCCCGCGTGGCGACACGTTCACTGTAATGGTGACGCACGGGGCGTGTCAGTGGTTCCCTCCAGACAGCTGTCACCTGCGGTCACAGGTTATCGCCTCATGGAGCTATCGACGCAGGTGGGAGCACTCTGACGAGACAAGTGGGTAGCGAATTCCGCCATCCACGAGGTCATCGGCGAAGGTGACGAAACCGGCAGTCAGACTCTCCACTGTGTCGATTCGAAGCCAGAGCGAGGCAACGAAACTGGCGATCGCTTCATCGCCCCTGTGACCACGGACGAGATACTTACCGGCCCTGACCTGCATGAATAGTATGTTGCCACGTTGTATGCTGCACACAGAGCACCTTGACACCCGTACTCGTAGGCGCGTCGAGGAGTACCCGTGTCACTTGAAGGCCTGGGGCACACCTGCAACTCTCTCTCAGCGGACCTTCGGCAACAACGGCTCGACCTTGGTAGCGAACTGCCCGACGTAAGTGCAAGCGTCGTCGGTCGTACCCGTCGACAACGTGACACCCACAATCGCCCTTGAGTTCGGCTTGACCTCCATCACGATGTCACAGCCATCGAGAGTGCCAAGAATATTCGTGGCCTGGATGAATGGACGCCCATTGAGATGACCAGACCTACCTGTACTACCCGCAGGTAAGTCTTTATCGAACGTCGCGCCAACCTGGACTTGAATACCAACGGTTCCGAATTCGGGTTTCTTGGTTTCGCACTCCCGCCTACCAGAAGCGACGAAATCAGCGTTGGGCTGCACAGCAGGAAAGCCCTGACCAGCGACGGCTTGATCGACAAGGGAGCACAGATCGATTCCCGCGAACGGGTCGGACACTGAGCTGCCAGGTGCCGGAGTGGTTGCACTGCTGCTGACGACTGCAGGATTGGGCTGACCACTGACCGTACTTGTGCAACCAGCGAAGGCGACGAGAAAGAACGGCGCCACCGCGACCAGGCATCGGCGGTTCACAGGTCCTCGTTCGGGTCGACAAGTCGGTGAGTCACCTGCGGTCGTCGGCGATGCTGTCGTGTAGCCATCGGCGCAGGTGGGAGCCGTCGGACGGGACGAAGCGGTAGCGGGTTTCGCCGCCGGGGAGGTTGTCGGTGAAGGTCAGGAACCGGCCGCCGTCGGTGTCGAGGAACTGCACCGAGCCGACGTGGTGCAGGGTGCCGAGGCCCTGCTTGACGGACAGTTCCACCGAGCCGTGGCGGTGCAGGGGCCAGGCGGCGAACCGTGCGATGGCTTCCTTGTCCGAGACGGTGTTGCGGGGGCGGCGGGCGCTGATGAGGCTTTCGTCGGAAAGGTCCCGCTCTGGCGTGGGGGTGCCGCTGACGGTCACCAGTTCGCGCAGGGGGACGGGGTTGTAGTGCGGCAAAGCGCCGACGACCATGTCGACGAGCCGCTCGGCTCTGACCTGGGTGAACAGGATGCCGCCGTCGGCGTTGTGCTCCGAGAACACGCCGAGGCCCTTCGCGGACGCAGCTCGGTAGTAGACGTGCCGCTGGTCGACGAGTTCCGCGGCTCGGACGTTGATCAGCACGTCCGGCTGTGTCCAGGTGCGCAGGGTGTCTTCGACGTCGAGGTCCAGCTTGTCGCCCCTGGCCAAGCCCCGCCGACAGAGCGCGTCCCAGGCGTCCGTATGGGCCTTGACGTGCTCGTCCACGGTGAATCCCACGCTGGGGATTTCGAACGGACGCCAGTTCGGTGGCAGGCCGGCACGTTCGACGGCCACCGCCACCTCGGTCAAAGCCAGCGAGAACTCCTCAGGCACCTGCGTTTCCCCTCGATCCGCTCACACCACCGAGCGTAGCGTCACGTCAGCGTGCGGGGGCGGATGGCGTTGGCCCGGTCGACGAGCTCGACACGTTGGTCCGTCGTACCGGCCAGCCTGGCCAGCGTGCGGTAGCAGCGTTCGAGCCCGAGGCGCAGGTCACGTTCGGCCAGCGCGCACCCGAGCACTTTCGAGCTGGTCTGTGCCTTGTTCCCCGAGGCCCGCACCCACGAGTGTGCCGCCTCGAGGACCTCGGCGGACAACCTGGTGCGCCGTTCGGCGTCGAGTGCCAGCCGCTCCAGGCGGACGCCGGCTTCCACCAGATCGCGCTCCGCGATCGGCGTGGTCTCCTTGGGCCCGCTGAGCCGCGTCTTGATCTTGATCGCGGCCACCTGCGCCGCGACGAAATGGGTCGAGGACTGCGCCACCGACTCCAGCACCTCGATCGCGCCCGCACGTGCTCCCTGCGCGAGATACACCCGGGCCAGGCCGAACGCCGCGCTGACGTAGGTGTGATCGGTGCGCCAGACCAGTTCGTAGTACCGGGCTGCGCCGAAGTAGTCGCCGACGCCCTCAGCGCTGACGGCGAGCGCCAGCTTGGGGGCGATCTCGCCGGGCAGCTCGTCGTAGGCCGACTCGAACGCCACGTGCGCGACACGCGAACGGCCACCGGCGAGCTCGATCAGCCCCCGGTACCAGTCGATCCGCCAGTCGTGCGGGAAACCTGCCTTGATCGCGAGGTACTGCGCGGCCTGCAGCTGCCGCTGGGCCTCGGCGAACTCGCCCAGCTCGATCCGCGCACGCACGATGCGCAGCCGGACCTCGATCGACTCGCGCGGCGCACCGGCCAGCGACTCGATCGCCTCCCGTGGATCGGCCGAGGTCAACGTCGCGAGCACACCCGCCGCCGGGTCGTCGGTGTCGGCCTGCGGCACCGGCAGGCCCATGACGACTTCGCGCGCGTCCGGCAGCGGAACGCTCTTGCCGGGCTCCGGCACGACCATGTCGACGCCGAAAGTACGGCTCTCCGGCCCGAATACGGTCGACGCGCCAGGGCGCGGCTCGCCGGTGCCGAGCGCCATGATCTCGCGCAGCACCCCGGTGAGCTGGTCGGCCATGTCCTCGGCGGAAATGAACCGGCGATCCGGGTCCACATGCGTCGAGCGCTTCAGGAACCGGTAGTAGGAACCGAAAAGCGAGAAGAGCGGGATCTCGTTCGGCGCCGGCAGGGCCGCCTTGTACTTGGTGGTGTACCCGGTGAACTCGAAGCTCAGCACGGCCAGCGTGCGGCCGACGGTGTACAGGTCCGACGCCACCGAAGCACCCTGCTTCGCCAGCTCCGGCGCGCTATACCCGGTGGTGAAGAACAGCGGGCTTTCGTAGTCGTCCATGCGGCGCACCGCGCCGAGGTCGATCAGCTTGAGCTGCTCGTGGGTCTGGATCACGTTGTCGGGCTTGAGGTCGCAGTACAGCAGCTGCTGCCCGTGCAGATACCCCATGGCGGGCAGGATCTCCAGCCCGTACGCGATGACCTGGCTGATCGGCAGCGGTTCGGGGCGCTTGGTCTCCCGGTGGTGCGCGAGCGCGAGCTGACGCAGCGACTGACCGCCGACGTACTCCATCACGATGTAGCCGACGGAGTTGCCCGTCTTCGCGTCCAGGTGCTGGACGAAGTTGTGGATCTTGACGATATTCGGGTGCTCGACCTCGGCGAGGAAGCGCTGCTCGTTCGCCGCGGCCGCCATCGCGGTCTCGTCACCGGTGTCGATCAGTCCTTTGAGGACGACCCAGCGGTTGCTGACGTTTCCGTCCTGTGCAAGGTAAATCCAGCCGAGACCGCCGTACGCGAGCGCACCGAGGACCTTGTACTGGCCACCGACGATCTCCTTCGGACTGAGCTTCGGGACGAACGAGAACGGGGTCCCGCACTTCTCGCACACGCCTTCGGGATCGCCGGGTTCGCCTCCGGCGCCGCGCCCGACCTTCGTCGAACAGCTGCTGCAGAAGCGCTTTTCCTCCGACACCATCGGGTTTTTGAGTACCGCCGACGCGGGGTCGAGATACGGCACCCGCGGCACGTCGACCAGCCCGGCGCCGAGCCGGCCACGACGCGACGTGCGCGACGACGTCCGGCGCCCGGTGCCCGGGAACGAGCCCGAGCCTGTCCCGGAGCCGGTTCCCACTCCGGTCCCCTGGCTGCCGCTACCGGTCCCCGTGACCGGCCCAGAACCAGTGCCCCGATCCGGGAGCACGCTTTCGGTGCCGGGGTCGGGCAGCGCCACGTCGGAGCCGACCGCCAGCGGCGCAGGCGGCATGATGCTCTGCGTCTCCGGCGTCGGCGAGGACAGGACACTGGTCGGCTGCGGGTCGCTGGGCGCTTCCCGATAGGGCTGGTTCGGCGGCGCGACGACCGGGAACTCGCCTGGCCGCAGCGTCGGCAGATCGGCGAACTGCGACTGCGGGGGTCGCTGCTGCGGTGGCTGCTGCTGTTGAGGCGGCTGCGGTGGCTGTGACTGGGGCTGCTGCTGTTGAGGCGGCTGCTGCGGCGGGAAGCCTTGCTGCTGCGGCGCGTACGGCCGGTTGCGTGGGGCCACGGGCGGACGGACGGGCTGCTGGTACACCGTGCGCTCGGCGACAGGCGGCTGCGCGGCGGGCGGCGGAGCAGCGGGCGGCGCGGCGGGCTCCGAAGTGCCCCTCAGCACGTTCGGCGACCTGGTCCAGCCGGTGCCGGGCTCGTCGACGGGCTCCTCCTTGGCCTCCGCGATCTCACCGGACACCGAAGGCTCGGCCTCCCCTGACTCCCAGCGAAACGGCGGCGGTGTCCACGGAGTGGCCTCGGCTGACTCGGCTGCCCCCGTTTCGTCCGGCGCCGCGTGCCGAGGACGGCGTGACTCCTCCGACACAGCTACCTCCCGAGCTTCCCGCGACAAATCCCGTACATGATCCTAGGCCGTGAACGCGAAAACCTGCCGCGCCGCTACTTGTACTGCGCCTGCGGCGGGCTCAAGCCCGGTAGCCGCGGCTGGATCCAGCGCTGGTAACTCGACTGCCACGGCCCGTCGCTGCGCACGTGTTCGAGCACGGCGTTGACGAACTGCACCATGTCGTCCTCACCCTTGGGGATCCCGATCCCGTAGTCCTCTTCGGTGAACGGGTCGCCGACGATCTTCAGTGTCGGGTCCTGGGCGGCCATGCCTGCCAGGATGACGTCGTCGGTCGACACCGCGGCGACCTGTCCCTGCTGCAGCATCACCAGGCAGTCCGACCAGTTGTCCACCGACACCGGGACCGGCTTCGACGGATCGGATTCGATCTTCGTCAGCGAGGTGGATTCCTTGGTGGCGCAGACCCGCTTGCCGGCGAGATCCGTGAGCTTGGCGACGGGCGAGTTGCCGGTGACCAGGATCCGCTGCCCCGAGACGTAGTACACCGTGGAGAAGTCGATGTCCTTCAGCCTGTCGCAGGTGATGCTGTAGGTCCGGACCACGATGTCGACGGAATGTTTCTGCAGCACTGGCACGCGCTGCTGCGACGAGATCGCCTTGAACTGGATGTACTTCGAGTCGTCGCTGCCGAAGATGGCCTTCGCCACCGCCTTGACCATGTCGATGTCGAAGCCTTCGAGCGTGCCCGTGGTGGGGTTGCGAAACCCGAACAGGAACGTCGTCTGGTCGACGCCGGCGATCAGCTTCCCGCGTTCCTTGATCTTCTCCATCGTCGAACCGTTCAGCACGGACGTGCCGTTGGTCGGCCGCTGGCTGGCCAGCGCGTTGCAGGTGTTCACCGTCGTGCCGCTGCTGGTCTTGTCGGCCCCGCCGACGTCCGCCGGCTGCGGCGGCGAGACCGCCCCGACCGGCGCCGGGTCCGTCGGCACCCCCGCGTTGCCGCACGCCACCGTGAGCATCGCGACGGCGGCCAGGACGACCATCCGCGCAGCGCGCTTCTTCCTGCTCACCGGTACTCCCTCAGCCGTTCGCGGATCCCGATCGTCGCGCCGGCCGCGGCGACCACGGCGAGTACCGCGAGTCCGGGCGCGAGCGCGGTCAGCGCGCGGTCGGCGCCCCGGGTCTCGTCCAGAAATCCTTGGCGCCCGACCGTGATCGCGGACACCAGGTTGCCGTCCAGGCGGCCGAACGCGCCGGCGGCGCCGTCCGGTTTCGTGGCGTCGACGGCGTTGTCGACGGCAGCCTGGTACTCGCCACCGTCGTCGAGCAGCCGGACCTGGGTGTGAGCCGTGAGCCAGGCGTCGGCGTCCCGGATCGCGGCGTCGACCTGCTGCGACGGCCCGCCGCCGGCGGCGAGCCCCTGTGCCTCGCCGAGCAGGCCGCTCTTGCCGTCCTTGCCGACCAGCTGCGCCGCGAGCCCCTGGAAGTCCTGTTCGTACGTGGCACCGTCACCGCGCGCCACGAGGGTCAGCGTCTCGTCGGCTCTGGCTTGCAGCGCCGCGATGCGGGTGCGGACCAGGACGTCCACCTGGTGGCTTCCGCTCGATTGCCCGCTGTCGACGAGCACGCTCTGCACGATGAGCCCGACCGAGCTCCACAGCAGGCCGAGGACGACGGCGCCGGTGGCGACCACCAGCCCGACGTTCAGCACGCGGTTGGTCTTGCGTGTGAGGTACACCTGCGTGACCACCAGCGCGGCGAGCGACAGGAGCACGAGCAGCAGCGTCCACCACGGGAAGCCGTTGGCCTCGTCCTGTTCGGCGGAGAGGCGGTCGGTGTCGATCCGGTACAGGTCCTGCGCGGCCGGCAGGATCTTGACGCGCATCAGCTCGGACGCCTCGCGCAGGTAGGACGCGCCGGCCGGGAAGCCCTGCCGGTTGTTGGCCCGCGCCGTCTCGACCAGCCCGGTGTAGACGGGGACCTGCTGGCTGAGGATGTTGACCTGGGCGGCCGCGTTGGCCACGCCCGCGGAGTCCGACGCGGACTTGGCCAACGCGGCGCCGGCCTCCGCCACGTCCTGCTCGTAACGCTGGCGAAGGGCCGGCGGCTCGGTCCCGGTGGACAGGAACGCGCTCGCCGACGTCGCGTCGGCGTCGGACAGCGAGCGGTACACCTGCTGCGCGGCCGCGGCCAGCGGTTCCCGCTGGTCGATCAGGTCGTTGATGGTGTTCTTCTTGCCCTGCACGGAGACCGTGGCCACCACCCCGGTCACCAGGATGAGCAGGACGAGCCCGACGGCGATCACGGACAGCCGGCCCGGGGTCGTCGCGGACGACCGGATGATCCCGCGCACGGCGGTGGCCGGCAGGTCCAGCAGACCGGCGATCCCGGTCCGCTCGCGCCCGCCCTGCGGCTCGTTCCCCGCGGCTGGCGGCTGCGGACCCGGACCCGCTGGTGGCCGAGGGCCTCCCGGCGCCCCCGGCCGCGTGGCAGTGCTCGTCATGTCGGCAGACCTCCCCTGTTTACGGGGTGAAAGGTAGCCGAGTCGGGATCGACCCAGCCAGCGACACCACGGCTGGGACCGGTTTGAAGCCTCGGCGTAACCCGATCAGCCCTGTCCGAGTTCGTGTCGTAACGCGTAGCGCACCGCCTCCGCACGATTGCGCACGCCGATCTTCGCGAACGCGTTGTTGATGTGTGTCTTGACCGTGGCCTCGCCGATGAACAGGTCGGCGGCGATTTCGGGATTGTTCAGCCCGGCGGCGATCAGCCCCAGCACCTCCGCTTCCCGGGCGGTCAGGCCGTCCGGGAGCTCGACCTTCGGCTTCGGTGCTTGCAGTGCTTTCGATGCTTTCGGTGCCAAGCCGTTGGACACCGTGGCTTCCAGCGCGGCGACCAGCCGGCCGGACACCGTCGCGGCGAAGGTGGACTGGCCGGCGACCGCCGACCGCATGGCCGCCGCGATCTCCGCGCGACCGGCGTCCTTCGTCAGGTAGCCGCGCGCGCCGGCCCGCAACGCCCCGGCGATGGACTCGTCGTCGGCATAGGTGGTCAGCACGATCACGGCGGTCTCCGGATGGTCGCACGTGATGCGCCGGGTCGCCTCGACGCCGTCGAGCACCGGCATGCGCAGGTCCATCAGGACGACGTCGGCCCTGACGCCGTCGAGCAGGTCGACCGCCTGCCGGCCGTCACCGGCCGAACCCACGACGTCGACATCGTCGAGCAGGCCGAGCAGCGCCACCAGGCCCTCTCGCATCACCTGCTGGTCGTCGACCACCACCACCCTGATCACCGCACGACCTCCGCTGTCACTTCCCAGGCGCCATCGGCGCGCCCCGAAGTCAGGGTCCCACCCGCGAGGGCCAGCCGCTCTCGCATGCCTGCCAGGCCATAGCCGGGCGAGGGCGTCGTAGCGGACCCTTCCTGCAGGTCATTGCGCACGCGCAGCCGGACGGCTTCCGGGGAGAAGTCGAGCGACATCGTGATTTCGGCTCCCGGGGAGTGCTTCGCCGCGTTGGTCAGCGCCTCCCTGGCCGTGGCGACGAGCGACACCGTTGCCCCCGAAGACACCGGATGCGCTGCCCCTGCCGGGGTGAAGTGCACGGCCACTTGATGGTCCCCGCGGTGGCCGTCCGCAAGTGCTTCGAGCGCGTCGGTCAGCGACGGCACGTCCCGGCGGAGCGCGACGACCGCGTTGCGTGCTTCGGCAAGCCCGTCCGCGGCGAGCCGGCGCGACCGCCGGATCGTCACCAACGCGGCGTCGACGTCCTGCGACTCGCTGAGCAACGCCTCGGCGAGTTCGAGCTGAACCCCCAGTGCCCCAAGGGAATGCGCGAGGACGTCGTGGATCTCGCGGGCGATGCGGGTGCGCTCGTCGAGCGCGGCGGCCCGCGCCTGCTCGGTCTGCGCGCGGCGCGTCTGCTCGAGCAGCAGCTCGGTTTGGGTGGCCTGGACCTCGTACTGCCGCCGGTTGAGTCCGAAGAGGACCAGCACCAGCATCAGGGAAGCGTTGCCCAGCGCCTCCCAGCCCGAAGATCGGCCGGCGAAGAACGGCGCGAACGCCAACGCCATGTCGACGACGCTGATCAGCGTGATCGCCACGACACTCGGCGACACGAGCGTGGCGAACCGGCCGAGCATGATGACGGCCAGGATCAGCGCGGACGAGTCTGCGGCAGAGCCCAGCGCCACGGCGGGCAGCACCGCCGCGACGCCGAGCAGGCCCGCCCCGAATCTCGGCCAACGTTGTTCCGTGACCACGAAAACAACCCAGCCCGCCGCGCTCACCGCGTAGCAGGTCCAGACCGACGGCGAGCTTTCGGGCGTGGTGATCAGGGTCGCCGCGATGAACAGCGTGCCGAGCACCTGTACGACGAGCCAGCCGGGCGCGATCGTGTCCGGCAGCAGCGGCCGCCGCATGCCCTTTCGCTCACCCATCAGCCGATCTCACCACGGACCCGTCAGTGATGATCGCTGAGCCGGGTCACCAGTTCGATCAGAATCAGCCGATACGCGAGGAAACCGAGTAGCAGCACCACTCCGGCGACCGCTATCGCGATCCACGCCTTGCCCTTCAGCTTGCCCCCCTGCAGAGATTCCTGTGCCCTGTTCGCCGCCAGCCGGATCAGTTCGTTTTTGTCCATGGCGAGAACAGTAGGAATCAAGCGGGGTGGATCGGGACCATCGAGGGGTGGAGACCCGGGTGGAGATCGCGAGTCAGGAGACGAGAACGGCGAGTTGGTAACCGGCTTCTTCGACGGCGGCGCGGACTTCGTCCTCGGCGAGCGGGGATTCGCTGGTCACCAGGACTTCACCGGTGGCTACCTCGACGGTGACTTCGGACACACCGGCGAGTCCGGTGAGCTCTTCGGTGACGGACTGGGCGCAGTGGCCGCAGCTCATCCCGGTGACGGTGTAGCTGGTCTGGGTCATGCTCGGGAGTGTACGAAAGAGGCCGCCACCCCGATCGGGTGACGGCCTCTTCACAAAGCTGAAAACGTGACGCTGACTCAGATCACGTTGACCGCGGTGGCCTGGGGGCCCTTGGCGCCCTGGCCGATTTCGAACGAGACGCGCGCGTTCTCTTCGAGGCTACGGAACCCGTTGCCCTGGATCTCGCTGTAGTGAACGAAGACGTCGCCGCCGCCGTTGTCGGGAGTGATGAAGCCAAACCCCTTCTCGGAGTTGAACCACTTCACGGTGCCCTCAGTCATAAAAAGTCTCCATATGTAACAAACAAAACGAGGAAGCCACTTCAGCAACCCGGGTCGAATATCAGACGGTTTGCTTCCTCGCGATCGGAGGAGACACTACGCCCGCTAAGCCTTGCGAGCGTGAGCTAACACGAACACAAAAACTGAGACCGCCGGAAGTAAAGCACAGGTCGGGGGTAGGAGACAACCCGACTCACCCTGCCAGGCACACCCGGCGGCCTCGGGACTGGCAACACTAGTTACTCGCCGGTTGCCCCGGAGGCGGCCACACCGGCCCCGAACGGAGAGCGCTTCATCGCGTCGCGATCGGTGGCCACGATAGCCGTGTCGTGTGTCTCGGTGACCGCGCTGAATACGATCGGCGACACCCCCGAAGGGGAGTTGGTCTTCTCGTGCCGCGTTGTGTCCTCGGCCATATCTGCCCCTTAGTCTTGACTGTCTAACGATCCGCGGTGATCCGGCTCAAGCGGGTGGGTGTCGGCCAGCGGACCTGGGTGGCCCAGCCGAACTTCTCGAAGATCCAAATCAGTCGCGCGGAGATGTCTAGCTGCCCCCGCAGCACGCCATGTCGAGCGCAGGTCGGGTCGGCGTGATGCAGATTGTGCCACGATTCGCCGAAGGACAGGATTGCCAGCGGCCAGAAGTTCGCAGCTTTGTCACGACTGGCGAACGGACGCTCCCCAATCATATGGCAGATGGAGTTCACTGACCACGTGACGTGGTGAAGCAGTCCGACCCGGACGATCCCGGCCCAGAAGACCGCGGTCACCCCGCCCCAGACCGACCAGGTGATGAGCCCGCCCACGACCCCGGGCAGCAGGAAGGTCACCGCGACCCACAGCGGGAACAGTTTGTCGACTATCCGCAGGTCACGGTCGGCAAGCAGGTCCGGTGCGAAGCGCTCGGCGTTGGTCACCTCACGCTCGAACAGCCAGCCCATGTGGGCGTGCCAGAAGCCCTTGGCGAGTGCCGCCGGACTGGTACCGAACAACCACGGGGAGTGCGGGTCGCCGACCCGGTCGGAGAACGCGTGGTGCCGCCGGTGGTCGGCGACCCACATGATGACCGGGCCCTGCGCGGCCATGTTGCCCGCCACCGCCAGCGCGATCCGCAGTGGACGCTTGGCCTTGAACGAGCCGTGCGTGAAGTACCGGTGGAAACCCGCGGTGACGCCGAGTCCGGTGAGGGCGAAGAAGAAGACCCCGATGCCGATGTCCAGCCAACTCAGCCCCCAGCCCCAGGCGAAGGGCACGGCAACGGCGAGCGCGACCACCGGTAACAGGACGAAAACCTTGACCGTTACGTGTTCCGGCAGCGAAGTCGTGCCGGAGATGATCGGTTTCGCGGGCCGCACAGGGGTTTCGGTTGCCGGCATGTACACCTCAAATTATCGGGGGAAGAGCAATTTCGTGATCACCAAAGACGCGATCCGGCGGTGAAGGCGCGTCGACGAAAATACATTTCCGTCCGGGCAGGGGCACTGTGCCAACTCTGCATACCTCCGCGACGGTACCTGAGGGCCACCCCGGACGCCAGGATCCGGCGAGAAAACCCTGTTTGCCACACCAAAAACTCACAAAGTGGGCAGTTTCTGAATTTCTGCTGAGAACTGTGCCGGGATGTGTCGAGCCGGCCGGCTACTCCCGACGAGCGGGACGGCTCGCGGCAAGCAGGGTGCTCAGGCGGACGTCCGGAGTGACGACGTCGGGGTCCGTGCGAACGTCGATGACACACGGTCGCTGGCGGACCAGCGCGCTGGTGATGATCGGCTCGAGCTCCTCACGGTCGTCGACGGTGTACCCCGCCGCGCCGAGCCCGCGCGCCCACGACGCGAAGTCCACGAGCCCGGCGGACACCCCCGATAGCCGTCCGTGCGCTTTCGCCTGGTGCACGGCGAACGGGCCGTGGAGGCCGCTCTGGAAGACGATCACGATGACCGGCGTGCGGTAGCGAACGGCCGTCTCGATCTCCTGGCCGGTCGTCAGCGTGCCGCCGTCACCGACCATCGCCACCACCGTCCGCCGCGGTTCGGCGAGCTTCGCGGCCACCGCCGCGGGCACCGCGTACCCCATCGCCGCGTTGCTCGGGCCGAGCTGGCTGCGCGGCGCGGTGAAGCACCAGTAACGGTGGACGAACTGCGCGAAGTTGCCGGCGTCGCTGGCGACGATCGTGTCCTCGGGGGCGAGTTTCCGCAGCACGCGGACCACATCGGCGGGGTGGATACGGGTGTTGCGGCTGGTGTCCGGTGGGGTCATGAACGTGTGGACAGCCGCGTTGGCGGCCGACGCGGCGCGCCGCTCGCGCGGCGTCGCGAGGGCTCGCAGTTCCTTGACGAACGGCTCGACCTCGGACTCCACCCGGAAGGTCAGCCCGCGCCTGCTGCCGAGCTCCGGGAGCCCGGTGCCGACCATGACCAGGGTTTGCGCCGCCGTGGGATAGCGGTAGGACTGTGTGGTGACCTCATCGAGCTGGGCGCCGAGCGCGAGCACCAGGTCGGCGCGTTCCAGCGCGTCGAGCTGCCGGGGCGGGATGCCGAGGCCGAGATGTCCGGCGTAGCGCGCGTGGTTCTCGGGGAAGGCGTCCTGCCTGCGGAACGCGGTGTAGACGGACAGGCCCAGCTCGTCCGCGGCACCGATCAGCTCCTCCCTGGCCGAACGCGCCCGGCCGCCGACGATGACCACCGGGTAGCGGGCTTCGTCGACGAGCTGCGCCACGGCGTCCGCCGAACGCCCGAGCCCGCCGATGACAGGTGGCCGGGCCGAAGCGACCGGCCTCTCGGAGTCGAACGGCACTCCCCACGCGTCACTCGGCACGCCGAGCACCGCCGGGCCGGGCCTCCCGGACCGCGCGATGAGCAGTGCCTCGACGAGCAGCCCGGGGACGTCGTCGGGCTCCTCGGCCAGCGCCGTCCACTTCGCAAGCGGCTCGAACATCGCCGTCAGATCGCTCGTGGGGTGACCGCCAGTGACCACCGGGGTCGACGGCGGCGTCTCCAGCAGGACCACCATGGGCGTTTCGTCCTGATACGCGGTCTGCACGCCGATCGCCAGGTTCGCCGCCCCCGGTCCGCGGCTCGCCAGCAGCACCGCGGGCTGTTCGGTGAGCTTGCCGTCGGCCTCCGCCATGAACGAGGCACCACTGTCGCTGCGGGCGGCGACAACCGCGATCGACGGCTCGCGCTGCAGCGCGTCGAGCAGCTCGAGGAACGACTCGCCCAACACTGCATAGACGCGTTGGATCCCAGCCTCGGCCAGGACGCGTACGCCCGTCTGGGCGACGGACGACCCCACTTGATGTGTAATACCGCGAAGCTTCGCGGGCGGCGATTAGTCCAGTCAAGTGATCTTTCCCTTAATCACGGTATCTCCGGGGGAAAGTCGGTTTTGACCGTTGTCAGCACACTTGAGCGAGGGAGAAACAGCACAGTGACCTCGGCCAACGAACGTGAAACTGTCTTCACATATGGGGCCCCGGCCTTGAAATACGGGCCGGGATCGAGCGACGAAATCGGGTACGACCTCCTCGGCTACGGGGCCCGCCGGGTGTTGGTGATCACCGACCCGCGGGTCGCCGCGACCGGCTGGCCGGCCCGGATCGCCGAGGGCATCGCCGGGTACGGGCTGGAGGTCGAGGTCTTCGACGACGTCCACGTCGAGCCGACGGACGTCAGCATGCAGAAGGCCGTCGACTTCGCGCGCGGCAGCGGGCCGTGGGACGCGTTCGTCGCCGTCGGCGGCGGGTCGAGCATCGACACCGCGAAGGCCGCCAACCTGCTGACCAGCAACGAAGGCGAGCTGATGGACTACGTCAACGCGCCGGTCGGCGGCGGCCGCGCGCCGGCGTTGCCGCTCAAGCCGCTCGTCGCGGTACCGACGACGACCGGCACGGGCTCGGAAAGCACCACGGTCTGCGTGCTCGACGTTCTGTCACTGAGAGTGAAGAGCGGGATCAGCCATCTGCGGCTGCGGCCGACGCTCGCCGTTGTCGATCCGCGGCTGACGGTCAGCCAGCCGGCGGGGGTCACCGCGGCCAGCGGAATGGACATTCTCTGTCATGCGGCCGAGAGCTACACGGCCAAGCCGTACACCGAGTTCGACCGCAAGCGGCCCGAAGAGCGGGTGCCCTACTGCGGTGCGAACCCGCTGGCCGATATGTTCGCCGAGCAGTCGCTGCGGCTGCTGTCGTGGGCGCTGCCGGCGGCCGTCGCGAACGGCGAGGACATGCGGGCTCGCGAGGCGATGGCGCTCGCCGCGACGTTCGCCGGGCTCGGGTTCGGCAACGCCGGCGTGCACATCCCGCACGCGAACGCGTATCCGATCGCCGGTCAGGTCCGTGACTTCCATCCAGCGGGCTACCCCGACGAGGAGTCGATGGTGCCGCACGGGATGGCGGTTTCGCTCACCGCGCCGGCCGCGTTCCGATTCACCTACGAGGCCGCGCCGAAGCGGCACGAGCACGTCGCCCGGCTGCTGGCACCGGATCTGGAGTGGCCCGGCGATGCCGCCGAGCACCTGCCCGTGGTGCTGATGAACCTGATGCGGGAGATCGGCATCCCCAACGGGATCGGCGCGGCCGGCTTCCGGGAGTCCGATGTGGACGAACTGGTGCAGGGCACGCTCAAACAGCAGCGACTGCTCGCCACTGCTCCACGTGAAGCGTCCGAAGAGGACTTGGCGAAGATCCTGCGCGATTCGGTGGAGCTCTGGTGACGTATCCGCATTGGCAGCTGGTTCCGTTGCGCTGGAAGGACAACGACGTCTACGGGCATGTCAACAACGTCGTCCACTACTCGCTGATGGACACCGTGATCAACACCTGGCTGATCGAGCGCGGCGGCCTCGACATCGAGAACGGGGACACGATCGGGCTGTGTGTGGAGTCGCACTGCAACTACCACGGCTCGGTCGCGTTCCCGGAGACACTGGCCATCGGGCTGCGGGTGGCGCATCTCGGGAAGTCCAGCGTCCGCTACGAGATCGGCATCCACCGCGAGGACCGGGCGGAGGTCATCGCGGAAGGCCACTTCGTGCACGTGTTCGTCGACCGGAAGACCCGCCGCCCCAAACCCCTCGCCGGCCCCCTCCGCGCCTCCCTGGAACTCCTCCGTCCCTAACCCCCGCCGCCCCGGCACCCACAACTCGACGGCGACTTGCGGTCCTTGCGCACGCTAAGCATCGCAACTCGCCGTCGAGTTGCGTTAGACGGTGGTGGGAGTGGGGGTGGTCCAGGCGGACATTAGGGCGGCGTAGCGGGGGGAGATGGTGAGGAGGGTGGGGTGGTCGCCCAGCGAGGTTTCCTGGCCGTCCATGACGAGGACGCGGCCCGCGCGCAACGCGGACGACAGGCGGTGCGCGATGACGACGAGCACTCCGCCACGCGCGGCGAAAGCCCGCTCTGCCAACGCTTCCGCGCCCGGGTCGAGGTTCGACGTCGCTTCGTCGAGGACGACGATCCGCGCCGGCCCGACGTAGACCCGCGCCAACGCCAGCAGCTGCGCGTCGGACGCCGAGACGCCTTCGCCTCCATGCCCGACTTCCCCGGACAGCCCGCCGAGACGCTCGATCAACCGGCCCGCGCCGACGGCTTCGGCCGCAGCGAGCAACTGGGCGTCCGACGCGGACGGCGTCAGCAGCGCGAGGTTCTCGCGGACGGTTCCCGCGAAGACATACGCCTCCTGCGGGATCAACGCGACGAGCCGGTGCCGCACGTCCGCCGGCACGTCCCGCACCGGCACACCGCCCAGCAGCACCTGCCCTTCCTGCGGCGCCAGCAACCCCGTGAGCAGCCCGGACAGTGTCGATTTGCCGATTCCGCTCGGCCCCACGACCGCCAGATGCTCCCCCGGCGAGAGGTCGAGGTCGAGCCCCCGGACAACCGGTTCAGCGCCGGCGCCCCAGCCGAACGTCAACCCGCGGACGGTCATCCGCGCGTCGGAAGGCACAGCGTGTCCGTCGACCGCGTCGGGTACTTCGGTCGTCTCCGCGAGCCGCCGCAACGCCACGAGCAGCCGCAGGATGACCGTCCCGGCCGTCGCGGCGAGCCCGCGCAACGCCGGCTGCAGGGTGGTGGCCAGGTAGACCAGCGCGCCGAGTGCGGCTCCGGCGGTCAGCGTCCCCGACGCGACCATGCCCGGCGCGATCAGCAGCGACAGCAACAGCGGCAGGAACCCGCCGACGGTGATCACCACGGTCCGCAGCGCCGTCGAACGCGCCATCGCCGTCGCGGCCGCGGCCTGCCTGTCGACGGCGTCGAAGATCTCCATGCTCGCGATCGGTTCGGCACCGCACGCGACGACGTCACGCATCCCGACCAACGTCGTGCCCGCGATCTCAGCCGTGCGCTCGTCGGCCAGCACCGCGATCCGCTGCCGCCGGGCAAGGGTCGGCAGCAGGCAGGCGAACAGTGCGAGCGAACCGACGACAGGCACAGCCACCAGCCAGGCCAGCGAACCGGCGACGCTGAACAGCCCGGCCATCGCCGCGACCATGGTCACGACCATGCCCCTGGCCTGCACCAACAGACCGCCGGTGGCATCACGGACGATCTCGACGTGCTGGGTGATCCGGGCGACGCCGCTGGCGTCCGGGGTGTTCCGCGGCGGCGTCGGATCGTGCAGAACCCCCCGCACGACAGCCGTGACGAGCACATCCCGCATCGGCTCGATGACCTTGCCAAGCTGGTGCCAGACGAGCCGCGAACCCAGCGCGCCGACCACCGCGACCAACCCGAACACGGCCAGCCAGCCCACTCCCGCCGACGTCTTGCCCGCGGCGAAACCCCGGTCGACGGCGAGTTCCACCAGCCGTCCCGAGAAGAACGCGGGCACGCTCTCCAACACCGAGCAGCCCAGCAGGACGAGCCCGCCGCGCCACTGCTCGGCCAACGCCGTCACATACAGCCCGGACAGGCCCTTCACGTCTCGTCCTCGGTGAACACCTTGCGGTACGCCGGTTCCCGCCACAGCGCGTCGTGCGGCGCGACGGCCCGGACCCGCCCGTCCTCCAGCCACGCCACCATGTCCGCCCTCGCCGCGGTGGTCGTGCGGCGGGTGACGACGATCCGGGTACGGCCGGGCAACGCCGTGTCGATCGCGTGCTCGACAGCCGCTTCCGTGACGGTGTCGAGGCTCGCCGTCGCGTCGTCGAGGATGAGGACGCGCGGGTTGTGCACGAGCGCCCGCGCCAGCCCGAGGCGTTGCGCTTCCCCGCCGGACAACGGGGTTTCGGTCAACGGCGTGTGGTAGCCGTCCGGCAGGCGGACGACGACGTCGTGCACCTGCGCCAGCCGGCACGCCGTGCGAACGGCCGTGTCGCCCGCCCACGAGCCGTAGCCGACCGCGTCGGATACCGTGGCGCCGAGCAGCGCCGGCCGCTCGAACGCGTAGCCGATGACGGCGCGGAGTTCCTCTGGACGCAGTCTCGACATGAGTGCGCCATCGAGCAGCACCTGCCCGCTCCTTGGCGCCCGAAGCCCGCCAAGGACGCTTGCCAGCGCCGATTTCCCCGAGCCCGAACGGCCGACAACGGCTAGATACGTGCCGCCCGTGACGGTCAGGTCAAGCTCTTCGAGCTCCCCCGCCACGGACACGTGTCGCAGTTCGATCGTGCCGCCGCCGTGGCGGACGCTTCGCGTGCCCGTCTCCGGGATCGGCTCTTCGAGCACCTCGGCGATCCGCTCCGCACACGAACGTGCGCGGGAAAGTGTTGTCAGCACTGGGATCTGGGACACCATGTTCATCCCGAGCGCCACGTAGCCGAGCACTGCGAGGACGTCGCCGACGCCGAGCCGACCGGCCGCGAGCCCGAACCCGGCCGCGACCAGCACGGCGACCTCGACCGCGGGCAGCAGCAGACCGGCCCGCCAGACCATGCGTGCTTGGGTGCGCCAGATTCCGCGTCCGGCGAGGTTGAGTTCCGGCAGCGGACGCAGCACCCGGGCGGACTCGCGATCGGCGATCCCGGACGTGGCGATCGTGCGCAGCCCGGCGACCGCGTCCAGCAGCCTGGCCGACAGCTCACCGGAAACCCGTTGGTAGCTCAGGACATCGGTGGCCGTGGCCCGCAGATGGCTGCGGGCCAGAAACAGCGCGAGCGGCACGCTGGCGACAAAAACCACGGCCAGGCGCCAGTCGAGCAACGCCAGCAACACGATCGCGCCGGACGACAGCAGGACCGAACACCCGAGCTGGACGAACAGCGCCGACACGCCGCCCGCGTTGAGGCAGTCGACGGTGAGCCGGCTCAGGGCGTCGCCTTCGGCGAACTGAGAGCGCGTGCCGAGGGCGAGCAGATGAGCGGAGAGCTTGCGACGCAGCCACGCCGTCGCCGAGCTGGTCAGCTTGACCGCGACCAGACCACCGACGATGTCGGCGGCGGCTTCCACGACGCCCACCGTGAGCAGCCAGAGCACCTGCGGCAGGCTGCCTCGGCCGGCTATCGCCGCGTTCGCGGCCGACGCCAGCGCGCCGGGGAGCAACAGCCCGGCTGCGGTGGCGACCAGCGCCACGACCACGGTCAGGCCGAGCCGGAACCGGTCGAGGCCGGCTACCTCGGCCAGCAGCCGATCTCCCGGTCCCGACATGTGAAAACCTCTCGAAAACTACCGAAAAGAGTCATGACTACCGCAGAATCAAAGGCGCGGGAGCGGCGCACTTGGCCTGTGCCGCTCCCGCGCCTTACTGATCCGGACTACAGCTGGTCAGTCGAACTCAGCAGGCGAGCAGGCTGAGCGTGCTGTTGCTGCACGCGGCGAGCAGGCTCAGGTTGCTCTGGGCACCGCCGTGACCGCCGCCGTGTCCGCCGCCCTCGTGGCCTTCCATCGCTTCGGGAGCGGTCATTGCCTGCAGGTCGAGTACGAGGTCCATGGTGGTTCCCTTTCGTTGGTGAAACTCCACCGGCCGTCAATGACCGGGGGCTCGTGGGGACGGATGCGCGGCGCCGAAGAACGGCAGCACCGCGGTTCCGTCCAGGGTGGCGGCGAGCGAGAGCAGGACTCCCGCGCCGCCGGTGTTGACGTCCATCGACAACCGCAGCAGTTCGTTGCCGGGGAAGGCGAGTCCGCCGTGGTAGGGGACGGCGTGCCAGGCCAACCGGGACAGGTGCCGGTCGATCAGCGCGCGAGTGTCGGACGTCGTGTTTTCCGGAGCGCGTCGCTCGCCCATGGCCAGCGCGGACATGAGCCCGCCCCGCCCGTACATGAGGCTCGGGTAGACCATGAACTCGCCTTCGCAGGCTTGCCGCAGGCCGGCCAGGCTGTCCACGCTGCGGGCGTCGACTCCGGGTGCCACGGGAAGTTTCGCCGCGAGCTCCTCGATGACCATGAGCACGCCCGCGCTGCCGACACCGACATACGGCAGCGTCCGCCTCTCGCCGTCGCGCGCCTGCAACGAACCGTCGTCCGCGGTGACGCACTCTTCGAGGTCACGGCACAGCGCCTGGTCGGCAAACGAGAGCCAGCCTGGCTCGCCTGTCCGCTCGAAGAGCTGGATGAACAACAGCGCGGGCCCTGACCAGCCGCTGAGCAGGCCGGCGCGGGCGAACTTGCCCGGCGACGCGGCCATCTCGAGCTGATGTGCCAGGCGGACCCCGATGGCCAACGCGCGGCGGCCGAACTCGTTGTCCCCCCGGGAAACCGCGAAGTGCAGCAACGTGAGGCCGATGCCGGACAGGCCGCTCTCGAGGCTGTGGTCCTCGGTCGTTTCGACCAGGCCGGCGGACGCGCTGAGCAGCGCCGATGCTTCGGCGGAGTAGCCGAAGTTCTCCAGGACGTACGCGATCCCGTACGAACCGTCGTAGAACCCTGGACGGGCCGGCGGGTTGCGGCGAACCGAGTCGAGCAGCCAGCGTTCGTGCTCGGGGTACCGTCCGGCGCCCGTGACGTCCAGCGCGTGCAAGACACCGGCTGCCCCGAAACCGAAGCAGGAACCGCCGAGCCGGAACTGGTCGATGTCGCCGGGGAACAGCCTGTCCAACCGCTCGAGAGTGGCGCTGGCCAGGATGGCTTCGGCGATCGACTTGCGGACGACGTTGAAGTCGGGGCGCTCATGGTCGAGCTCGGTGTGCTGTGGGACGACGGCCGCGCCGGTGCGCGGTTCGAGCTCACGCAGGATCGACGCGCCGTAGCCGTCGGGAAGGTCGAAGCGCCGCTCGATGAAGTCGACCAGGCCATGCAGCTTCGCCGGGGCCAGCTCGAGCAGCGTGTTCAAGGGCAGGAACAGCCAGAGCCGCAACGCCGCGAGGGCGTGCGCGTCGATTTCGAAGCCGGTGCGATCGGCCGGGGCGCGGAACCCGGGGGCGCCCAGCGCCCGCCTGCCGCCGTCCTCGACGCTGCCCGAGAGCTCGAAGTCGATCAGCGAAACCTGGCCGAAGTCGCGTCCGTTCGCCTCGATGTCGACGAGGACGTTGAGACCGTGGAGGTCGCCGAAGACGAAACCGCGTTCGTGGACCTGGTCGATGATGCCGGTGATGCGGTCCAGCAGCTCCAGCGCTCGCGCGGTGTACTCGGCGAAGTCCGCTTCGGTACGGTCACGCCTGGTCAGCGGGTAGTTGCGGGCCAACCAGGAGCCGAGCGACACCCCGGGCATGTACTCCATCTCGAGGAAGTGGTGTTCCCAGACGATGAACCGGTCGTGGGCCCGCGGGATGCCCGGGATGCCGGCCAGTGCGGTGAGCACCTCGTGCTCGCCGCGCAGCCGGGCGACGGCGTCGAGACCGTGGGCATCGAGGCCGGCGTGCGGGCGGGCCTCCTTGAGCACGACCCGCTCGCCGTCGGCGTTGCGCTCGGCGAGGTAGACACCGCCGCCGTTGGAGAAATGCAGGGAGCCGGTGACGTGGTAGGGGAACTGGGCCGGATCACCACTCTTCCGGGCCGCCAGGTGCGGGACCAGGAAATTCGGAATTTTCACCCAATCGGGGGTCGAGAACGTCGGTTCCCGCTTATCCGGGACCAGCGTTCCGTCGGGGCGGCGGATGGCCAGGACCCGCGTGCCGGCGGACTCGACCCATAACTCGGCGAATCCGCCGTAACGCACATAGAGCGGGCCATTACCATATCGAAGATCACTGAGTATGTACGGCCCCGGCTCGCCCTCGAGCTTCGGCGAAAGATCAACAAGGAGTTGCTCGAGTTCGTCCTCGTCGGCCGGATAAAGGGTGAGCAGCTTGCCGCTGCCCTCACGCGGGGCGTATTTCGAATTGCGCGCCAGCAGTATCGACCTGGTTCGCAGATGCTTGAAGGCGACTACGTGCTCGATACAATGCGCGTGCACCGTCGCGAGCACGCTGTCAGCATTGTCCAGACCAGCCGAGACGTGGATCTTCCAGCCCTGTAAGGGTAAATCCTGCCCTTCGGGCCGAAGCATACGCCACACCCCGTGCTCACCGGACACCCAGCCGGACGCCGGGACGGGCAGCGCGCCGGCGAAGTCGGACTCAGGCACACCGGTATCACGCTGCTCGTCGAAGAACAACGGATCCGCGAAGCAGAACGCCTCGTACCTGAGATCCATGGGGGCCCTTTCCCGGCTGAATTCCCGCCGCCGACACCTGCGGCGGACGTGGAACATTCCCCCATGCCGAGACCCCTACAGCCAATCCGCCATACCGGGGGTTCAACTGGTCTGTTCAGGGTAGGCAACAATGCCCGCTACCCGGCAGTAGGCCGACACAGGGTGAGAGTCACGAAAAGAATAACCACCCAATCGGGGCGTAACGAAATTCCTCGCCGTCATCACGGCTGGTCGAAGCTGCCTACCTGAATTCTAACCACCGAATTGGCACTATGTCATTAACTTCAGTTGGATAATTATTTTCACTCCCGCCCTGGAGCTGGGCGGCCGTGGGCGTCCACAATGGACTTTCCGGGGCGCTCCCCGCACGCCCGGACGCCGCTGTCGAAGGTCGGCGGCGATTGGGTGTGCGGCCTCGTAGTACTTTGATCCTCAAGTGGCAAATGGAGGAATGGTGGTCGGTGGGTTCGCGGTGGCGATCGAGCTGTGCGCGCTGCTCGTGGCGGTGTGGAGCTTCGTCCAGGCGGGCCGCAACCGGCCGCCGGAGCGCCCGCTGCTCGCCGGGCTGGCCTTCATCGAGCTGCTGCTCGTCGCCCAGCTGGTCGTCGGGGTCGTGCTGCTGATCCGCGGCGGGCTCGCCGGGAACATCGCGACGTACCTCGCGTACCTGATCGGCTGCCTGCTGGTCCTACCGGTGGGCGCGGTGTGGGCGCTGGCCGAGCGCAGCCGGTCCTCGACAGTGGTGCTCGGGATCACCTGCCTGGCGATCCCGGTGATGGTCCTGCGATTGAACGAGGTGTGGAGTGGCAGAGCATAAGAGCGTGACCGGGCCAGGCCGGGTGCTGGTCGCGGTTTACGCGATCTTCGCGCTCGCCGCGACGTCGAGGGCGGGCGTGCAGATCGGCACGAAGTTCCACGAAGCCCCGCTGGCCTACCTGCTCTCCGCGGTCGCCGCCGTGATCTACATCCTCGCCACCGTCGCGCTGGCGAGCACCAAGGACGCCTGGCGGCGGGTCGCGCTCGTCTCGTGCAGCATCGAGTTCCTCGGGGTGCTGGTCGTGGGCACGCTGAGCGTGTTCGACACCGCCGCGTTCCCCGACGCCACCGTGTGGTCGGTGTACGGCCGCGGTTACGGGTTCATCCCGCTCGTCCTGCCGATCCTCGGCCTCCTCTGGCTCCGCCACACCTCCAGGAGCACCGCCGCCGCCGAGTCCTGACTTCGCGAAGGACCCCTCGGGGCCACCCTTGTGGCGTTAGAAGCCGCAAGGGTGGCCCCGAGGGAACTGACGCTAGTGCTCCGGAAGAAGGGAATCGTCAGCCACGGGCGCGGCCGCAACACTCACGAGCCACGCTGGGTCCGCACGCTCAGGCACAACGCCGCCCCCGCCAAGGCCGCGGCGGCCAGGAACAGGGCTGCCGCGCGGAATCCGCCTCCGGCGCCGCTGCCCGCGAAGCCCTCGTAGACGACTCCGGTGACCGCGACGCCGAGCGCGGTGCCCATGCCGCGGATCATGTTGAGCAGGCCGCCCGCGGTGCCGGCGCGCTCGCGCGGCACTGCACCCATCACGGCGGCGTTGTTGGCCGGGGTGAACGCGCCGAGCCCGATCCCGGCGACCGCCAGGCCGACGACCAGCCCGGTCGTGCCGGCGGCGAAAGCCAGCCAGGCGAGCGCGACCGTGGTCAGCAGGAGCCCGCACGCAGTCACGACCCGGGCGCCGACGGCGTCGGCCAGGCGTCCGGCCAGCGGCGCGGTGATCGCGAGGCACACGGGGAACGCCCCCAGCAGCAGTCCGGCGTGGGCTGGGGACAGGCCGTGGGCGTACTGCAGGACGAACGGCGCGGCGAACAGCAGCCCGAACATCACCAGGTACGAAAGCAGCGCCGTGGTGACCCCAGCGACGAAGGTCCGGTTGCCGAACAACGACATCGCCACGAACGGATAGCGCGTCCGGCGTTCGTGCCGCACGAAGGTGACGGCGAGCGCGACGGCCCCGCCCAGCACTGCGTACGGCAGCACGGAGTCCCAGCGCAGCTCACGTCCGAGCGAGACGACGACGAGCAGCAACGCCGAGGCGGGGACGAACAAGGCGGCGCCAACCGTGTCGAACGGGTTCCGGCACGAGGGCGCGCTGCGCGGCAGCAGGTACCGGCCCGCCACCAACCCGACCAGCCCGAACGGCACGTTGACCAGGAAGATCAACGGCCAGCCGCCGAGGGTCATCAGCAGTCCGCCGACCGTCGGCCCCAGCGCGAGGCCGACGGCCTGCGCGGCGCCCTGGACGCCGATCCCGCGGCCGAGGCGGTCCGGCGGCATGACCTGGCGGATCAGCGCGACGCTGTTGGCCTGCAACATCGCCGCGCCGAGGGCCTGCAGCACCCGCGCGGCGATGAGCAACCCGAGGTTCGGCGCGAAGCCGCACAGCGCCGAGCCGAGCACGAACACGCCGAAACCGTAGGTGTACAAGAGCTTCCGGCCGATCGCGTCGGCGAGCCAGCCGAAGACGGTGACCGCGGCGACGACCGTGAGCAGGTACGAGAGCGACACCCATTCCACCGCGCCGACGCTGACACCGAAGTCGCGGCTCATCGTCGGCAGGGCAAGGGTGACGATGCTGGCGTCGAGCTGGCCCATGAACGCGCCGACGCACACGGTCGCGACGGCGTACCAGGGGGCACGCGGGCTGGCGGCGATCGAGGCGAGCGGCGCGGGTTCGGTGAAGATCCGACGTCGAACGTCCAGCACCGACACGTCAGCCTCCTCAGCTCCCCTTCTATTCAAAGACCGAGCGATTCAGAGGTCAAAGACAAGATTCACGTCATTGGCATAGGATGTTCCTATATGGAACTCCGGCATCTCGAGTACTTCCTCGCCGTGGTCGACCACGACGGCGTCACCAAGGCGGCGGCCGCGCTGCGAATCGCGCAGCCGTCGCTGTCACAGATGATCAAAACGCTGGAAAAGGACTTCGGGACCGAGCTTTTCCACCGGGTCGGCCGCCGCCTCGTGCTGTCCGCGGCCGGGGACGCGCTGGTCGGGCCCGCGCGGCAGATGATCCGGGACGCCGCGACGGCCCGCGCGTCCGTCCAGGAGGTGATCGGACTCACCGGCGGCCGATTCGACCTGGCAAGCCTGTCGACGCTGGCCGTCGACCCGCTGGCCCCGCTGATCGGCGCGTTCCGGCGCGCGTTCCCGGACGTGGTGATCGGGCTGGCCGAGCCGGAGGACACCGGTTCGGTCGGTGACCTGGTGCGCACCGGACAGTGTGAACTCGGCGTCGCGCATCTGCCGCTGGCCGCCGGCGACCTCGTCGAGCGCGACCTCGGGGAGCAGGAGCTGCTCGTCGTCCTGCCGGACAGCCTGCTCGACCCGTCGATCGACGTGCTGGCGCTCGAGGACCTCGCGACGCTGCCGTGGGTGGCCAGCCCGGCCGGCTCGTCGACCCGGGCCCTGCTCGACCAGTCGTTGTCGTCGGTCGGCGTCGTCCCGCACATCGCCGTCGAGACCGGGCATCGGGAGTCGATCGTGCCGCTCGTGCTGGCCGGCGCCGGCGCGACACTGCTGCCGACGTCGCTCGCCGTCGACGCGCGGAACCGGGGCGCCCGGGTGTGCACGACGACGCCGGTCATCCGGCGGCGCGTCGGCCTGGTCCACCGCGCCGGCCCGCTGTCCCCGGCCGCCCACGCCTTCCTGGCCCTCGCTCTGAGTGCCTGAGGTTCCCTCAGGGCCACCCTATGGCGTTGAACGCAGCGTTGAACGCACTCAAGGTGCCCCTGAGGGGGCGCTGGATCTGATGTCAGGCCACGCGCAAAGGCGGCGTCAAGGTGGGGGTGAGGGGCGTTGGGGGAACGTCAAGGGAGAGCTCGGCCAGCGGAAACGGGTGCGATCGTGGGATGAGCAGAAGTGTTGTAGTGAAAGGACAAAGGGCGTGGAAGACGGCGTTCGGCGCATTATCGTCGGCGTGGACGGGTCGGTCGGCAGCTTGCGGGCGTTGCGCCGCGGCGTCGCGGAAGCCCGGTTGACTGGTGCGACCGTGTATGGCGTGCTCGCGTGGATGCCGCCTGGCGGCGAAGCGATCGATCGGCGGGCGCCCAGCCCGCATCTGCGCCGGTACTGGGAGCGGTCGGCCTGGGAGCAGCTGCAGCACGCGTGGGAGGAGGCGTTCGGCGGCTTTCCGTCCGACGTCGACGTGCGCCTGCTCGTCGCGCGCGGCAATCCCGGCCGGGTGCTGGTGGGCCTGGCCGACAAGGAGACCGACCTCCTGGTGATCGGTGCCGGCAGCCGGAACGTGTTCCGCCGCGCAGTGACCGCGTCAGTCTCGCGTTACTGCACCGCGCGAGCCGGTTGTGCGGTGCTCGCCGTGCCGCCGTCGCCGCTGGCTCGCAAGCTGGACGGCGGGCTGATGCTGCGAGGCATCCGACGCCGTCGCGCGGTCGACGAGCTCGTCAGCCACTCCGAGGTCTGACCAGCCGTGGCCTGACCAGCTCGATGGCACCGAGGGCGACAGCCTTCGCGCCCAGGCGGGACAGCCGCACTGTCACCGGGTTCCCGGACAGGAGCGGCTGCTCGTCGAGGGCCCGCTGGACCGACTTCTCCAGCAGGGGCCAGGATCTGGTCACGCTGCCGCCGAGGATCGCCAGGCCCAACCCGAGTAGCCCTCCGGTCTGGGCGATCGTGACGCCGAGGTAGCGGCCAGCCTCTTCGTACACCGCCGCAGCATCGACGTCACCGGCCGAGGCGGCCGCCGCGACATCCGCGGCGGATAGGTTCCGGCCGGTCGCTTCGGTGTACCGGCGGGACAGCGACCGGCCCGAGGCGTAGGCCTCGAGGTGTCCGCGCTGCCCGCAGGTGCAAGGGGCGTCGCCGAACCGTCCAATGTGGCCGATCTCCCCCGCGGTGTTTCCCTCGCCGTGCAACAACCTGCCGTCCACCAGCAACGCCCCGCCGACGCCGGTGCCCAGGGTGATCCCGAGCGCTTGTCGGACGTCGCCGGATTCGGACAGTTCGCCGAGCAGGAGAGCGTTGACGTCGTTGTCGGCCCGCACCGGCACCCCGCCGAGCCGCGCGGACAGTCCGGCGTTGATCGCGGTGCCCGCCCAGCCGGTGAACGAGTCGCCGGTGGCCACCACCAGCCCGGCGATGTCGTCGATCACACCGGCAGCGCCTACGCCGACCCCCGACAACTCCGCGCCCGCAACGAGCTGCGCGATCAGCTGAGCCGCTGTGTCCAGAATGGACTCTCCGCCGCTGTGCGCGGCATCCGTCGGAACCGCCGCGTCGGCAACCTCGACGCCGCCATCGTCACAGAGCACGACCAGCGTTTTCGAAGCGCCGATATCAACGCCCGCCCAGAGTCCACTCACGCCGACTCAGCCAGCTTTTCGCGGCGCTCGCGCTGCAACGCGGGGTCGGGCACCGGCGAGGACAACAGCAACGCCTGGGTGTAAGGATGTTCCGGCGCACTCAGGACCGTCCCGGTTGGACCTTCCTCGACCACCTGCCCGGCACGCATCACCGCGACCCGGTCGCAGAGGCTGTCCACCACCGCGAGGTCGTGGCTGATGAACAAGCAGGCGAACGAGAACTCGGCGTGCAACCGTTTCACTACCTCGAGCACCGCAGCCTGAACCGAGACGTCGAGTGCGCTGGTCGGCTCGTCCGCGATGAGCAGCTTCGGGCCGAGCACCATCGCCCTGGCCAGACTGACCCGCTGCCGTTGACCGCCGGACAGCTCATGTCCGTAACGTGCCAGCATCGCCTCAGGAAGTTCGACGGCGTCAAGTAGCTCCCGCACGCGTCGGCGCCGTTCCGCACGCCCGCCGGCGGTGTGCACGATCAGTGGTTCCTCGATGGTCTGCGCGACCGACATCCTTGGGTCCAAAGAGGACGCAGGATCCTGGAAGACCGCCCCGATCCGTTTGCGCACGGCACGGGCGGCCCTGCCGGTGCCTTTCGGCAGCGGCGCGCCGAAGACGTCGACGCCGCCGGACTTCGGCAAGACCAACCCAAGGGCACAGTTGCCGACGGTCGTTTTACCCGACCCGGATTCTCCCACCAGGCCGAGGATTTCCCCCGCTGCCAAACTCAACGAGACGGTGTCGACGGCACGACGTCCGCCGTATTCGACGACGACCTCGGACAACACCAGCGCGGGCGTTTCCAGAGTCTCGGCTTGGGCGGCGTGCTCGTTGCCGCCCAGGCGCGGCACCGCGGCGAGAAGTTGCTTGGTGTAGTCGGCTTCGGGCCGCTCGAACAGCGTTGTCGTAGCGGATTCCTCGATGACCTTGCCGCCGCGCAGCACCAGGACACGATCCGCGATATCCGCTACCACAGCCATGTTGTGCGTGATGAGCAACGTCGGTGTGCCTTCGGTGTCGCGAATGTCGCGCAGCAGGTCGAGGATCTGTTGCTGCACGGTAACGTCGAGCGCGGTCGTCGGCTCGTCGGCGATGATCAGCCGGGGTTCGGCCGCGATGGCGATCGCGATCATCACCCGCTGACGCAGCCCACCGGAAAGCTGATGGGGATACTGACGCAGTCGCGCGGTCGGTTCCGGAACGCCAACACGGTCAAGGAGTTTCGCGCACCGATCCCGGTAGTGCCGGTGCCGCTTGCGCTCCGGGTCGTGGTTGCGGATAGCTTCGGCCAGCTGGAACCCGATGGTCAGTAACGGGTTGAGCGCGGTCATCGGCTCCTGGAAGACCATTCCCGCGCCGCGGCCGCGGATCGCGCGCAGCGCTTCTCCGCGCAGGTCGAGTACGTCCTGCCCGCCCAGCAAGATCGATCCGTCCACCGTGGCCACCTCAGGCAGCAGCCCGAGCACGGCAAGCGCGGCAGTGGTTTTGCCCGAACCGGACTCGCCGACCAACGCGACGATCTCACCCGGACCGACCACACAGGACAGACCGTCAAGCGCTGCGGGTCCGTCGCCATAGGTCACCCGCAGGTCCTTGATCTCGAGCACCGGCTCAACGGAATTTTCGCCCATCATCGCCCCTTCACCGCGAACGCGTCACGCAGGCCGTCACCGAGGAAGTTGATCGCGCAGACGACCAGCACGATCGCGATCCCGGGCGGCAGGATCAGCCACCACGAGCCGTCATAGGTGTAGGTGATTCCCTTGCTCAGCATGGCTCCCCAATCAGTGGTCGGCGCCGGGACGCCGAGGCCGAGGAAGCTGACGTACGCGACGAGCAGGATCGACTCGGCGATGCGGAGCGTCGCGGTCACCATCACCGTGCCGATCGCGTCACACCGACGCGTGGGACACGCGCGAACGAGCGGCCCGCAACCTCGTGGCGCGACTGCGGTCCGGTGGGCGCCCGCACAAGGCGTGGGTGCAGGTGCCCGTGCTGCTGCCCGGCGAGAAGACGAGCACACGGCTGGAACCGGCGAAAAGCGTGTACGCCAAGGTCGATGAGGTCGAAGCCGCCGACGGTGTGCTGGACGCCGCGATCTGGGTCGGTTACGCCTGGGCGGACGAGCCACGCTGCCAGGCCGCGGTCGTCGTGACCGGCGACGACAAGGCCGTGATCAGCGCAAAGGCGGAGGAGCTGGCCCGCGCGTACTGGGACGCACGGCGGGACTTCGTGTTCGTCGCGCCCACCGGCACGCTGGCCGAATGTGTCGGGCAGGCCGCCGCGAGCACCGCGCGTCCGTTCTTCATCAGCGACTCCGGCGACAACCCGACCGCGGGCGGCGCCGGCGATACGTCGTGGAGCCTTGCCCAGCTGCTCGGCATGTCGGAGCTCGCCGGCCTGACCACGATCTACGCCGCCATCGCCGACCCGGAAGCGACCGCGACAGCCGCCGCGGCGGGCGTCGGGGCCACGGTCACTGTCGACGTCGGCGGGAAGGTCGACGCAGGCCCGCACGGCCCGATCACGCTGACCGCGCGTGTCGCCGCCGTCGACACAACCGACCCGGTCGCCGGCACGGCCGTGACCCTCGCTGTCGGCGGGCTGCACGTGATCGTCACCACTCGCCGCAAGCCGTACCACCTGGAGTCCGACTTCGCGGCGCTGGGCCTGAAGCCGCGCGAGGCGGACGTGGTGATCGTGAAGATCGGCTACCTGGAGCCCGAGCTGTACGAGATGGCCGCCGATTGGCTGCTGGCGCTGACCCCGGGTGGGGTGGACCAGGACCTGCTGCGGCTCGGACACCACCGGATCGTCCGGCCGATGTACCCCTTCGATCCGGACATGGCCGAGCCGCAGCTGACCCCGGAACTGCTCTAGGGTGGATGGTCGAGGGGGCTTGATGATCAATCACTATGACGCGTTGACAGCGGTGGAAGGCAGTCTCGATCGGCCGTCGGCGGCCAGGGTCTACGACTACTTCATCGGCGGGACGACGAACTACGCCATCGACCGGAACTTCGCCGAGAAGGTCCGGGACCGGCTGCCGCTGATCGGCGAGTACTGCCGGACCAGCCGCCAGTTCCTCGGGCGGGCCGTGCGGGCGTGTTCGGCGGCCGGGCTCACCCAGTTCGTCGACATCGGCTCGGGCCTGCCGTCGGCGGGCAACGTGCACGAAGTCGCCGACGAGACCCGCCCCGAGAAGGACACCCACGTCCTCTACCTCGACAACGAGCCCGTCGCGCTCGCGCACTCGACCCTGCTGCTCGCCGAGACCGCCGATCCCGGCCGCTTCCGCGCGATGGCCGCGGACTTCCTCGAGCCCGAAGACCTGTGGGAGCGCGTGACCGAGTCCGGCATCATCGACGTCGACCGGCCGCTCGCGCTGGTGATCAACGCCGTCATGCACTTCGTCAACGACGACGAAAACCCCGATGACCTGCTGGCTTTCTACCGTGACCAGGTGGCACCGGGGTCACTGCTGGTGCTCTCGCAGATGACGAACGAGAACCCGGTCGACGAGAACGAGCGCCAGGCGCTGGTCGACCTCATCGAGTACTACGAGACCACCACGAACCCCGGCTTCCTGCGGACCAAGGCCGAGTTCGCCCGGTTCTACGGCGACTGGCCGCTCCTGGACCCTGGCCTCGTTTACGCCCCGGCCTGGCACCCGGACCCCGCCACCCTGTTCGCCGCCGCGCCCTCGGAGTCCCGCGTGATCGGCGGCGTAGCCCGCAAACCCGGTGCATAACGCGAGGATGGCCCTCCACCGGAGCCTGGTGGAGGGCCATCGTCTCGTACTCGGTCGACACGCCCGGTTCGCCTCACGGCAGGTGGCGCGACGCGGTTCCAGCCGAACGGAACTCCGCGAGGGCAATAGGTTGAGCCCGGGGGACACGATGACGCGTCGACCAACAGCTACAACCACCCCACCCGCTGACCTATTCCCGCCCGGACCCCCCAACCCGACGCCGCCGGGGGCCGGTATCCTCAGTGCCGAGGGTCGTTAGCTCAATTGGCAGAGCTCCGGACTTTTAATCCGTTGGTTGTGGGTTCGAGTCCCACACGACCCACCAACCCGACACCCCCGCCGACCAGCGGGGGTGTTGTTCGTTGTTCCAAGGTGCGAGCTGGTCCAGGACGGGGTCCAGTGCGCCGGCGTCGCGCAGCCCGGCCGGCGCCGGCTCACTGGTCATGGCCGCGGGGTCGGTACCCGCCCACACGGCCTGGCAGGGATCTCCCATATCCCGCGCCTGACCTTCTCGGAACACCGGCCGGACCGGCTGTCACCTCTCAGACCCGGCAGTCGGTCCCGCTCGCGAGGGAAGTCGGCCACCGGGCCGGTACCCGTCGCCGCGCAATGACGCTCTCACCCGCGTGGTGCTCGGTCTCCCGCATGGGGCAGTTGTCGGGCCAGTCCGTCGACGATGAGCTGCAGTCCGAACCGGAACTCGTCGTCGAGGGAGATCGGCAGGAACGCGGCCGAGGCCACGGTTGCGGGATACCGTGCGGGATCAAGGGTGCGATAGAACTCGCGGAGATCGTGGTTCTCCTCCTTCTCATCGGAGGTACCGCCGGCGCGCAGCTGGGTGGCGAAGCCGACGACGTAGTGCCCGACCGCGGTGTACGCCTTAGCGGCCACCTCGGCGGTAAACCCGCCGGCGAGCAGGATGCCGATCGCGGCCTCCCGGCCGGCGAGAGCCCGTGGCCCGAGCGGAACCTGATCACCGAAGAGCGCGGCCACGTTCGGGTGTTCTTTCAACGTGCGAAACAGCGCATCGGCAGTGGCGCCGAGCAGGTCCTGCCATGTCGGCTCGTCGGGGAGCTCGGGCAGGTGTCGTGGCACCTCGCCGAGTACGTGCTCCACGACGTGGACGAAGATCTCGTCCTTGCCGGCGAAGTGACGGTACAGGGTTGCCGTGCTCGACCGCAGCCGCTGGGCCAGCAGCCTCATGCTGAACTCGCCCGGCCCCACCTCATCGACCAGCTCGACGGCAGCGGCGATAACGCGATCGACCGGCATCGCGGGACGCCCTGGCCCCTGCCCAGCGCCGTTGTCCGGGCGAGGGCGACTCCGCCACCAGCGTGGATTCCCCGGCCGAGGATCTCTCTGACTCACGGCTACCACCTTGCCTCACCCGCCGACTAGCGCCGTTGCCTGATCCGCCTAATTTCGGATACACTGTAGCCGAAATATATCGGCAACAGTGTGGCCATTATTTGCGGGAGGTGAGCGCGATGGACAAGCTCGCGGAAGGATCGTCGTTCACATCGATCGACGGGATGCGGGTGCGTTTCGTGCGCGAAGGAGAGGGGCCACCAGTGCTACTGCTGCACGGCTCCGGCTCTTCACTGGACGCGTTCAACGGGATCGCGGCCAGGCTGCGCTCGACCTGCGACGTGATCCGGCTGGATCTGCCCGGGTTCGGGCTGACCGGTCCCCGGCCGGACCGGGACTACCGCATCGAGTCGTACGTCGCCTTCCTCGCCCGATTCCTCGACGTGCAGTCCGTGGCGGACTGCACGGTCGCCGGCAACTCCCTCGGTGGGAACATCGCGTGGAACTTCGCACTCACCTTCCCCGAACGCATGCGGCGCCTGGTGCTCATGAACGCGACCGGTTATCCCGGCAAGTCGTTGCCCACGGCGATTCGCCTCGCCCGCAACCCGATCACCCGGCCGCTGGTGCGCCGGGCGGGTTCGCGTGGCGTCGTCGCGCGCAATCTGCGCGGCTCGGTGGGCGCAGGCTTCGCCGTGTCCGAGGAGATGGCCGACCGGGTCCACGCCATGATGAGCCGGCCGGGCAACAGTGCCGCCTTCGTCGACTTCGCGAACACCGAACAGGCCGGCCGCTCCGCTGAGCTTCGAGGATTGCGTGTGCCTACGTTGGTCCTGCGCGGCGATGGCATCGACGGCCAGCACTTCGCCAGGGACATCCCGGGCAGTCGGGAGATCGTGCTTCCCGGTGTCGGCCACTTGATGCCGGAGGAAGCCCCGGCCGAGGTCGCCGACGCCATCCTGGAGTTCAGGTGACGCGCACCTACATTGCCAGGGGAGAAGACCTCGTCCTGGACGAGTCCGCGCGCGCCGCGGCCCGCGGCTCGTTCGTCACGCTCTCCGACGGGGTGACGCACTACGAGCTCGCCGGACCTGACACCGGCCCGCTCGTGGTACTGGTCCCCGGCATCACGATTCCGCTCGGCTACTGGGACGCGGTCGCCGTGGACCTGCGAGCGCAAGGCCTGCGCACGCTGGCTTACAGCGCGTACGGCCGCGGATGGTCCGACCGCGTCGAGGGCCGCTACGGCCAGGCCCTGTTCCTTCGCCAGCTGGACGAGCTTCTCGACGCGGTCGAGGTTCGAGACCCGGTGCACGTCGTTGGGACGTCCATGGGCGGTCTCATCGCGATGGCCTACGCCACGCGCGACGATGTCCCGAAACCGCTGTCGCTGACGTTGATCGGCCCGGCGGGGCTGACCGCGCGGCGCCAGGCCGGCACGCGGCTGCTGGCCATCGATCCGCCGGCTCGCATCCTGGGGAAGGTCTTCGGGCACCGCGCTCTGAGCACACATCTGGCGCACAACGTCCGCTCGAACGACGACGCGGAACGGCTCGTTCGTCTCGTCGGCGAGCCCTGCCGATTCCACGGCTCGATCTACGCACTGCTGTCCACTCTCAGGGACTACCCGCTCACCGCGCAGCAGGACCTCTACCGGCGGGCCGGCCGGGAGCCCTTCCCCACGATGGTGGTGTGGGGCAAGCACGACCAGGTCACGCCCATCGAGCACCTTGACGCCGTCCGGGAGCTCCTCCGCCCCGACAGGTGCCACGTGATCGCCGAGTGCGGGCACATGGTCCCGTTCGAGGACCCGCACGGCACCGCAACCCTGCTCACCGCCTTCATCCAGCAGACCATCGGAGGTCGACCGACATGACCGAACACGACATCGACGTCCTCGTCGTCGGAGCCGGCCCGGTCGGCTCCACGCTGGCCGCCGACCTGCTGCGCCGGGGCCTGCGCGTCCGCCTGGTCGACAAGGCGCCGCACGCGTTCGAAGGCTCCCGTGCCAAGGGGGTGCAGCCGCGCACCCAGGAGGTCTTCGAGGACCTCGGCGTGCTGGCCGAGGCACACGCGGAAGGCGGCATGTACCCGCTGATGGGTATCCACCTCGGGCCGGTCACGGTGCCGTGGCGGATGCAGCGCCGGCACCAGCCGACCCCGGACGTGCCCTACCCGAACATCCTGCTGCTGCCGCAATCCCGCACCGACGCCATCCTGCACGGCCTGCTCGACCGCCTCGGCCTGCGCATCGAGTTCGGTGTCGCGCTGGAAGGCTTCGAGCAAGACGACGACGGCGTGACAGCGACACTCTCCTCGGGCGAGCGAATCCACAGCAAGTACCTCGTCGGTGCCGACGGCGGTTCGAGCGCGGTCCGCAAGGCCGCCGGTCTCCGGTTCGCCGGCGAGACCGACCAGTCCGACCGGACCCTCATCGTCGACGCCACGATCGACGGGCTGTCCCGCAAGCGCTGGCACGTCTGGCCCGGCACGGGCGGCAAATTCGTCGGGGCGTGCCCGCTTCCCCACTCTGACCAATTCCAGCTGATGATCAAGCTACGGCCGGACGAGACCCCGGAGATCGACGAAACCGCGCTGGCGGCCCGGTTCCGCTCGGCCACCGGCCTTCGGCTCCACGACGTCACCTGGACTTCGGTGTTCCGGCCGAACATCCGGATCGTCGAGCACTACCGGGCCGGCCGGGTCTTCGTGGCGGGCGACGCCGCCCACGTGCACACCCCGGCCGGGGCCCAAGGACTCAACACCGGCGTGCAGGACGCGTACAACCTGGGCTGGAAACTCGGTCAGGTCATCGCCGGCGCGCCGGACTCCCTGCTCGACAGCTACGAGGCCGAACGGCAACCCGTCGCCGCCCGGGTCCTCGGCAAGTCCACCGAACTGTATGCCGGCCTCGATGAACGCCGCCTCGCCAGCCTCAAACGCGGAGACGAGGAACGACAGCTTGGGCTTTCGTACCACGGCGGTCCGCTCGCCCCCGCCGTCGGTGCGGCCACCAAGACGCTGCGAACCGGCGACCGGGCCCCGGACGCCCCCTGCGCCGGGCCCGGGGTCGAGCGTCTGTTCGATGTCTACAAAGGACCGCAGTTCACCCTGCTGGCCTTTGGCCCCAACGCCATCGACTCGCTGCCCGACCTGAGCTGGCCGACCGGCGGTGCCGAGATACACCGCTATGCGATCCACGCCGGGCAAGGTAGCGATGCCGACGGGCTCGCCGACACCACGGGCCTGATCGCCAGTAGCTACGGAATAACCGGGGACACGCTGATCTTGATCCGCCCGGACGGATACATCGCGAGCATCGTTACGGCCGACTTGATCGCCGCTTTCGATGCCGGGACCGAAGTCTTCGCCGCACTGTGAACACGCCAGCACCCGGCGCACGCCCGGATGTGGCCCGAAACCCTGGAGTTGCCGCATGTCCACCACTTCTCGTTCCGCCCGGACCCTGTGGGCCGTCACCGCCCTGGTCGTCTGCGGACTGCTCGTTTCGGCCTTCGTTCCCGGGGTCAAGCTGCCGCTGATCGTCGTGCAGGTGGGGTTCGCGCTCCTGCACGGAGCGCGGCGCTACGGCTGGCGCGCCATCGGGGTCTTCGTCGCCGCGGGTCTCGTGATCAGCAACATCCTGGAAAACCTCAGCATCCGGACCGGCTTCCCGTTCGGGCACTACCACTACACCAGTGGCGGCAAGATCTTCCAGGTGCCGTGGTTCATCGGCCCGGCCTACCTAGCCACCGGCTACCTCGCCTGGATCGTGGCCACCGTCCTGCTCGGCGACGTCCGCCGCAACTCGACCTGGCTGACCACCATCGGCACCCCCGTCATCGGCGCATTCGCCATGACCGCCTGGGACCTGGCCTTCGACCCCTCCAGCTCGACCATCAAGCAAACCTGGATCTGG
>NZ_JAODNM010000116.1 GCF_025464955.1 Amycolatopsis sp. | reverse complement strand
CCGACACCACCCAGCCACCCCAACCGGCCTTCAGAATCCCTTCCCCCACACCACCCGTCCCTGCCGCGGTAAAACGGAGCCAGTCCACATCACCCGGCACCCACTGAGGCGTCGCGGACCCACACATACGACACAAGAACCACTTTTGTGGAAGAGTGCCGTTGTTGAGCGCTCAAGCAGGGCACAAAAGTACAAAAGTGCCCGCTCGGGCGGTGGGCGGGTGGCGGTGGAAGGCCGGAGCGGGTAAACCGGGTCGGTGGGGGGACGTACCGCGGCACCCCTGATGAGAGATCATGGCCTGATGGTGAGTAAGCGCAAGACAGTGGCGGACGCTGGTATGGACCACTCACCGGGGACGTTCGCCGGCCACGACGAGCGCGTTGCGTCCTTGCGCGCGCAGCTCGCGGCGATCGGGCCGGACGAGCCGGTGCGGCTGGCGAAACGGACATCCAACCTGTTCCGTACGCGGCCCGCGACGACGACGCCGAAGCTGGACGTGTCGGGGTTCGCGCACGTCCTCCACGTCGACGCCGAGGCCCGCACCGCGGACGTCGAGGGCATGGTGACCTACGAGCGGCTCGTGGACGCGACGCTCGAACACGGGATGATGCCGCTGGTCGTACCGCAACTCAAGACCATCACCCTGGGCGGCGCGGTCACCGGGCTGGGCATCGAGTCGTCGTCGTTCCGCAACGGCATGCCGCACGAGTCGGTGCTGGAGATCGAGGTACTGACCGGAGACGGCCGGGTCGTCGTGGCCACCCCGGACAACGAGCACGCCGACCTGTTCCACGGCTTCCCGAACTCCTACGGCACCCTCGGCTACGCCCTGCGGCTGCGTATCCAGCTGGAGCCGGTCAAGCCGTACGTCCGCCTGCAGCACGTCCGCCACCACGACCCGGCCGAGTACTTCGCGGACCTCGGCGAGATGTGCCGGGCGCGCACCCGCGACGGGCTGTCGGTCGACTTCGTCGACGGCACGGTGTTCGGCCCGGACGAGATGTACCTCACCTTGGGCACGTTCGTCGACGAGGTGCCCGGCACCAGCGACTACACCTGGCTCGACATCTACTACCGCTCGATCCAGCGCCGCGAGGTCGACCACCTCAGCACGCGGGACTATCTGTGGCGCTGGGACACGGACTGGTTCTGGTGCTCGCGGGCACTCGGCGTCCAGCACCGGCTGCCGCGGTTCCTGCTCGGCCGGAAGCGCCTGCGTTCCGAGGTGTACTGGAAGGTCGTGGCGCTGGAGCGGAAGTTCAACGTCGCCGCGTCGCTGCTGCGGCTGCGCGGGCTGCCGCCGGAGGAAACGATCGTCCAGGACATCGAGGTGCCGCTGGAAAACGCGGGGAAGTTCCTCGAGTTCTTCCACCGCGAGATCCCGATCAGCCCGATCTGGATCTGCCCGCTGAAACAGCGCTCCGACGCCGTCAGCTGGCCACTCTACGAGCTGGACCCGGCCACGCTGTACGTCAACTTCGGGTTCTGGTCGGCGGTGCCGCTCGATCCCGGTGAGGCGGACGGCACGCACAACCGGATGATCGAAACCACCGTGTCGGAGCTCGGTGGCCGCAAGTCGCTCTATTCCGAGAGCTTCTACGAAGAAGATGCCTTCTGGCAGCTGTACAACGGCGAGACCTACCACACGTTGAAGAAGAACTACGACGCGAACTCGCGCCTGCTAGACCTCTACGACAAGTGCGTCCGGGGACGTTGAGCAGAACCGCAACCGCACGAGGAGCGAGAATTACATGAGCACGTCAGCACTTCCGGTCGCGCAGGTCTTCGCGCGGGTACTCGGGCCGCACAACCAGCTGTCGATTTCGGCCTACGACGGCAGCACCAGCGGCCCGGCGGACGCCGAGGTCGGCATCGAAGTCCGTTCGCCGCTCGCGTTGAGCTACCTGCTTTCGTCTCCGGGCGACCTCGGCATGGCCCGGGCGTTCGTCAGCGGGCACCTGGTCGTCACCGGGGACCTGTACACCGCGCTGCGCGCGCTCGTGTCCCAAGTGGATGAGCTGAGCGCCCGCGACCGAGTGTGGCTGTTGCGCGAACTCGGCCCCCGCCACCTGCGCCGCGTGCCGTTGCCGCCGGAGGAGCTGCCGAGCCGGTTGAGGCGCACTGTCCACGGGCTGAACCACTCCAAAGCCCGTGACAGCAACGCCATCGCGAGCCACTACGACGTTTCGAACCGCTTCTACGAGCTGGTGCTCGGCCCGTCGATGGCGTACACCTGCGCGGTTTTCGATGACGCGGATACGACGTTGGAAGAAGCGCAGGCGCACAAGTTCGACCTCGTGTGCCGCAAGCTCGACCTGAAGCCGGGTATGCGGCTGCTCGACGTCGGCTGCGGGTGGGGCGGCATGGTCAAGCACGCGACCGAGCACTACGGCGTCGAGGCGCTAGGAGTCACGCTGTCGCGGGAGCAGGCGTTGTGGGCGCAGAAGGACCTCGCAGCCGCCGGTCTCACCGACAAGGCCGAGGTGCGCTACACCGACTACCGCGACGTCACCGAGACGGACTTCGACGCGGTGTCGTCGATCGGCCTCACCGAGCACATCGGCGCCAGCAACCTGCCGGCGTACTTCCGTTTCCTGGCTTCGAAAGTCAAACCGTACGGGCGCCTGCTGAACCACTGCGTGACCAACCCGAACACCCGGGTGCCGCACCGGTCGCGGGGGTTCATCGACCGGTACGTCTTCCCGGACGGCGAGCTCGAAGCCATGGGCGAGATCGTTTCGGCCATGCAGGACAACGGGTTCGAGGTCCGGCACGCGGAGAACCTGCGCGAGCACTACGCGACGACGTTGGCCGGCTGGGGCGCGAACCTCGAGGCGAACTGGGACGAGGCGATCGCCGAAGCCGGTGAGAACCGCGGCCGGGTGTGGGCGCTGTACATGGCCGCCTGCCGGCTGGCGTTCGAGCGCCACGAACTCGAGCTCAGCCAGGTCCTCGGTGTCCGCACCGACTCCGGCGGCCTCTCGAACATGCCCCTGCGCCCGGATTGGGGCGTCTGATCCTCAAGACCGCAACTCGCCGTCGAGTTGCGGTAGTTGCAGACCGCAACGATCGCAACTCGACGGCGAGTTGCTAGCCCAGGTCCTTGGCGAGGTCGTCGAGGACCTGCATGGCGCCGAGTGGCCGAGCCCGAGGAACCAGACCTCGTTGTCGCGTCGGTGAGCAGGCCGGCGCTGGTGACCGACATCAACTCCGGGGACACCGCCGCTCCGGCCTGGTCATCGGGGTATTGGGCAGGACGCCACAGGGTTTCCCAGCTCAGGCGGACTTAGGTGAGCCTAACCTACCTTGTTGAGAGTTCGCAAGGTTCGCGCGAGGGTGCCGTCGGGGTTCCCTCGGGGCCCACACCACGGTCCACTGTGTACTCGGGCGGGGGAATTGGCCCACGGGGCAGACTGCGGCGGTTTCAGGGTTTCCCTGGTTTCCGCGCGTGTACGGTACCCGGCAAGGGGACCGTCGATGGCTATTCATTCCAGGAGGTGGCGGTGAACACCGCCGGGCCGAGTTCGAGTGTGCGCCCGACCGACCCCCGGAACCCGGACTTCGGGCCGAACGTGTCGGTGTTCGACCCGTCGACGCCGAAAGCCGTTGTCCAGGACCGACTCGACACGATTTTCGCCGAGCAGGAGACGAACCAGTTCGGTGAGCAGCGGTACGCCGTGTTGTTCAAACCGGGCAGCTACACCGCCGATGCCAACCTCGGTTTCTACACGCAGGTCGCGGGCCTCGGCCGGTCACCCGATGACGTCGAAATCAACGGGCACGTCCGGGTCGAAGCCGACTGGCTGCAGCAGGGCGCGGACCCGCGCCGCCGGGGCAACGCCACGCAGAACTTCTGGCGTGGCGCGGAAAACATGTCGGTTACGCCACCTCCTGGCGAGGTCGAGCGGTGGGCCGTTTCCCAGGCGGCGCCCTACCGCCGGATGCACCTGCGCGGCAGGCTCCAGCTGTGGAACGGCGGCGACGGCTGGGCCAGCGGCGGGATGATCGCCGACAGCGTGCTCGACGGCCTGGTGGAATCCGGTTCCCAGCAGCAGTTCATGACCCGCAACAGCCGGATCGGCGGCTGGTCGGGTTCGGTGTGGAACATGGTCTACGTCGGCACTGCCGGAGCTCCCGCACAGACCTTCCCGAACCCGCCGAACACGAACGTCGCCCGGACGCCGGTGGTTCGCGAGAAACCGTTCCTCCACGTCGACGGCACCGGCAGCTACCACGTGTTCGTGCCCGGCGTGCGGGAGAACTCCGTCGGTCCGGACTGGCTCGACGGCACTCCGGTGGGTCAGTCCATTTCGCTCAGCCGGTTCTTCGTCGCGAAGCCCGAAGACTCCGTGGTGACGATCAACGCCGCGTTGCGCCAGGGCAAGAACCTCCTGTTCACGCCGGGTATCTACCACCTGGACGAGACCGTCAGCGTGGCTCGGCCCGGCACCGTCGTGCTCGGCCTTGGCCTGGCCACCCTGGTCCCGGAAAACGGGATCATCGCCCTGTCGGTCGCCGACGTCGACGGCGTCAGCGTCGCCGGTCTGCTCATCGACGCGGGCCCGGTCGAATCACCGGTGCTGATGGAGATCGGTCAGCCGGGTTCGTCGGCCCGTCACGCCGGCGACCCGACGTCGATCCACGACGTGTTCTTCCGTATCGGCGGGGCCGGGGTCGGCAAAGCCACCCGGAGCCTGGTCGTCAACAGCTCGAACGTGATCGGCGACCACCTGTGGCTCTGGCGGGCGGATCACGGCACCGGCGTCGGCTGGACCGAGAACACCGCGGCCAACGGCCTGGTGGTCAACGGCGACGACGTCACCATGTACGGCCTGTTCGTCGAGCATTTCCAGCAGTACGACACGATCTGGAACGGCGACGGCGGCCGGACGTACTTCTACCAGAATGAGATGCCCTACGACCCGCCCAACCAGGCGGCGTGGAGCAGCCGCCCCGGCACGCATGGCTGGGCGTCGTACAAGGTCGCAGACTCGGTGACCAGCCACGAAGCATGGGGCGTGGGGAGCTACAGCTACTTCAACTGCAACCCCGCGACGATCGCCACCCGCGCTTTCGAGGTCCCGGACACCCCCGGTGTGAACGTCCACGGCCTCGTCACCGTTGCGCTCGGTGGCTTCGGCACGATCACCCACGTCATCAACAACACCGGTGGCCGGTCCGACGCCGCGAACCATGTCAGCTACCTGGCGAACTACCCGTGAAGGTGGCCACCGCTCGTGAGCGTTCCGGCCGCCTAGAACCGGCCGGAACGCTCACGAGTCCCACTCGGGCCGGGAGGAGCCCCGCGGCACGAGCACCGTCCGGTAGCGGCCGGGGGTGGCCGACATGCGGACCTGCTCGGTGACGCCCTGGTACGTCCCGAGCGGTGTGTCCGCGGTGAACGTCTCCGGGTCGTGGTAGGCGTGCAGTTCGTTGCTTCCGGCTGTTTCGGTGGCGTAAGCCTTGTCGAACACGCCGAGACTGAGGATCCACAGCGCGGCCCTGGTCAGCGAGACGTGGACGCGGTAGCTGCCGCCGTCGGTGGCGCGCCGGGCGAGTGCCTCGGTGATGCCCGCGGCCAGCAGCCACGACACGATGTAGTCGTTCACCACCAGGATCGGCGGCAAGGCCGGGGTCTCGCCGTCGCCTTCGAGGTACATCATGCCGGTGAGGCTGCCCGCCGTCTGGTCGAAGCCGACCCTGTCCGCCCACGGCCCGCGCGGTCCGTTGAGCGACGCCGTCGCGTGGATGATCCCGGGGCGTGCGAACGCTGCCTGCTCGGCTGACAGCCCGATCTTGTCGAGGTAACCGGGGCGCCGGTTGGCGTAGAAGACGTCCGCGCCGGCGAGCAGTCCTTGGATCTGTGCGGCGCCGTCCGCCGAGTACGGGTCGACTACGGACGATCGGACGCCGACATTGGCCGTGGCGTAGGTGTTGTCGTGCTCGAGCTCGTCGGGTCGCCAGAGGTTGAGCACGTCGGCGCCGTGCAACGCGAGCGCCCGGCCCGTCCCGGCGCCGGCGATGACGTGGCCCATCCCGAGCGCCCGCACGCCGGACAGCGGGTCCTCGACATCGGCGTCCAGCGGTTCCGGCGCGCTGTCGCCGATCTTGGTGATCTCGATGAGCGGCAGGTCGGCTAGCACGTCGCGGTACTGCGGCTCGGAGAGCAGCTCGGCCGTCGTGCGCAGCATCGGCATGACGACACCGGCTTCGGCGGCGGCCTCTTCGAGTTCGTGTCCCTTCCACCGGGCGATCGCCGCGGCGACACGCTCCTGGTCGTCGGGGGTGTCCAGCAGCTTCTCGGCCGCGATTTTCAGCTTCGGGTACGGGTTGAGCGGCATGACCCACTTGTCGTCGGCCGTGCGGTAGAACAGGAAACCCAGCGCCGGGCTGGGGTTCGCCGCGGACAGGGGCGGGTGGCCGTTGATCAGCTCCCACCGGCGGTCGTAGAACGGGCACAGCCGGTGCGGCGTGGCGCGCAGGTCGACCGAGATGTCCTGGCCCTCGCCGCCGCGCAGGCGCCACAGCTTGGCCATCGCCGCGGACTTCGCGACCAGCGCGATCGCCGAGGCCGCGCCGAGCCGCAACGTGCTGGGCACCACCGGGTCCGCGCCGAGGAAAGTGATCTCGCCGCCGGTGTCCGCCGGGCTCATCCCGATGCCGGCCAACACTTCGGCGAGCGCCGCGTGCGGGTCGTAGTCGTCGCTGGTCGCGGGGTGCGAGACGGCGTCCGCCACCCGGTCCGTGAGCGCCATCACGCGCCTCCTGCCTGCTCGGATCTTCGGCCCCCAGTGTACGGAACAGTGATCTTGCTGCAGGACGATCGAGGGGTCACCAAAGGTCCCTCAGGGCCACCCCTGTGGCTTTGAACGCCACGGGGGTGGCCCCGAGGGGTCCGTGAACGTGACGTCAGGAGATCGGCTTGTCCACGACGCCTTTGAGGTGGCTGAAGGTGTCGATGGAGTACTTCCCGTGGTAGCGCCCGAGTCCGCTCTCGCCGACCCCGCCGAACGGCAGTTCCGACGCGGTCAGGTGCGCGACCGGGATGCCGAACGACAACGCGCCCGACGACGTCTCGTTGAGCAGCCGCGCCTTGGTCTCGTCCGACTCCGTGAAGGCGTACAGCGCGAGGGGCTTGTCGCGGGCCGTGATGAAAGCGATGGCCGCGTCGACGTCCGGCACGGAGATGATCGGCAGGATCGGGCCGAAGATCTCGGCGGCCATGATCGCTGACTCCGGGTCGACGTCGGCGAGCACGGTCGGCGCGATGTAGCGGGCGTCGCGGTCGGTCTCGCCGCCGACGACCGTGCGGCCGTTGTCCAGCAAGCCGGCGAGGCGGTCGAAGTGGCGAGTGGCGATGATGCGGCCGTAGTTGGGGCTCTGCGCCGGGTCGTCGCCGTAGAGCGCGCGGACGGTCGCGGCCAGGTACGGCTCGATTTCCTTGGCGGTGTCGCCGATCGCGAGGATGTAGTCCGGCGCGACGCAGGTCTGGCCGGCGTTCATGAACTTGCCCCACACGATGCGCTGCGCGGTGGCCGCGAGGTCGACGCCGGGCTCGACGACGACGGGGCTCTTGCCGCCGAGTTCGAGCGCGACGGGCGTCAGGTGCTTCGCGGCGGCCGTCATCACGATGCGGCCGACGACGCCGTTGCCGGTGTAGAAGATGTGGTCGAACTTCTGCTCCAGGAGCGCCGTGGTCTCCGGGATCGCGCCTTCGACGACGGCGTACGCGTCGGTGTCGAGGTACTGCGGGAGGAGTTCGGCGATGGCCGTGGAGACCGACGGCGCGAGCTCGCTGGGCTTGACGACGGCGCAGTTGCCGGCCGCGATCGTACCGACCAGCGGCGCGATCGCGAGGTGCAGCGGGTAGTTCCACGGACCGACGACGAGCGACACGCCCAGTGGCTCGCGGACGACCTTGCCCGTGGCCGGCAGCATGGACGCGGGCAGCGACTTCTCTTCCGGCGCCAGCCAGGCTTCGAGGTTCTCCAGCGTGTCGTCGATTTCGTTGGTGATGAACGCGACCTCGGTGCGTTCGGCCTCGGTGGCGTTCTTGTTGAGGTCGGTGTGCAGTGCCTTGAGGAAGACCTCGTCCTGTTCCACCAGCATCGCGCGGAGCGCTTGGAGCTGCCCGCGGCGCCAGGAGATCGGCTTGGTGCGTCCGGAGTTGAAGGTGGCGCGGAGGCGGGAGACGACTTGCTCGGCGTCCGTCGCGGTGTCGGTGGTCATGATCCGAGCATAGCAAAACGAAAAAGTTTCGTTTCGTCTAAACTGCCGATGTGACTGAAGACATCCGCCCGACCGGGTTCGACCGGGACTCCGGGAAAGACCGTGCCCTGCTCGAGGCCACGGTCGCCGTGCTGCGGGAAAAAGGGTACGGCGGCCTGACCACCGCGGAGGTCGCGAAGCGCGCCGGAGTGTCGACGGCGACCCTGTACCGGCGCTGGCGGTCGAAGGAAGATCTGGTGGTCGGGACGGCCGCGAGATGGGCGTACGACCTCGAACCCGCCAAGGACACGGGGTCGCTACGCGGCGATCTCGACGCTCTCCTGCGGGACAAGCTCGCGACGTTGACGGGTCTCGGCGGCCACCTGATCCGCGCGCTGATGGGGGAGGCCGCGCACAACCGCGCGCTGGGTCATGCGCTCAACACGGTGTTCATCCAGCCGCTGGAATCCCGCCTTTCGACCATCGTCGACTGGGCGGTCGAACGACGTGAGATTCCCACTATCGAGAATCTCGGTCCGGTCGTCGACCTCGTTGTCGGCTCCGCGGTCAGCGCCGCCTTCTTCACCAACCGCGCCGACCCCGCCGCCACCGATCTGCTCCCACTCCTCCTCCGAGCCCTGGGTGCGTGACGGGACGTGAAGGCCACCTTCACTACCGATAGGTAAATGAAGGTGGCCTTCACGTCCGACTGCGTTACTTGCCGCTGGTGTAGAGGGTGGTGACGTCGGTGTCGGTCAGGGCTCGGTCGTAGACGTGGACCTGGTCGATCGCGCCGTTGACGTAGTCGACGGGCTGGCTGCCGTACTGGGCGCGGCCGATCACGGTGTGCCCGGTCGACGGGCCGCCGAGGCAGGCGGGCTTCGCCGAGGCGAGCTGCCCGTCGACGTACAGCTTGAGCTGCCCGCTCGCCGCGTCGCGGACGCCGACGAGGTGGTACCACTGGCCCGCGACCGGCGCGGTGGGCGCGAGCGCCCGCGTGCCGACGAAGCTGAACGCGAACCGGTGGTCGGCGCCGGAGTACTGCAGGAAGAACGCGCTGTTGGCGCCGCCGTCCTGGCTGAGGACCGTCTGGAACGCATCGCCGACGTTGTTCAGCTTCACCCACGCGGCGACGCTGTAGCTCCCGGTGGTGTCCAACAAGGACGCTCCGGTGTCGGCGAACTGCCCGGAACCGTTGGCCGACAACGCCGAGCCGGACTTCCCGGCCGTCCACCCCGCGCCACCGGTCAGCGTCGCGGGGTGCGCGCCTACGCCGTCAGCGGCCGTGGTGCCCTGGTTCTCGTCGAATGCGTAGGAGTCGATGCCGTCCAGCCCTGGCGTCCCCGGCGGGATGACCGGTGGCGTGGCGATGGTGCCCGACGCCGCGATCAGCGCCTGGTTGGCCTTCCGCACGGTCGGGCCGTCCATCTTCAGCTGCCGGCGGTCGTAGGTGTAGAAGCCGTTGATCTCCTGCTCGACGTCGGTGGTCTGCGTGTAAACCCCCGCGGACACCCCGCATTGCCGCTCTGCCAGCAAAAGCCGCTGCTGCAGCTCGGCGTACCGCGCGGTCAACGTCGCGCTGTCCGGCTCCATCTCGTACGCGAAGCTGTGTGTCGGATCGAACTCGTGCCCGGCAGTGTGCAAACCGAGCCCGCCGTACTCGCCGTCCACGGCGGCACGGGTGTCCGACGGCGAAGGGCTGCCCGGTCCGGTATACGTGTGGTCGTCGAAGATGTCGCCGCGCCCACTGTCCGGTTCGGACGAACAGCAGTTCACCCCGCTTTCGGCATCGACAAGTCGACTCGGATCCCAGGCCTTGACCTGGTCGGCGATCCGGCCGACGTCGTAGTCGCCCCAGCCTTCGTTGAACGGCACCCAGTTGATGATCGAGGTGAAGCTCTTGTGCTGGTCGATCATCCGGTGCAGTTCGGACTCGAAGTTCGTCCGCGCCGCGGCGGTCGGTTGCCCGGCGTTCTCCGGCCAGTCGGTCTTCATCGCCGGCATGTCCTGCCAGACCAGCAGGCCCAGCTTGTCGGCGTCGTAGTACCACCGGTCCGGCTCGACCTTGATGTGCTTCCGGACCATGGTGAAGCCGAGCGCCTTTTCCTGCTGCAGGTCGAACTTCAGTGCCGCGTCGGTCGGCGCGGTGTAGATGCCGTCCGGCCAGAAGCCCTGGTCCAGCGGGCCGACCTGCATGACGAACTTGCCGTTGAGCAGCATGCGGGTCTTGCCGTCGGCCGTCTTGCCGGTGCTGATGGACCGCATGCCGAAGTACGAGCCCACGCTATCCACCGGCCGGCCGTGATCGACGATCCGCACCTTCAGGTCGTAGAGATGCGGGTCGTCCGGTGACCACAGGTGCGCGTGCGGCACCGGCAGGCTGAGCGGGGTGTTGGCCTTCCCCGTGGCACGCCCGACGACGCGGTTTCCTTCGTACGCAACGGCTTCGACGGTCTGATGCGGCCTGACACCGCTCGCGTTCACGGTCAGCGCGAGCGAGTTCGTGGCGAGGTTCGGGGTCATGTCGAGCCGGTCGACGTGGGCCGGTGCGGTCGGTTCCATCCACACCGTCTGCCAGATACCGGAGCTCGGCGTGTAGAAGATGCCGTTGCCCGGCGCGCGCTGCTTGCCCAGCGGCTGGGTGCCGGCGTCGTTCGGGTCGGCCACCCCGACCACGATCTCCTGCGGGCCGCCGCCCTTCAGTGCGTCGGTGACGTCGACGGAGAACGCGTCGTAGCCGCCGGTGTGGTGCGTGACCAGCTTGCCGTTGACATACACAGTGGCGTCCCAGTCCACGGCCTGGAAGTGCAGCTGCAGCCGTTGCCCATGGCCGATGCTCCAGTCGCGTGGGACGGTGAAGGTGCGCCGGTAGAACATCTGTGTCTCGTGCCGCATGATCCCGGACAGCGCCGACTCGACCGGGTAAGGCACGAGGATGCGCTCGGGGAGGTTCGCGCCGATCGGCGGTGCCTGCCCGGCGGTGGCCGAGCCGAACTGCCAGACGCCGTTGAGGTTCTGCCACTCCTCCCGAGTCAGCTGTGGACGCGGATACTCCGGCAGGGCGTTGTCCGGCGAGACCTGGCTGGTCCACGGTGTCGACAGCGGCGGGGTGAGCCGGTGCCAAGCCGGTTGCGGGGAAGCGTTGGCGGGGGACACGCTGATCACGGCCAGCGCGGTACTGACGACGGCGCCGAGCAAGACCCAGCGTCTGGATTTCCGAAGCATCACAACACCTTTCTCAGATGAAGCGCCAGAGGTGATCGGGGGTGCCGTTGTCCGTCCACTGGGTGACCTGCGCGCCGTCGGCCAGCGACTGCTGGTCCACGGAAAGGACCTTGCCGCTGAGGACGTTCACGATCTTCGACCAGCCGCCGCCGGCGTCGACGATCTGCCAGACGTGGGCGGGTGTCCCGTTGTCCTTGAATTGCTGGACGTGGGCGCCGTCGACCAGGCTCTGGTCGTGCACGGCGAGGACCTTGCCGCTGTTGCGGTTGGCGATCCGGACCGTGCCGCCGCCGTTGTCGATCAGCGTCCAGACGTGGTCGGCGGTGCCGTTGTCGGTCCACTGCGTGACTTCGGTGATGTCCGCCAGCGACATGCCCGACACCGCGAGCACCTTGTTCGAGTGCTGGTTCTGGATGCGCATCCACCGCGTCGTGCTCGGCGCGGCTGGCACCATCAGGGCGAACGCGCCGCCCATCACCGGCCGCGCCGCGAACCCGCGTTGCGTGCCGTCGGCGACGACGTACCAGTCCGAGAACGGAACCCGTTGCGGGGAAGCGTTCGCGTAACTGTAGACACCTTCGACGAGGGTGTTCCGGATGTTCGGCTGGTCGGTGAGCCACGCTGCCGTCCACAGCTCCCAGTCGGCCTTGGTGTAGTTGTTGCGCGGATCGAGCAGGACGCCGTGGGCGCCCGAGTTCGCCTGGTACCAAGCGGCTTCCTGCGACGCGACCCCGGTCGGGACGAGGTCTAGCCCGAGCAGCCGGTCGGAAAAGCCGTTGTACTTCAAGCTCCACGAGCCGTCGTCGTCATAGGCGAGCTTGAGGTGCTTGCCCGACGAGTCTTGCCCGAGGCTCACCCACTGGCTGATGTAACTGCGCGAGACCGTCGCGTAGTGGTTCGCGTCGGCGGCGTTCCCGGCCGCGGTGGCGATGACGCCCATCGCGCCGACGCCGATGATCCCCTTCAGCGCGAGGTTGGCGCTGTGCGCGATGAACCCGGTGAAGTCGTCGGTCTGGTTCTGCAGGCCGGGGTCGAGCGCGTTGCCGACGAGGTACTCGGCCCACTGGTGCAGCATCGGGTAGTGCGTGGTGGCGAACGACCGCGCGTCGGCCGCCGGGAGCCGTTGGATCACCGCGGCGGCCATGATGAGCATGTTCGCCGACTCCTCGACGGGCATGTCCTCTTCTTTGCCGTCGTTGTGTCCGGTCGCGTTGGGGTAGCTCGAGCCGAGGTCGTGTTCGGCGAACTTGTTCGCCGCCGGCCAGCCGCCGTGCTCGGCGTAGTCGAGCACCGGTTCGAGCAGGAGCCGCAGGTAGGCCGGGGAAAGGTAGAGGTACGCGGGGAACGCCGGATAGGTGACGTCCACAGTGGACACATTGCCGTCCGACGAGATCTCCTTGAGGAACGCCCACGGCGAGCCGTTGCGGTCGGCCAGTTCGGTGCCGCCGACGGCTTGCCGCAGCGCCAGTGCGCACACCGCCGCGTAGTGTTCGCCGGTCGTGCCGCCGCCGGCCACCCGGACGGCGTCGTCGTGCACGCGCTGATCGAGCGCCACGGCTGAAGCCAGCGCGGCGCTGTAGTCGGCGTCGAACCAGTCGACCATGTCGTTCTGCGCGCCCCAATAGCGCGTCCACCAGGGCTTGAGCTGGGTGCCGAGGTAGCTCACCGCGGGCGTGCGGACGTGCCCGAGTGTCACGGTGAAGGCAGCCGACGACGTGCCGGGCGCGACCGTGCCGAGGTTCCGGTTGAGCCCGAGCACCGGCCAGCGGTCGTTGATCGCGCGCGGCTGCGCGGTGTCGGACGTCCCGTTGAGCGCGCCCTGCCCGGCCGATGCCGAGCGGACGACGGTGTCCTGCCCGATCTGCCAGGTCAGGCCGCTGCTGGGCGCCGCGACGACAAGTGATCCCCAGGATGCCTGGTCGCGATTCTCCTGCAGCACCCCGGGGTTGGCCGGCTGGCAGGTCAGGACCGTCATCCCGGCCGTCTGTGACTTCGACCAGGTGATCGGGGTGGTGCTGTCGCCGTGGACCCATTCGCCGGACGCGTCGAAGTGGATGTCGACGGTGTGACTCTTGCCGTCACCGCCGGCGGCCTGCACGGTGACGTAGCTCAGCGGGACGCTCTGACGCTGCAGATTGCCGAGGTCGACGGGGGAGAAGAACGTGACGGTCAGGGTGACCCCGCCGCCCGACAGCGTGTAGATCGATCGTGTCGCGGTGAGCTGCAGCGAGGTCTGGCTCATCATGCTCAACGCGGGGCCGCCGGGCAGCGCCGGGCTGCCGGCGAAGACGTACGGCGTGCCGTCGATCCGCGCGATCCCGCACAGCGCGGCGGTTTTGCCGGTCCAGAACGTGGGCCAGGAGCCGGGCAGCGTGTCGTCCGCGAGCCACGTCGACAGGTATGGCGATCGGACGGCCAGCGGGGTCGCGGGTGGTCTGATCGGACTGAACGTCGTTGCTGCTGCCGTCGGGCTCGTTGCGGCAGAAGCGATTCCGGTAGGGAACCAGGCCGTGCCGGCCGCGACGGCGGTGGCGATCCCGGTCCAGCGCAGCAGATCCCTGCGCGACAGTGCTGAATGTGCTGGGGCTGAACCTTCTGGGGAGGGGGAGGGAGAGCGGTGCATCGAGTGGTCCTTCCAAGGGTCTAAGCCGTGGGGAGCGAACCGATCGTGAGCAGGATGTTGGCGTAGTGGGCCTGGTCGCCGGTGGCGATGGTGGCTGCCAGGTCCGTGCTGCGGCAGGCGTCGTAGAAATCCTTGCGTGGCAAAGAGTCCATCGGGACGTCCGCGCCGAGATACCGCCGGTAGAGTGTCTCGACCGGACAGGATGAGCCGTCGTCCGGCGCCATCAGCGCGGCCGACTCGATCGGGCTGGCATCCACAATGGACTCCAGCACCTGTTCGACGGTCAGCAGTCCCGGCCGCAGGTTCAGGTGGATGACGCGGGCGAGCGAGTTCGTGTTGGTGTGGTGGGCGTAGTTGCCGTCCGCGATCAGGATCCGGCTGCCGTGGCCGGATTCGGCGAGCACGGTCAGCAGGTCAGGATGGATGAGCGGGTAACGCAGCATCGCGGACTCCCCAAGGCTAGATGGTTCAGTGACGGGGTCGGGCGCGGGCCAGTGACCGCTGGATGATCACCACGACCAGTAGGAAGGTGCCGCTGACCACGGACTGGTAGTTGCTGTCGAGGGTGCCGATCTGGTTGATGATGTTCTGGATGACGTTGCGCAGCAGCACGCCGATGACCGTGCCGAGCACCGTGCCGGCGCCACCGACCAGCAGCGTCCCGCCGATCACGACCACCGAGATGGCGTCGAGTTCGGTGCCGACACCGATCACGGTGACCCCGGACTGCAGGTACGCGGCGGTCATCGCGCCGGAGAACCCGGCCAGCAGCCCGCTGAGGGTGTAGACCATGACCTTGGTCCGAGCCACCGGTAGGCCCATCAGCAGCGCGGACGATTCGGAGCCGCCGGTCGCGAACACCGACTGACCGAACCGCGTCTGTCGCAAAAGGACACCGCCGAGCGCGCACAGGATCAGCGCGAGGTACACCGGATAGCCGATGCCCAGGAAGGTTCCGCGGCCGATTTGCAGGAACGCCGCGTTGCCGCTGATCTTGTACGTCGTCGAGCCTTCGTGGGTGATGGCGAGCAGCAGTCCGCGGGCGAACAGCAGCGACGCCAGTGTGACGATGAACGGCGCCATGCCGGTGCGCGCCACGAGCAGACCGTTGATCAGCCCGATCGCGCCGCACACGACCAGTGGCAACAGAAGTGCGACGAAGAACCCCCACTGCGAGCCGTATGCCGCGAGCACGCCGCCGAGCGCGTAGACCGAGCCGACGGACAGGTCGATGCCGCCGGTGATGATCACGAACGTCATTCCGAGCGCGATCACGGCCAGGAACGAGCTCTGCAACGCCAGATCGCGCAGGTTGTCGCCGGTCCCGAACTTCGGGTACGACAGCCACGCGACGATCACCACGAGCACCAGCACGATCGCCGCGCCCTGCCGCTGGAGCAGGCCGGTCATGAGTTCGCGGCGGGTCCGTGCGGCCAGCGCGGGCTCTGCCGGGTCTTCGGTAACAGGAGTCTGGACGGTCACCGGCTGCTCCTGTCACGTGCGGTGTAGACGGCGACGACGATGATCGCCGCCTGGACCATCTGGGCGGTCGAATCGGGGAGGTCGTGCTTGATCAGCGTGGCGTTGACGAGCTGCATGAGCACCGCGCCCATCACCGTCCCGAGGACGCGGACGCGCCCGCCGGTCAGCGGGGTCCCGCCGACCACGACCGCGGTGATCGCGGACAGTTCCATCAACAGGCCGACATCGGCCGGGTCGCTGGCGCCGAGCCGCGCTGTCGCGAGCACTCCGGCGACACCGGCGAGCACCCCGCACAACGCGTAGACGCCGACCAGCACGCGTTTGACCGGCAGCCCGGCCAACGTGCTGGCGGACCGGTTTCCGCCGATCGCGACCAGCCGGCGGCCGAACGTCGTGCGGCGCACGAGCAGCCCGACCAGCACCGCCAGCACCGCCGCGACCAGCACGCTGATCGGAATGCCGACGATGTCTCCGGTGCCCAGCGAAAGGAAGTCCGCGTCCCGGACCTCGACGAGCCGGCCGTGCGCGATCACCAGCGCCAGCCCTCGTCCGCCGACCAGTAACGCCAGTGTCGCGACGATCGGTTGGATGCCCACGTACGCGACCAGGAAGCCGTTGAACAGCCCGGCCGCGAGCCCGGCGATCAGCGCGACGACGATCGACGCGACGACGCCGTAACCGAGGTACAGCGGGATAAGTGCCGCTGACAACGACATCACCGCACCGACCGACAGGTCAACGCCTTCGGTACCGATCACCAGCGCCATACCCAACGCCACGATGCAGACCGGCGCGGCCTGGAGCAGCTGGGTGCGGAAGTTCGCCGCGGACAGGAAGTTCTTGGTGAACAGGAGATTGAACACGAGCAGCACGACGACGGCGAGATAGACGCCATACGCCTGAAGCCACGCTGACATGCGAAATGGCTTCGCACTCGCAGCGACGGCAGTGTCCATGGCAGTGTCAGTAGCGGTGTCAGACACCTTGGTTTCCTTCCGCGATCGCGGAGAGCACGTTGCCCTCGGTGACCTCGTCGCCGACGAGTTCGGAGACGACCGCGCCGTCGCGCAACACGATCAGCCGGTCGGCGCCGTCGATGAGCTCGTCCATCTCCGAGGAGATCAGCAGCACGCCGAGCCCTTCGGAGGCGAGTTCGTCGATCAGCGACTGGACTTCGGCCTTCGCGCCGACGTCGATGCCGCGTGTCGGCTCGTCCAGCAGCAGGACCTTCGGCTGCATGCACAGCCAGCGGGCGAGCAGCACCTTCTGCTGGTTCCCGCCGGACAGCTCGGAAACCAGCTGGTCGGGGCTCGACGCCTTGATGCGCAACCGTTTCATGAACGTGTCGACGACCTTGTCCTGCTTGGCGCGGCTCACCAGACCGAAGCGGGACAGTCTGGGCAACGCCGCGAGCACGATGTTCTCGCGCACCGAGAGGTTGCCGATGATGCCGTCGGCCTTGCGGTCCTCCGAAAGCATGCTGATCCCGGCCCGCATCGCCGCCGGGACGCTGCCCGCGCGGACCGTCTTGCCGGCCAGCACGATCGTGCCGCCGTCGAGCGGCAGCGAACCCGCGATGGCACGCGCCGTTTCACTGCGGCCCGAACCGAGCAGCCCGGCCAGCCCGACGACCTCGCCGGGGCGGACGGTGACCGACACCCCGGACAGGCGATGCGGGCTGGACAGGTTTTCCGCCTGGAGCAACGGTTCTTTCCCGGCGTGGCTGTCGGCGCCGAAGCTGGTCGCGCCGTGACGTCGGATGTCTCCGACGTCACGGCCGAGCATGAGCGACACCAGCTCGATGCGGCTGAGCCCGGCGAGCTCGCCGGTATGGACCAGTTTCCCGTCCCGCAGCACGGTTACGCGGTCCGCGATGCGGTAGAGCTCGTCCATCCGGTGACTGACGTAGACCACCGCGATGCCCTCGCCGCGCAGTCGTCCGATGACCGCGAGCAGCGTCTCCACTTCACGGGGCTCGAGCGACGACGTCGGCTCGTCCATGATCACCACCCGCGCGTCGACCGAAACCGCGCGCGCCAGCGCGACCATCTGCTGCGCGCCGACGCCGAGGCTGCCGAGCGGACGCCGGACGTCGCCGATGATGCCGTAGCCCTTGAGGAGCTCGGCCGCCATCTTGTTCAGCTTGGGCCAGTCGATCAGGCCGAACCGCGTGCGCGGCTCGCGGCCGAGGTAGACGTTGCCGGCGATGCTGCGCAGTGGGATGAGGTTGACCTCCTGGTAGATCGTGGAGATCCCCGCCTGCTGAGCCTGGATCGGCGTGGCGAAGGTGACCTGCGCACCCCTGCACCGCAGCTCACCGCCGTCCGGCTGGTGGACCCCGGTCAGTACCTTGATCAGGGTCGACTTGCCGGCCCCGTTCTCTCCGACGAGCGCGTGCACCTCGCCGGGGAGGACCGAGAACGCCACGCCGTCAAGGGCTTTGACGCCGAGGAACTCCTTCGAGACTCCGACGACCTCCAGTACCGATTCCAGCACCGATTCCATTGACGTGCTCCCCTTGCCGACGCCGGTCAGAACGAGTTGCCGACCTTCTGGGCCGCGTTCGTCTCGTCGTACTGGTCGTCGGTGATGATCACCTTGGCCGGCACGGACTTGCCGTCCTCGAAGTCCTGCAGCGCCTGGAAGGCGAGGTTGCCGAAGCGGGGGTTCGACTCGATGACGGCGTTGTAGCTGCCGTCGACGATGAGCTGCACCGCGTTGTGCGTGCCGTCGACCGAAACGACCTTGATGTCCTTGCCCGGGTTCTTGCCCGCGGCCTTCAGCGCGTTGACCGCGCCGATGCCCATTTCGTCGTTCTCGGCGTACACCGCGGTGATGTCGGGGTGGCTCTGGATGAGCTGCTCCATCACCGACTGGCCCTTGGACCGGTCGAAGGCACCGGTTTGCTCGGCGATGACGGACAGCCCCTTCGCGGTGGCGAGTTGGTCCTTGAAGCCCGCCGTCCGGTCGGTGGTGACGTTGTTGCCGGACGAGCCGAGCAGCACGGCGACCTTGCCGGTGCCACCGGTCACGCGGATCATCTCGTCCGCCGCGCGCTTGCCCTGCTCGACGAAGTTCGAGCCGATGAACGTCAGGTAGTCCGTGCAGACCGGCGAGCTGACCTGCCGGTCGATGGTGACGACCGGGACCTTCTTCGCTTTCGCGGCGTCGAACGCGGGCTGGAGGCCGTCGGAGTTCAGCGGCGCGACGATGAGCAGTTGCGCGCCCTTGTCGAGCATCGACTTGATGTCGCTGATCTGCTTGTTGAGGTCGCTCTGCGCGTTGGTGGTCAGCAGGTGGGCAGCAGGGATGCCCAGCTTCGCGGCCTGGTCCTTGATCGACTGCGTCTCGGTGATGCGGAACGGGTTGTCCTCTTTTTCGGACTGGGAGAACCCGATGACCGCGGTCTTCAGGTCGACCTTCGGGTAGCCGGTCTGCGTCAGCGTGCAGCCGGGACCGGCCGCGGCCTGCGACGGAGCGGCGGACGCGGCCGGCCCGCCGCTGCTGCTCGGGGCGGCGCCGCTGTTTTCGCTCTTCGCGCAGCCCCCGAGCGCGACGGTGGAGGCCATGGCGGCCAGCAGCACGGTGACTTGCGCTCGGCGGCGACGCAGGGGGTGGGTTGAGACGAACATGGCTGCTCCTTGGATCTGCGCGGGTGGGGAGAGGATCCACGGTGACCCGGGTCACCTGCTGGGAATGTTTTTACATCGTTGATACAACGTTGTAAAGACATCGGATGCCTGGTTACACTCACGGCGCGCACTCAGTCGGCTAAGGGATGCCCGCCGAAGGGACGCTCTCGAAGGGACGCTCTCGAAGGGACACTGCCGATGGTCGCCACGCTCAAGGACGTCGCCACGTTGGCCGGGGTCTCGGTGAAGACGGTGTCCAACGTCGTCAACGGCTACGCTTTCGTGAAGCCGGAAAACCGCCGTCGCGTGGAGGAAGCGCTCACTGCCACGGGTTATCGGCCCAATGTCGGCGCGCGGAACCTTCGCCGCGGTCGCACCGGTTTCATCGCGCTGATGGTCCCCGAGCTGAGCATCCCGTACTTCGGTGAGCTCGCCGGGCTCGTCATCACCGCGGCGCAGAAGCAGGACTGGAGTGTGCTCATCGAGCAGACCCAGGGAACGCGCGACCGCGAGCGCCGCACGCTGGCGTCGCTCGGTCCGCACATGGTCGACGGCGCGATCGTGAGCCCTGAAGCGCTCGAAGCGGAGGACTTCGCCGGCGTCACTGGGGGAGTGCCGCTTGTCATGCTCGGTGAACACGCCGTCGACGTGCCGCTGGACCACGTCGCGATCGACAACGTCCTGGCCGCGCGAACGGCTGTCGGGCACCTGACCGGGCTGGGCCGCCGCCGGATCGCGGCCATCGGGCAGAACCCGCACCGCGGGACGGCGGCGTTGCGGCTGGAGGGCTACCGATCTGCGCTGGCCGAGGCGGGCCTCCCGCAGCCGGACGAACTCGTCGCGCCCGCGTTGAACTACCACCGGCGCGACGGCGCCGAGGCGATGGCGCATCTGCTGAGCCTCCCGGAACCGCCCGACGCGGTCTTCTGCTTCAACGACCTGCTTGCCATCGGTGCGCTGCGGGCGGCCGCGGAACGGGGTTTCCGGGTGCCGGCGGACATCGCGATCGTCGGCTTCGACAACACCGAGGAGAGCGCGTACAGCCTGCCGTCGCTGACCACGATCGCGCCGGACAAGACCGCCATCGCGCAGACGGCCGTGGACCTGATCCGTCGTCGCTCCGAGCCCGGCGAGCCGTTCGAACGGCAGGACGTCCAGACGCCGTTCTCGCTCGAGATCCGGGAAAGCACCGGCACCTGAGGTTGTCACTAAGCTGTCCCGATGGAGACCGAAGGCCATGACCCGCAGGCCTGCGACAGCGCGCTGGCACGCGCGTTCGGGTTCCTCGGGAAGCGCTGGAACGGCATCCTGCTGGCGACGTTGCTCAACGGGTCGGCGGGCTTCTCCGAGCTGAGGCGCGCCGTGGCGGGCATCAGTGACTCGGTGCTTTCGGAGCGTCTCAGCGGTTTGGTCAAGGCCGGTCTGGTGCAGCGCTCAGTCGACGCCGGTCCGCCCATCGCCGTGTCCTACGCGCTGACTTCGCGCGGTGCCGCGCTGCTTCCCGCGCTCCGCGAGCTGACAACCTGGGCCCAGAACAACCTGCCCACTTAGCCGCTGGTGGAGACTCGTGAGTGTTCCGGCCGGTGAGAACCGGCCGGAACACTCACGAGTCCTGGGCGTTCCGTCAGCTCGAAATCCCGACCAGGTCGCCCTTGCCGAATTCGACGCCCTTGCGTTCCTTGCCCACCGCGGTGAGCACGATGACCGCCAGCAGCACCGGGCCGATCGTCCACACCAGCGCGAACGAGTAGCTGTGATGTTCGGCGAGCGACTGCTGGATCGGCAGGTTCAACGATGCCAGCAGGTTCCCCAACTGGTAGGTGACCCCGGGGTAGAACCCGCGGACCTCGTCCGGCGACATTTCGCTCAGGTGCGCGGGAATCACGCCCCAGGCGCCTTGGACCACGAGCTGCATCAGGAACGAGCCGAGGACGAGCAGGCCGGTGCCGTGGTCGACGGCGAAGATCGGGATGACCGGCAATCCGAGCACCGCGGCGAAGATGATCGTGTGCCGGCGGCCCAACCTCTCCGACAACGTGCCGAACGTCAGCCCGCCGATGATCGCGCCGACGTTGTAGATCACCGCGACCCAGGTTGCCGTGGACGCCGAGAGCCCCGCACCGCCGTGTTCGGTCGCTTTGAGGAACGTCGGGTACACGTCCTGGGTGCCGTGGCTCATCCAGTTGAACGCGGTCATCAGCGCGATCAGGTAGAGGAAGCGCCGGATCACCTTCGGCCGGAACAGCACGTCCTTGATCGAGGTGCGGCTCGCGCGCATCTTCGCCTGCGCGGCCTCCCAGACCTCGGACTCCTTGACCCGCGAGCGGATCAGCAAGCTGAGCAGTGCCGGGAGGATGCTCAGCGCGAAGATCCAGCGCCAGTTGAGGTCGAACGCGGAGTGGAACAGCAGGTACGCGAGCGCGGCGAGCAGATAGCCGAACGCGTAGCCCTCCTGCAGGAGTCCGGAGAAGAACCCTCGGCGGGAGACCGGGATCTTCTCCATCGCCAGCGCCGCGCCGAGGCCCCATTCGCCGCCCATCCCGATGCCGTAGATGAAGCGCAGGATCAGCAGCACGGTGAAGTTCGGCGCGAACGCGCAGAGCAGCCCGGCGGTCGAATACAGCACGACGTCGACCATCAGCGGGATCCGGCGGCCGACGCGGTCCGCCCACAGCCCGAACACCAGTGCGCCGACCGGCCGCATGACCAGCGTCGCCGTCGTGATGAACGCGAGCTGGGTTGTCGTGGCGCCGAACGACTTGTCCTTGGCGATGTCGGCGATGATGAAGACGACGATGAAGTAGTCGAACGAGTCCATCGTCCAGCCGAGCACGGCCGCGAGGAACGAGTTCCGCTGGTCAGAAGTCAGACGTTGCTTCTGCTTGCCCGAAGCGGCCGATTTATCCACAAAGGTCCCTTTCTTCGGATTCGCGAAAGCCTCCGGGGAAGGGTTTACACCCAACAACAGTAGTTGGGCAAAGAGCCGCGCGGGGTGCTACAACGGATCATGTCGTTGCCCCAGGACTCCCACGTCCACACCGAGTGGTCGTGGGATGCCATGCGCGGTTCGATGACAGCGTCGTGCGCGCGGGCGGTCGAGATCGGGCTGCCGTCGCTCGCGTTCACCGAGCACGCCGACCTCACCCCGTGGACGATCCAGCCCGACCACGTCCAGTACCTGCCCGAGCATTTCCAGGTCCTTTTGCGGCCCGACGGCCTGTTCGAAGCCCCGGCCATGAACGTCGACGGCTACCTGGAGTGCGTCGAGGAGTGCCGCGAGCGGTATCCGGGCCTGCGCATCCTGTCCGGGGTCGAGCTGAGCGAGCCGCACTGGCACGCAGACCGGGCCGACGCGCTGCTGCGGTCGACGGCGTTCGACCGGATCCTCGGTTCGGTGCACACGATCAGGAACGAAGACGGCAACCACCTGGCCGACCTGCTGACCGGGCGGTGGCCGTTCGAGCGGGTCATCCGCGAGTACCTGGCCGAGGTGCTGGAGCTGGTCGAGTCCTCGAGCGAGTTCGAAGTCCTGGCGCACATCGACTACCCCGCGCGCCACTGGCCGGATCCCGTCACGCCGTACGCACCCGAGGCGTTCGAGGACGAGTTCAGGACGGTCCTGCGCGCGCTGGCCCGCAGCGGACGTGCGCTGGAGATCAACACCAAGGTCCCGCTGCGCGCCGAAGTTGTCCGCTGGTGGCATGAAGCCGGAGGAGACGCGGTGAGCTTCGGCAGCGACGCCCACGACCCGGTCGACATCGCCCGCGGCTTCGCCGAAGCGGCCGCAATGGCCGAGTACCACGGTTTCCACCCCGGCCGCGACCCGCACGACCTCTGGCGGCGGCACCTGTGACGGGCGTTCAGATCTTGGCGACGGCCAGCCTCAGTTCCGCGCAGGTCTGCGCCGTGCCGGGGAAGACCGCGACCATGCCGGTCATCGCTTTGGCGGCGCGGGAGTCGAGGACGCAGGCGATCAGCGGCGGCGCGATGCGGGGCTGCCCGTCGGGAATCCACTGGTAGACGTCGTCAGTCCAGGCGCTCCGGCAGATCTCCATGGCGCCGCTGGCCGCGTCGCCGTCGGAGATGCCGAACAGGACGTGCTGGTTAGTCGCGACGCTGCCGATGTCGGCTGTCCGGTAGCAGTACGCGCCGCTGCGGTCGGTGGGGGCGGCGTAGCGGATTCCGTGGGCAGGGGTGGTCAGCGCGGCGGAGTGCGACATCGCGGCGATGATCCCGCCCACGGCAAGCACCACTGCTGCCGCCGCGCCGCCCAGTGCCAGCTTCGATCGACGTCGGACAGCGCGAGCGCCGACGGCCTCGATGGCTTCGAAGTCGAGCGTGACCGGCGGCTCGTCGACGCCTAGTGCCCGCTCGAACAGCTCATGTTCGGTCATCGCAGCTTCAGCCCCTCGGTCGTCACAACGGATTCGCCCAGCAGGGACCTCAGCGTGTCCAGGCCTCGTGCGCTCTGGGACTTGACAGTGCCTTCGCTGACTTTCAGCGTCGACGCCGTCTGCGACACCGAAAGATCGCAGTAGAAGCGAAGCACCAGCACTGCTCGCTGGCGCGGAGCGAGGTGGTCCAGCGCGCTTCGGACGTCGAAGCCGTCTTCGCCAGGCGGCGCGCTCGCCCGCTCCGGGGGCGACGTGAGCACTTCGGCCCGGCGATGCGGGCGCCGCGCTTCGTCGATGGCCAGCCGTGAGATGACCTTGCGGGCATACGCGTCGACGCCTTCGAGGTCGATGCGGTGCCAGTGCTTGTACAGGCGCACCAGCGCGACCTGGACGAGGTCCTCGGCCACGGCCCAGTCCCCGCACATCAGGAACGCCGTCCGCCGCCACGGCACCGTCCGCTCACGCGCTGTCTGGGCGAAAGCCCGTCGATCTGCCACCGTGCACCCCCTAGGCCCCTCCATACGAGCGGAACCCCTCCGCGGGTTGCACGTGTCAGCAGCTGAGTGTGGGACTCACCGACCGCTAACCACGCCCACTCGCCCCGGTCCTTGCTGCGGTAAACGCAACCAGCCCAGTCCAATCAGCCCCTCAACCACCATGGACCCACACAGACGACACAAGAGCCACAAAACGACTCGGGGGACCTTCGCGCAGTACGAAGGTCCCCCGAGCCGGAACGAGCTCAGACGGTGGTGGTGGTCCGTTCGGCGGCCGCCCGCGGAGCGAGGTGGCGTTGCACCAGCGCACCGAACAGGACGCCCATGGTCGTCCACATGACCAGCTGGGTGCCCAGCGAGGCGATGCGGAAGTTCCACAGCACGTTCGCGGGGAAGCCGTTCGGCGTCTCGCTGATGACCGGCATCAGCGCCTCGACGACGGCGACGACCACGATGAACGCGAGGATGGACACCAGCGCCGCGTTCCACGCGCCCAGCCGGGGTACGAGCCGCCTGCCGAGATAGGTCGCGGCGACGGCCAGCGCGAGGGACACCACGACCATGACGACGTAGATGATCGTCCGCTGGTCGATGGTGTCCGGGTTGCCGATCGACGGCGGGTTGGACGGGTACTTCAGGAACGGCACGACGAACGCGGTGAGGTAGCCGCCGAGCGCGACGACCACGGCCGTCGCCTTCGGGCTGAGTCGTCCGATCCGGCCGTGCGCGACGGCGAAGGCCAGCGCGAACAGGCCGCCGAACGCAACCGCGTAGACGAGCACGCCGGTGGCGAGCCCCAGCGTGCTCTGGATGCCGCGGCTGACCAGCTCGGGCTCCGGCGGGTCGCCCTTGGCCGCGTTCAGCGCGGACTCGAAGCCGATCGCGCTGCCGACCTGGGGTTCACCGAAGAGCCGGGCGAACGCGAGCGCGAGTACGCCCGCCACCACTCCGGACAGCATGCCGCGGATCAGGAGAAGTCTCATCATGCGGAGGTTCGCCTGCCGATCAGTGGCAAGGGAAACCGAGGAGGTGCCGGGCGTCGTGCACGAACTCGTGCACGTAGTGCCCCGATACGAGCGAGGTGGCGCCCTGCTCGGCGCCGACGAAGTACAGCGCGAGGACGGCGAGGAAGCCGATGAAGATCGCCCACGGCAGAACCTGGCGCAGCGGGATGCGGATCGGAATCGGAACCGACGCGGGAAGGGGAGCGGCAAGGCTCATGGCGGTACCTCCTTGGGTTGACGCGACCCTCTAGATGGTGCTGGTTAACTCGTTGACGTCTGGGTGTCTGACTCACGAGTCCCAGGCGGGACGCGTTCACAGTGGCGCGACCGTGCCGGTTTCACACCGGCTTACGCCAGACGTCGGTCGATAGACCGTAGGCACCGTGTGAGGTGGGTGTCAATCAGCCGAATCGGTTGCGAGATCATCCTCACCCACCGTCCCGAGTCCCCGAGGGAGTTCCCAGCGGATGACCACCCGCCTGATCCTGGTCTGCCACGCGCCGACAGCCGCCACCCGCGCGGCCGATTTCCCCGACGACGAGCCGCTCGACGAGCACGGAACCACGCAGGCCGAGGCCAATGCCGGGGCGTTGCGCCGGGTCGGTGCCGTGTGGTGCGGCCCCGAGAGACGCTGCTCGCAGACGGCCGCGGCGCTCGGGGTCTCCCCAGTCGTCGACCCCGCGTTGGCGGATCTTGACGTCGGCTCGTGGCGAGGTCACGGGCTTGCCGACCTCGAGAGCCTCGACCCGACCGCGCTGATGTCCTGGCTGACCGAGCCCGAAGCCGCCCCGCACGGCGGCGAGTCGCTGCGCGGGTTGCTCGACCGGACGGCCGCGTGGCTCGACGGCCTCGGCGACGACGCCGGACGCGTCGCGGCGATCACCCATCCCTCGGTGATCAGGGCCATCGTCGTGAACGTCCTGGGCGCGCACGCGGAGTCGTTCTGGCGCATCGACGTCTCGCCGCTGTCGCAGACCATCGTGTCGGCGCACGGCGGCCGCTGGACGCTGCGCGAGACCGGGCATCCACTGGCCGACAGCAGAGGAGAGCCATGACGGACGCGTTTCCCAAGATCGGCGCGCCGGCCACCCGGGCGCTCGCCGCGGCTGGTTACACGCGGCTGGAGCAGCTGACCGAGGTCTCCGAAGCCGAGCTCAGTAAGTTGCACGGTATGGGCCCGAAGGCGCTCGGCATCCTCCGCGCGGCGCTCGCCGAGCAGGGCCGGACGTTCGCCGACGCCGGCTGAACGCCTGCCTCCCCGAAGTTTCGGGGGGAGGCAGGCCTGTTCAACCGAGCAACTCGGCCACTGTGCCCGCGGCCACGGTCCGGCCGCCCTCGCGGACGGCGAAACCGAGCCCGACGGTCATCGCGACCGGCTTGCCGAGCTCGACGGTGAACTCGGCGTCGTCACCGGGCCGCGCGATGCCCGCCTCGCCGAGCCCCACCACACCGACGACGTCACTCGTGCGGAAGTGGAACTGCGGCCGGTAGTTGTCGGCGAACGGCGTCCGGCGCCCGCCTTCTTTCTCCGACAGCACGTACACGTTGGCGCGGAAGCGGTGGTGCGGCGTCACGCTGCCCGGCAGGCAGAGCACCTGCCCGCGCCTGACTTCGTGCCGCTTCACCCCGCGCAGGAGCACCGCGGCGTTGTCCCCGGCCTGCGCCTGGTCCAGTGCCTTGCCGAAGGTCTCCAGCCCAGTGCAGACGCTGGTCACGGTCGGCCCGAGCCCGACGACCTCCACCGCCTCGCCGACACGGATCGTGCCCTGCTCCACGGCCCCGGTGACCACCGTGCCGCGGCCGCTGATGGTCAGCACGTTCTCGATGGCCATCAGGAACGGCTCGTCGAGCAGCCGCGGCGGCACCGGCACGTGCTCGTCGACCGCGGCGAGCAGGTCGACGACGCGCTGAGACCACTCCGGGTCGCCGTCGAGCGCCCGCAGCCCGGAGACGCGGACCACCGGCACCGTGTCGCCGTCGAACCCGTACTGCGTGAGCAGCTCGCGGACCTCCAGCTCCACCAGGTCCAGCAGGTCCTCGTCGGCGACGAGGTCCGCCTTGTTCAGCGCGACCACGATGTGCGGCACCCCGATCCGCCGCGCGAGCACGACGTGCTCCCGCGTCTGCGGCATGGAACCGTCCTGCGCGGACACGACCAGGATCGCGCCGTCCAACTGGGCGGCGCCGGTGATCATGTTCTTGACGTAGTCCGCGTGGCCGGGCATGTCGACGTGCGCGTAGTGCCGGGTCGCCGTCTCGTACTCGACGTGCGCGATGTTGATGGTGATCCCGCGCTCGATCTCCTCGGGCGCGCGGTCGATGCGGTCGAACGCGACGAAGCTGTTCGTCGCGCCCTCGCGCTCGGCGAGCACCTTCGTGATCGCGGCGGTCAGCGTCGTCTTGCCGTGGTCGACGTGGCCCATGGTGCCGATGTTCAGGTGCGGCTTCGTCCGCACGTACTGCTGCTTGCTCATGATTTTTCCCTTGCGGTGGCCGAAAAATAGCGCGAGACCGACGCGTGACCACCCTTCTCCGCCGGTCCCGCGGAAAGGGAAAGGAGAAGGGTCAGCTTCGAGCGCCGGCCGCCCACGGCGACATCGCGCCCGGCAGGGACAGGCCTGCGGGCGTTGCGATATCGGTCACCGGGAACATGGGACAACGATGTCAGGACCAGGTGGCCGTTGTCATCCGATTTTGGGTGGCTGCGAGGATGGCGGCATGACACTTCGCGTGGCTGTACCGAACAAGGGATCGTTGAGCGCCGACGCCATCAGGCTGCTGACCGACGCCGGGTACCGCGCGCATCGTGACCACCGCGAGCTGCGGAGCATCGACAACGAGAACGACATCCTGTTCTTTTTCCAGCGCCCCAAGGACATCGCGACCTACGTCGGCTCGGGCTCGCTCGACGTCGGGATCACCGGGCTGGACCTGCTGGTGAACTCCGGCGCGCCGGCGAAGTCCATTCTGGACCTCGGGTTCGCGAAGGCGTCGTTCCGCTTCGCCGCGCCGCCGGGCGGGATCTCCACCATCGCCGAGCTCGACGGGTGCCGCGTCGCGACGAGCTTCCCGGCGCTGGTGGAGAAGCACCTGGCCGAGACCGGGATCAAGGTCGACCTCGTCCAGCTCGACGGCGCGGTCGAGAACGCCATCGAGCTCGGCGTCGCCGATGCGGTCGCCGACGTCGTCGAGACCGGCGAGTCGCTGCAGAAGGCGGGGCTCGTCACGTTCGGTGAGCCGCTGATGCGGTCCGAAGCGATCCTCGTCCAGAGCACCGCCCGGACTCTCGACGACGAGCAGACCGAAGCGGTCCGGTCGCTGGTCGAACGGCTGCGTGGCGTCCTGAACTCGCGGATTTACGCGATCATGGACTACGACTGCCCGAAGGTCGCCCTCGAGCGGGCATGCGCGCTGACCCCCGGCCTCGAGTCGCCGACCCTCTCGCCGATGGCCGACGAGAACTGGGTCGCCGTGCGCTCGCTGGTCAAGCGGCGGGAATCGCAGCGGATCATGGACGAGCTCCAGAAGATCGGCGCGAAGGGTATCCTCGTCACCGCCATCGAAGGCTGCCGCGTCTAGCGGTCAGTTGCCGCTGAGCATGGACAGGACGTTGTCGTAGGTGCCGTTGGCCTCGGCGTAGCGCAGGAACTTGACGTTCTCTACGAGGATTTCCCGGGCATCGGGCTGGGTCCGTAGCAGGTTCATGGCCTCGGCGAGGAAGTCCTGCAGTGGCATGGCCTGCTCGCTGTCCTGCTGCCCCAGCAGGGTCGTCCGCACGGCCGGCGGGACCAGTTCGATCACCTGGACCGCGGTGCCGGCGAGCTGGACGCGCAGGCTTTCGGTAAAGAAGTGGATCGCGGCTTTGGTGGCGTTGTAGGTCGGCGTCAAGGGCAGCGGTACGAACGCCAGCCCGGAGCTGACGTTGATGATGACGGCGTCGTCCTTGGCCACCAGCTGGGGCAGGAAGGCGTTGACCAGCCGGATGGGGCCGAGCAGGTTGGTGGTGACGGTGTCCTCGGCGACCTGCAAGGAGCCGGCATCGAGGAGGATTTCCGGCAGCATGATGCCCGCGTTGTTGACCAGGACGTTCACCTCCGGATAGGTAGTGGTCACCGTCTCGCTGAGGTGGGCGATCGACGCGGGGTCGGTGACGTCGAGGACGATCGTCTCGATGCCGGGGTGGTCGGTCGTGATCTGATCGAGCAGCTCCTTGCGCCGTCCGGCGACGATCACCTTGTTGCCGGCCTCAAGAAAGCGCAGGGCCAGACCGAGCCCGATGCCCGAGGTGCCGCCGGTGATCAGAATCGTGTTGCCCGTGGCCTTCATGGGAATGTTCGCTCTCTTCCGGTGCGGGGCTGAGGTGCCCCGCACCGCCAACTATGCGGGCGACTCCGGCCGGGCGGGAGAGGAGCGCTTATCCAGGGATTCGCGATCCCTGGCGAGACGCAGGTCGACTCAGAGTGAGTCGTACATGGCGGCCAGCCGGTTCAAGACCTCGGTGGCGACGGACAGCGAAGCCTCGTCCAGATCGGCGAGACTTTCCTTGAGCAGCAAGGAAAGATGGTCCTCCCGCTCGGTGTGCCGGAGTCGGCCGCTCTCGGTCAGGGCGACCGTCGAGGTTCGGCGGTCGCCGGTGCTCGCCCGGTCGCGGGTGACGAAACCGGCGGCTTCCAGGCCGTTGACCAGCTGAGTGACCGCGGCGCCGGTGGTTTCCACCCGCGTCGCCAGTTGGCCGACCGTCATCGGGCCTGCCTCGGCCAGGCTCTTCAACGCCCGTGCATGGGCCAGCGAAAGCGCGTCCCGGCTTCGGGTCGCGCGTCCTCGCAGCCGCGAGTCCGCAGCGCTGAGCCGGTACGCGCCGCGCGCGAGTTCCTGGATGGCCTCGGTGCGTTCGGCAGAGGCGGGTCGGTCGGTCACGTTCGCATCCTTCCTGATTTGTCGGCAGCTTGCGGGTCTGGGGATGATGAGCTACTTTAGCTAAGTACTTAGTCAAATGGTTGGAGGCATCATGACGACACGGTCGGAAGGACAGAACTGGTCCCTGGATCTCGCCCTGGCTCAGGGCGGATTCGACGCACTGCACCCGGGAGCCAAGCCGACGCTCGAGCAGCTGGGTCACGACACCACTGATTTCGACAAGGTGTTCGCGCTGGTCAAGAGCGGGGCGATGCTGCCGAAGGCCTGGGCGACGATCGCGGCGCAGGCCGAAGAGCGGGCGCGGCACCACGAGCTGCACGGTTTCGGTAGGGCGGCTTCGGACCTCTACCTGCGCGCCGCGGTGATGTTCGGCCGAGCCCAGTACTCCCTGTTTGACGCCGGCGACGAGCGGAAGACGTTGCTGCGCGGGCGATGCGATCACTGCGTCGAGCGGCTGGGCGTGCTGCGGGGAAACACCGTGCGCCGGGTCGAGCTGGACTTCGAGGGCGAAAAGATCTTCGGGCTGTTGCACCTTCCTGCCGGGCCTGTGTCCGGGGCGCCGGCGGTGATCCTGGGGCCGGGGATGGACATGATCAAAGAGGACTACATCTATGCCGCCGAGCGGTACTACACCTCGAGAGGTGTTGTCGCCCTGTCGATCGAAGGCCCGGGTCAGGGTGAGTCGCGGGCCAGGGGACTGGTCGTCGACCTGGACAACTACAGCCGGGCGATCGAGACCTACGCCGCGTATCTCGCCTCGCTGCCGGAGGTCGACGAGACTCGGATCGGCATGTTCGGGATCAGCATGAGCGGGTACTGGGCGCTGCGGGCAATGGCGTTATCGGGCACGCGGTTGCGTGCCGCGGCCACGATGGAAGCCGTCATCGGTGACTTCGAGACCATCTTCGAGCGCGCCCAGCCGAGCTTCAAGAACAACTACCTGTACATGTCGGGATACGAGGACGAAGCGGCTTTCGACCGCGAGGTCAAGGCCGCCATGCCATTGGGCGACCTGCTTTCCGGGATTCGGCGGCCGGTGCTGGTGGGAGTCGGCGAATTCGACGAGCTGACACCGGTCGAGCGGGCACTCGCCGCCTACGAAAAGATCTCCGCACCGAAGGAGATGCGCGTCTACGAGGACGAATTCCACCCACTCGGCGGAGTTGCCGCCGAGATGTTCTCCTTCTCCGCCGAATGGATCGTCCGTGCCCTCGACGGCGACTTCGACGAACCGGGTCGCGACGAGCGGTACTTCGTGCACCGCGACGGCCGCACGACCGACGGATCGGCCGACCCGATCTGGTGGTCGGGCGGAGTACCCGCGGGCCTCGCGAAGGTCCGATAAGGACACCGACAGGTCCGCGGACGCTTAGTCGATCCAGTAGCGGCGTTTCGCCGCGCCTCCCGGCTTTTCGTACTCCAAGGACTCGAACACCCCGCCCGCCCGTTCGATAATGGTGGCCGAGCCGGTGTTCGTCTCGTCGCAGGTCACGAGTACCCGGTCGACCCCGACGGATCGGGCGATGATCACGGACTGCCGCAGCATCTCGGTGGCGTAGCCCCGCCTCCGGTGCTGCGGCAGCACGGCGTAACCGATGTGGCCACCGAAGCGCAGGAGATAGTCGTTGAGCGAATGACGGATGCTCGCGCGCCCGACGAGTTCGCCGTCGACCTCGGCCACCAGGAAGGTGTCCTGGACGAAGCCTTTCGGCATTTCGATCCCGGTGCGCATCCGGTCGAGCCGCATCAGGTAGGTACTCCACCGCATGGGCGGCAGGTAGTGCAGAGCGAACGTGAACTCGTCGAGTGCCAGCGACTCGTGGGCCGAGAGGACTGCGGCCTCGTCGTCCAGCCGGAGGGGCCGGAGGCGAAGCCCGGTGCCGGTCGACGTCTTGTCCGGCGTTCGGTGGGTGACCGTCATCCCGCCACGATAGCCAACACCATGCGACGCTTGCCGCTTCCACTGCTTGAGAGCGCAAGGACCGGCGTCGCACTTTTGCGCTTTTGTGGGGTTTCTTAGTTTCTAAGAGACCGCAAGTCGCCGTCGAGTTGCGTGGCGGTGGAGGCTAGGGGCCGGGTGTGGGACTCGGTTCCGTCAGTGTGGGACTCGCCGACGGGGTGCGTGGGACTCGCCGACGGCGCCGGGGTATACCGCGAGTCCCACGATCGGGGCGCTGAGTTCCACGTTCGCGACCCCAGCGCATATGACCGAAGCGTGGACAAAAGTCCCCACGCGTCATTCGTTAATTACGACTCGCGCGGTTTTTGACAGCATTCTTCGAATGAATGTGCGCCTCGGGAAATCTGCTGTCCCAAAACCCACATCCACGTTTTTTCTTATTCCGCCGGTCCTATTCCGGGGGTATTCTCAAGTTGAAGCTCGCGGGGGGCAATCACCTTGAACAGGAGTCACAATGTCGAGATCTCTCGGTTCGGTGGCCGCGTTGGTAGCGGCGGTTCTGGCGGTACCAGCTCTGGCAGTTCCCGCTCTGGCAGTTCCCACTGCGGATGCGGCCACGGCGGCGCGCGTCGCGACGTGGGGGCCGAGCATGACGATCGGCGGCCCCGACTTCACCGACCAGACGATCCGGATGGTGGTCCATACCACCGTCGGCGGATCGTCCGTGCGTCTCAAACTGTCGAACCTGCGCAGCACCACACCGCTGTCCGTGGGCGCGATGGATGTCGCCCTCCAGTCGGACAAAGCCACCGCTGTCGCGGGTTCGCACCACTCGGTCACGTTCTCCCACGCGAAAACCGTGACGATCCCGGCCGGGGCGGAGGTGTTCAGCGATCCCGTCCCGATCACGGTCGCGCCGCAAAGCAGTCTGCTGGTCAGCCTCTACCTGCCTCGGGCGACCAGTTCCGCCACCTGGCATTCCGACGCCTTCGACACGACCTACCTGTCCAAACCGGGAAACCACACCGCCGAAGACGAGGACGGCAACTACATCACCGCCACGACCTCCTGGTACTACCTGTCCGGAATGGACGTCGTGGCACCGGCCGCCCGCGGCACCGTCGTGGCCTTCGGTGACTCGATCACCGACGGCTACAACACCCCGGGCGGGGCGTACCACACCTGGCCCGACGATCTGGCCCGCCGGCTTGGCGGCGGCCACCCACTGGGAGTGGTGAACGCCGGCCTCGGTGGCAACCGGGTGCTGACCGACGTCCCCAATATCTGGCAGGGGGTCAGCGCGATCAAGCGGTTCGCCCACGACGTGCTCGGCCAGCCCGGCGTCCGCGACGTGATCCTGATGGAAGGGATCAACGACATCGGCAACAACGCCGGTCCAAACGGCGGCCCGCTCACCGCGCAGGACCTCATCGGCGGTTACCAAAACCTCATCGCCCAGGCCCACACGGCCGGTGTCCGGATCATCGGGGGCACGATTCTCCCGGACTTCGGTGCCGGCTACTACAGCGCTTCCGCCGAAGCGATCCGGCAGGCCGCGAACACCTGGATACGCACCAGCGGCGCCTTTGACGGCGTTGTCGACTTCGACAAGGCAGTGCAAGATCCCTCCAACCCGGCAGCACTGAACCCGGCCTTCGATTCGGGTGACCATCTCCACCCGAACGAAGCCGGCATGCAGGCACTCGCGAACGCGATCGACCTGGGACTGCTGAAGTGAGCAGGCGTCTGGGGACATCGAGTCCCGTTGCGGGGTAAGAGGTCCCCAGACGCCTGCTGCTTTCCCGTGCGGAGTTCTTACTGCACCGTGAATCCGTCGACCAGGAAGTACGTTCCACTCAGCTTGGTCACGGTCAGCGTGTGCGGTCCGGCGGCCAGTCCCGATACCGAGTAGAGCGGGTGCTGGGACTGTCGCTGGGCCGTGTTGGCACTGACCGTCGGCTGCGCGGCGCCGTCGAGCGTGACGCCGACATCTCCCTCGTCGGAGTTCGTCTCGGTCAGGAAGGAGATCCCGGTTCCGGTGAACGTGATCGTCGCGGAATCACCGTTCTGCTGCGTGTAGTGGACACCGTTGTCGAGATCGCCAAGGCCGCGCGAACCACTTGACGACCAGCTGCCGGTGTAGCCGATCCGCAGATCGTCGTCGTCGAGGACCTTGCCGGTGGTCTTTCCCGGCCCGGCCGCGTCGATGATCGCCTGCGCCGGCGCGGGCCAGCGGCCGTCCGGGACCACGGTCGAGGGCTTGAAGGCGATGTTGGTGCCGTTGTTGTTGAACCGGTCGGTGTCGGTGTAGTTGTCGTGAATGGAGTCGTCGTGGATGCTCGGCGTCCACAGGTTCAGCCACAGCGAGCCGTTGCTGAACTCCACCACGTTGTCATGGGTGTTCCACAACGAGCTGCCCTCGTCGTGGTAGATCATGTTGCACCCGCCGATGCACTCGCCGAGGACGTTGCCGTCGAACTCCGAACCCGAAGCCTCACCGCCGAGGGTGTAGACCGGGCCCCCGTCGCTCAACGTGCCCATGACGCTGTGCACATGGTTGCCGACCACGTGGTTGCCGCCGGTGTAGGTCGTGCCGTGCCGGCAGTTCGGCAGGCCCTGCTTCGCCTGCAACGTGCAGTCCGAAGCCCAGCCCCAGCCCCAGCCGATGGAGATGCCGGAGTATGGCGTGTAGCCGATGTCGTTGTGCGACAACGTGGTCCCGCGGCTGTGGCCGACCCAGATGCCGACGGCGTCCTTGTACTCCTGGCCCGGCCGCTGCACCACGCTGGTGGACACGGTGTTGCCACTGGTCATGAGTGAAGGCTGGGTCTGGTAGTAGTCGTCGACCTCGCCGATCGACACGCCGCCGCCCGATGTGTCCGTGATCGAGCTGCCGGTCACCGACGAGTTCTGCGTCTGGTCGGCAAGATCGATCCCGCTGGTTCCGGTGTGCTGGACGACGTCGCCGGTGAAGGAGATCCGCGAACCGCGGTGCACCTGCACCGCCGCCGGGATGCGGATCGGGGTCCGGGTGGTCGGATCCCACAGCACCCCGGCCTGGTTGTCGATGTAGCCCTGGGTGGTGGGGGCGTTCCACGTCGTGTAAGCGAAGGTGAGCCCGGTGAACGCGACGTCGTGCACCGGCGCGATGACGTCCGGGATGACGGTCATGCCGTCGATCAGCAGGTAGTCACCGCTGGTCTTGACCACGCGCACGGTGTGCTTGGCCTTGGTGAGCCCGGTGATCGAAACCATCGCTTGCTGGGCGAGCCGGGTGGGTCCGTTTCCGGAGACCGTCTGCACCTTCTTGCCGTCGACGTAGACGTCGGCGTTGCCTTCGCTGGCGTCGGTCTCGGACAGCACCTGGATTCCGGTCCCGGTGAAGGTGTAGCTGAACGCGTCACCGTTCGTTTGGGTGTAGTGCACGTCGTCGCCGAGGTCACCGAGGTGCCGCCCGTTCGAGACGTTCCAGGCACCGGTGTAGGTGGCACGCCAGTCGTTGTCGTTCAACGGGGCCAGATGACCCGGGGTGCCGGCGACGTCGAGGAGCTCCGGCGCGACGGGCAGTTCGACGTCGGCCTTGGTCAGGTCCTCCCCGGCCCGCGGGACGTAGTACAGCTGACCGGCGGCGCTGTCGAGGTAGAACTGCCCGGGGGTGCCGAGAAGCTGGTAGGAGTTCTCGAGCCAAGTGATCCCGTCCAGCGACGGCAGCCCCGCGCCGTTGAAGGGGAAACTCGGGTTGGGCACCGAGCTGTGGTTGTTGTTCCAGCAGGCCGGGTCGACGGTGAGGTCGGAACCGCCGGACGCGCTCGCGGTGATCGACGCCAGTGGGCAGCGCATCTGCTTCCACGCGTTGTTCTGCACGATCTCGACCCCGGGCGTGTTGGTCCACGAGGTGTAGGCGGGGTCGCTGGTGGTGAACCCGGTGCTGGTCACCGAGAAGCCCCCCGGGTTGTTCGCACTGCGAGCGCGGTCGGCACGGACACCGTCGACGAACAGTTCGCGGCTGTCGACGTCCTTCGGCACCTGCGCCCGGTAGATGTTCTTCGCGGCGTCGACCTGGGTGAAGCCGGTGACCCGTTGAGCGCCGCTGAGGACCGGGGTCTGGCCGGGCGCAGCCTGGTAGACGACCTGGTGACCGGGCCCGGTGCCGGAGTCCTGGACACCGAGTTGCAGGGGGCTCGTCAGCCGATAGGTCCCGCCGCTCAACTGGACCACGACATCGCCTTTGGCGTGTGGGACCAGGGTCCGGACCTGGTCGCGGGCCGTGTCCAGCGCACACGGGTCGTAGTTACTGCAGGACCGGCCGGAGCCGGTAGGGGAGGTGTAGAGGATGTCAGGGGCACGGCCTGGTATCGCCCCGAGTGTTCCGAGGGCGATGGCGGCGGTGACCAGGTGCGCGACAGCAGTGGCGATTCGCATCAGGTTCTCCAGCGGGGACGGCGAGAGTGTGAACTAGGCAGACATCCGATGAATATAGTCGGCAGACCACTGTTTGCACTGGTCCGAACGTGTCATGACTCGCTGTGCTGGTCAGTCGTCGGTTCTTTGACTGTCTGTCGACCACTAGACGGCGACCTCCGGCAAGTGATCGGGGAGTCGGGGAACGCCGACGGCCGGCTGTCGGCGTTCGGTGGTAGCCCTGAGTGCCTTAGTGGTTACGCGCCGATAACGCCGTTCGAGTCGCTTCGGGCAGTGAATGTTTCCCTTTCGTACCGATCGATGGTGAAGTGGCGATCGAATGTTAATTCGAGATCAAGCAATCGATGTGAAGTGCGCCGATCGCCGGATAGCCAGTCGTGATCAGTCCGACAAAAAGGACAATTCCCAAGGGTGAAAGAGAACGTTTTCAGCATTGATGCCAGTTAAAGTGTAGTAACCACGGCCGGGACATTTCCTTCTCTGGGCACGTATGGAACAATGCTGCAAGCCTGTTGCCGGGGGCTCGCTCTAGGGTCAGTGAAATGCGCGGAAAGGCCGATTCGCGGGACCTTCCCCGGCGGTGGAATGGCCTGGAATGACCGGCTCAGATTGAGGTAGCGATGGCGACTCCCGTTGAATCCCCCCAAAGTGCGCCGCCTGGCGGCGGTAAGTTCAAGAGATCGGTCGGCTTCTACGGACTGATGTTCATCTCACTGGGCTCGATCATCGGCTCAGGGTGGTTGCTCGGGGCGCTGAACGCCGCCAAGTCCGCCGGACCCGCTTCGCTGCTCTCCTGGGTGCTGGCGGCTGCGATGCTCGCCGTCCTGGCCCTGATCCACGCCGAACTCGGCGCCGCCTATCCGGTTGCCGGTGGTACGGCTCGGTTCCCGGCCTTCGCCTTCGGCGCCGTAGCCGGGTTCACCGCCGGTTGGACAGCCTGGCTCCAAGCCGTGGCCATCGCCCCGATCGAGGTCGAGGCGAGCCTGGCGTACCTGGACAATATTTCCTGGGTGAAGGACAACCTGAACCTGCTCAAGGAGAACGGCAGCCTGACCTTCAGCGGGTTCTGCTGGGCCACGCTGCTGATGATCCTCTTCACCACGATCAATATCGTCGGGGTGAAGCTGCTGTCGGAGAGCAACTCCGTCACGGTGATCTGGAAGACCGCCGTCCCGGTCCTCACCATCATCCTGTTGCTCACGCTCAGCTTCCACTCGTCGAACTTCCACGCGGGCGGTGGCTTCGCGCCGTTCGGCGCGCACGGCGTCTTCGCGGCTCTTCCACTGGGTGTGGTCTTCGCCTTGCAAGGCTTCGAACAGTGCATTCAACTGGGCGGTGAGGCCAAGAACCCCCAGAAGGACATCTCACGCGCGGTGATCGCCGCGATGATCATCGGCACCGTCATCTACATCGGCCTCGAGATCGCGTTCGTCGGCTCGCTCGATCCGGCGAACCTGATCCACGGCTGGGGGAACCCGATCGCCAAGGGAGACTTCGGTCCTTACGCGACGTTGGCCGTCGCGGCCGGCGCCGGCTGGCTGTCGTACGTCCTCTACGCGGACGCGTTCGTTTCCCCTGCCGGGACCGGCCTCGTCTATGTGGGTACCTCGGCGCGGCTGTCGTACGCGCTGGGCAAGGAGAAGCTGCTTTCGCCGAAGCTCGGCAAGCTCACCCTCCGCGGTGTCCCGATCTGGTCGATCCTCCTCGCGTTCGTGGTGGGCGAGATCGCTTTCCTGCCGTTCCCGAGTTGGCAGCAACTGGTCGGCGTGGTGACCTCGGCGACGGCGACCATGTACGCCTTCGCTCCGATTTCGCTGGCCGCGCTGCGCAAGCGCGACCCGGGCCGCCCCCGCCCGTACAAGCTCCCGGCGCCGAAACTGATGGCGCCGGTCGGGTTCGCGTCGGCCAACCTGATCATGTACTGGGCCGGTTTCGACATCACCTGGAAGATCGTGGTCGCGATCATCGTCGGGTTCGTCCTGTTCGAGATCACCCAGGCCGTCTCCAAGTCGGAGCGGGCGCTCGAAATGGAGTGGCGGTCCGCCTGGTGGATCGGTCCGTGGCTGATCGGCACCGTGGTGATCGGCTACCTGGGCCGGTACTCCAGTGTCCCGAACGCGGGAAACAAGAGCATCCTCCCCGAGTGGATCGACCTGGCCGTGGTCATCGCCTTCTCGCTGGTCATCTTCTACTGGGCCGTGAGCCTGGCGATGACCACAGACAAGGTCCAAGCCGCGGTGGCCAGGGAAGAGGACGAGATCGCCGTCGAGCCGGACATCCTCACCGCCTGACAGCTCGGTGAAAGCCCGGGAAAGCCTTCTATGCGAGGCTTTCCCGGGCTTTTCCATACCTAAGGCGTCTTTGCCTTCCAGAGGACGAGCGTGGCGCCCGTCGGATCGTCGATCACCACGAGCGAACCGGCCGGGAGCTCCGTTCGCTCTCGGACGACTTCGGCTCCCAGGGCTTTCGCCTGTTCCGTCGCCTGGTCGAGGTCGTCGACGGTCGGTGAGTGTGGGACTCGTAGACCTGAGTGTGGGACTCGCCGACTCGGCCCGCGAGTCCCACACTCACGGCGGCGAGTCCCACGTTCACGGCGCCGAGTCCCACACTCGGCTACCGACAGTGCTTTTGACCGCTCACCGACACGACACGACCGGCCCTCAGATCAGCGAGGAAGTCCCTATTCGCCCCGGTCCTTGCCGCTGTAAACGCCACCAGCACACATCAACCAGCACCCCGGGGACCCACGGATACGACACAAGAGTCTTAATCAGAGTAGGGCGGCGAAGCGTTTGGCGAAGGTGTGGACGTCTCCGGGCCAGCGGGCGGAGAGATACTTGCCGTCCTCGACGATGAAGGCCGGACGTTCGTCGTCGAGTGTGTCCCGCGAACGGCCACTGGTCTTCATCCGGTCGTCACGGGGTGCGTCGAGGAAGTCGGCCGGATCCGCCAGCGCCCTGGTGACCTCCTGCTGCACGGACATGTAGCCGTCCGGCTGGCCCGGTGCCTCGGAGTACGTCCGGTAGTAGTCGGGGTCCCAGAACCTCGTCCGGCGGGCGAGCCTCCACGCCGTGCCTTCGAGCTGCCAGGTCAAGGCGGTTGTGCGGTGCCCGTGGAGTACCGAACGGCCGGTCGCCGGGTCGGTGCTGCGGGCGGCGAGCAGGACACCGTGGCAGATCGCGGCCACCGGCAGGTCGCGGTGGAACGCGTCGACCACCAGCGTCTGCAGCACCGCGCTTTCCAGGTACTCGCGCATCCCGCGCGCGCGATGGCCGCCGGGCAGGAGGAGCGCCTCGAACTCTCCCAGCTCGATGTCTTCCCAGCGGATCGGAGAACGCCACGCCGCGTCGCCCAGTAGTGCGGAGTGGGCGGCCCGCGCCACGGAGTCCGCTCGCAGCACGCGCCCGAGGACAGGCAGCTTGCGAAGGCCGGGAACACGCCCCCACAGGTCCAGTCCCTCGCCGGTGACCATCAGCTCGTCGCAGTGTGCCTGCTTCCCGTCAGGGCTGGCGAAAACGACGTCGTGCCCGGCGTCGGTGAGCACCCGCCAGCTGACCGCCACTTCGGACGGGTCGGAATCCCTCGCGGGTACCGGGATCAGCACTTTCGCCACGTCTGCCTCCTACGAATTCGTGACCGCAGGATTCCAGGCGGCGGCTAGGTCAACGTCACCAGGGCCGACAACACGAGCACGACCGGCACGGCGACGGCGAGCGTCATCCCGGCGGCAAGCACGGCCAGCCCGATCAGGAGCAGTTCCGGACCGCGGACCAGTTGGGCGATCAGCCCGAACGGGATGAGCACACCTTCGTACGTGATCATCCCGAGCCTGCCGAAGTCGATGGCGGTGCGGGTCACCGTGCGGATCGCGGCGATGACCGCGACGACGACCCCCAGCGCCGCGCCGGCCGACCACGGCACCCCGAGCAGCAGGAGAACGCCGAACCAAGCGGCCGTCACGACCACGAGCCCGAGCTGGTCAGGGCGCACGAGATCCCACCGGAACGGCCGGTTGGTTCCCTCGTCGGTGGTCACGTCCGCCATTCTGGTCGTGACCGCCGACGCGGGCAAAACGATTACCGGCAGAGCATGTCGGTGACCGGGCGGGTGCCGGTGACGAGGAAGGCTGTCACAGCCGCGTCCCCACAGGCGTTGCCGTTCTGCAGGTACGACTGGTGGCCACCGGAGTCGACACTCACCAGCCGGGCTCGGCCACCGAGCGCGCTCCGCATCTTCAGCGCGCCGCTGTACGGAGTCTGCGGATCACGCAGGTTCTGCACCATCAGGATGTTCGACGGCCCGTTCGACGTCACCGTCACGGGCGCCTCGGCCGGTTTCGGCCAGAAGGCGCACGGCATGATGTTCGCCGGCATCCCCGCGGTCAGCGGGAAGAGCGCCTTGTCCACGGGTACAGCCTTTGCGTAGCTGTCCGTCGAACGCGGCCACGCGACGTCGTTGCAGACAGGCGCGATCCCGGAGGCGACGCCGTTCTGTATCGCGGCGGGCGGTACGACGGACGGCGGGGGCAGCGTCGGGCCTTCGGCGGCCTTCATCAGCGCCGCCAGTGCGGTGAAACCGGAATCCGAGTTGAGGGACTGCAGCATGACCGACCGCAGCACGTTCCCGTCCAGCTGCGGAGGCGACGCGCCAGGCCACGGCCGGGGGTGCTGGTCCAACTGAGCGGCCAGGCCGAGGAATTTCGCCCGTACGGCGTCCGACGTTGCCGCGACTCCGTTCTTCGCGCCCCATGCGGCGAAGTCGCCGAACCGGTCGGCTACCCCGATCGACGTGTTCCGCAGCCAGCCGCGTCCGACCAGCGCGGGATTGGGATCGTCGTTGCTGTCGAGTACGACACGGTCGGTGCGGCCCGGGAACAACGTCGTGTAGAGCGAGCCGACATAAGTGCCGTAAGACACGCCCAAGGCGGAAATCTTGCTTTCCCCCAAGGCTTTCCGGATGCTGTCCAGATCGCGCGCGTTGTTGAGGCTGGTGACATTCGGCAATTCGTCGCCACCGTTTCGGGCGCACGCCTCGGCGGTGCGCTTGGCCGCCGTGATGTTCGCCGTGATGTCGCCGTCCGGTGCAGGCCACGGCCGGAGCATCACGGGCGCGACGTCGGCGTCCGGCAGGTCGCACGAGACCGGGCTGCTCGCCCCGACCCCACGTGGATCGAAGCCGATCAGGTCATACCTGTCGAGCACCGCCTGGGGCATCTTCTTCGCCTGGGTGAGCATCTGCGCGGGTTTCGCGAGCCCGGACAACCCCGGCCCGCCTGGGATCAGCACCAGCACACCACGCCGGAGTTCCGGCCTGGCCGCGGAGATCCGGGAGATCTCGAGCGAGATCGTCTTCCCGGAGCCGTCGAGGTAGTTCAAGGGGACTTGGATCGTCGTGCACTCCTCTTGGCCGTTGTCGCAGCGTTGCCAGATGAGTGCGGGACGTTCGCCTGCCGAGGCTGTGCCGATGGTAGCCAGCGTGAGCGTCATGGCCACCACAACCAAGATCGGGGATGTTTTCCTCATCTGCCGAGGGTGTCGGGCGAGTGCGTTCCGCACCCTGGTGCTGTCAGGTGTCCGTGGGTAGGGCCAGCCCCAGTTTGTGCCGCATGAGGTCGACCGGGAGCGAGGGGTTGCTCCACGCCGAACGGCGGACCAGCAGGCTCTGATCCTGAGTCAGCGCGCGCAGGATCTCGGGCTCGGTACGGGGGTTGCTCGCGACTTCGCCGGGCGCGCTTCCCTCTTCCGCGATGGTGCGGAGCAGGTCCGGCGGGCAGTCCGGGTTCCACGCCAGTGTCTTGTACAGCTGGGGTCCGTGGAGGTCCGCCAGGCCGCGCAGCTGGTCGGGATTCAACTCGCGTAGCTGGGCGAGCCGCTTGCCGACGCCCGGATCCCGATCGGCGAGCAGCGCGGTGAGCAGGTCCGCGGGGAGGTCGGGACGGCAGGCGACGAGTGCGCGCACCTGTGCTCTCGGGGAGGCAGCGAGTTCACGCAATTCGGCCTCGGACGCCGACTCGATGCGAGGCACCACGTCCATCGTGCACTTGGTCGTCATAGCCAGTCGCGTCAGGAGTCCGAGTGGGACCGCGGGGTTTTCGATGACAGCTCGCCGCACTGCAGGTTCTGCGTCCTGGCCCAGGGATTCCATCAGCGAAACGGGGATTGACGGGTTTTCGGCGACCAACGCGCGGACTTGGGGTTCGGGGTCAGCGGCCAGCACGGGGTAGATGTCCCGATCGAGGTCTTCGCGTCCGGCCAGGCTGCTCCGAGCCCATTCGTCGGGCCAGTCGACGAAGGCTGCCATTCCGGCGATCGGGGTGGTGGGATTGGCCAAGGCGGAGATCCGGATCCGCCGACGGCCCGCCGAATGATCGGAACAACGTGCCGACGGTTGCGTACGACAGGCTGCGCATGTCTCGATGGGTGCGTCACCACCGCTACGCAGAAGCTCTGCCAGGATCTCAGGCGCGACCTCGTCGTTGCGCGCCAGCATGTCCCGGACCTCGACGTCCGGGTGCCGCGCCAACCTCCCGGCCACGTCCGACGGCAGTCGCGAAGACAGGGCGATTTCGCCGACGATTTCCGCGTCCTCGTCGTTCTCCATGAGCAGCACGACATCGAGCCGGTTCCAGGCCAGTTCGGCCACCTGCATCCGGACGGGCCGATCCGGATGCGTAACCAGTTCGAGTGCCCATTCCGCCGGTGCGCCTTCGCGGTGCATGGCGGCGAGGCGGGACTCGACGTCGTCGGGGACATCCTCGATCGGGATGTGCCCGAAGCGGATCAGGGTGTGGAGTACCCCAGGCCGGCCGCGGTTGGCGAGTGCCTTTGTCTGCGCGGACGTGAGATCCTCGCGCCAGATCAGGTCGCTGAGCAGGTGATCGTCCGCGGACACGGCGATGAACTCGTCGATCACTGAGCTCGGCAAGCCGGGGTTTCCCAGCAAGTCGCACAGTTCACGGTCTTCCGCCACGGTAGATCCCCCCAGAAAGCATGGCCGCGATCACGGCCGCCGCTTCTCCGATATAACCGATCCAGGTGCGGAACGCCTCGTGAGTGTTCCGGGGTTAGAACCGGCCTAACCACTCACCAGCCATACCGCCTACGGCCTTTCCCCGGCCGCGATTTCGGCGAACTCGTAGATCAGCGGCGAACGGCGGCTGGCGGTCCAGGCGAGGCAGACCTGGTTGGGGCCGATGTCGTCGACCGGGATGTGGACGACGTCCGGGCGGGTGTAGAAGTTCGCCGTGGACAGCGGGATCACCGAAAACCCGGCACCCGCCGCGATGTGCTCGAGCTTCTCCTCGACGCTGTGGATCCCCGGCAGCGGGCGGCGGGTGCCCTCGCGGAGTTCGACGGAGATGTCCCGCCATTCCGGGACCGCGTCGGGGTCCTGCAGGAGGTGGTCGCCGGCGAGGTCGCTGATGGCAAGGGTTTCCTTGCCCGACAGGCGATGGTCGACCGGCAGCACCACCACCCGCGGTTCGTCGAAGAGCGGGCGGACGCTCAGGTCCTGCTGGTCGATCGGCAACCGGACGACGCTGACATCGGCCCGGCCGTCGCGCAGGACTTCGACCTGGTTGTCCCACGAGGTCCGCACCAGCTCGACGGTCACGTCCGGGTGGCGGCCGGTCAGCGTGCGCACCCACGAGGTCACGGTGATCCCGGGCATGAACGCGATCGTGAAGGTCGACGAGCCGCGTGACGCCACGACCGCGCGCCGAAGCAGAGCTTCCGCAGACACGAGCAGCGGCCGGGCGTCATTGAGCGCCTGCTGTCCCGCCGCCGTCAGTTCGGTCGAGCGCTTGTCCCGGACGAACAGCTGGACGTGCAGCTCGTCCTCCAGGGCCCGGATCTGCCGGGACAGCACCGGCTGGGCGATGTGCAACCGCTCGGCGGCCCGACCGAAGTGCAGCTCTTCGGCCACCGCCACGAAATATCGCAGTTTGCGCAGGTCGACGTCCACATGACTCCTTCGACTGACTCTCCGGCAATACTCCCAGGGTATTGCCAGCGCGTCTGCCCGGATAATCCTGTATCATCGATCGTGCATGATTTTCGGATGATCAGGGGTTCGGAGCCGGGACAATGCGGGTCGGGCCGAGTAGGTTCACGGATGTGAAGGGTTCGACGGTGCGGGATGGGGACACGGGCCGGCGGCTGGCCGCCCTGCCGAACAGGCAGGTGCTGGCCGACACGGTCTACGAGCAGATCCGGACGTTGATCATGAACCACGGCATCGCGCCGGGGGACCGGGTCAACATCGACGAGATCGCTCGCGAGCTGGCGGTGTCGGGCACGCCTGTCCGCGAATCCCTGGCGCGCCTCGAGTCCGAAGGTCTGGTGAGCAGGCTCCCGCTGCGCGGCTACCGCGTCACCGAACTGTTGACCCGCCGCGAGATCGACGACCTCTACGCCCTGCGGTTGCTGCTGGAGCCGGCCAGCACCGCCCGCGCGGCCGCCGCCATGACCGACGCGCACGCCGCCGCGCTCCTGGCGGAGCTGAGCACATGCCCGTCGGCCCCGGCGGGTGACGGTTACGAGGGCTACAAGGCGTTGACCGCGCACGACGCCCGCCTCCACGAGCTGATCCTGCGCATCGCCGGGAACCAGGCCGTGGAGCAGGCATTCGTCCGGACGCACTGCCACCTGCACTTCTTCCGGCTTTCCTACAACCAGCCGGTCGGTGAACAGACCATCGACGAGCACCGCAAGATCGTCGACGCGCTGATCTCCGGCAAGCCGAACCCCGCCAAGGCGGCCATGACCCACCACCTGGAGACCGCCCGGGACCGCCTCCTGTCCCGCTTCTGACGTTCGCTCAGCTGACGTGCCTGCCGAGGAAGTCTCGGATGTACTCCGCGATCGCGTCCAGATGGGTTTCCAGCGCGAAGTGGCCCGTGTCGAGCACGTGCACCTCGGCCTTCGGCAGGTCCCGGACGAACGCCCGCGCGCCGTCCGGCCCGAAGATCCCGTCGTTCCCACCCCAGACGGCCAGTAGCGGTACCTGGGAATCCCGGAAGTACTGCTGGAACTCCGGGTATCGCTCCACATTGGACAGGTAGTCCCGGAACAGCGCGAGCTGGATCTCGTCGTTGCCCGGCCGGTCCAGCAATGCCACGTCGTGGATCCAGTTGTCCGGGCTGACCAGGCTTTCGTCGTTGGCGCCATTGAGGTACTGCCATTTCACGGCTTCCAGTGTCAGCGCGCCGCGCATCGGGCCTTCGGTGTCGGGCCCCGGCGCGGTGCCATAGGCGAACGCCGGCTTCCAGAAGTCCTCGACGAAACCGTCGGTGTAGGCGTTGCCGTTCTGGGTGATGACCGCGGTGATCCGAGTCGGCGCCCGCACGGCGAGCCGCCAGCCGACCGGGGCCCCGTAGTCCTGGACGTAGATCGCGAAACGGCCGACGTCGAGCCGGTCGAGCAGCTTGGCCGTCAGCTCCGCCAGCGCGTCGAAGGTGTAGTCGAACTCGCTCGCCAGTGGCATGTCGCTGACGCCGAAGCCGAGATAGTCCGGGGCGATCACGCGGTAGTCCTCGGCCAGCGCCGGGATCAGCTGCCGGAACATGTGTGAGCTGGTGGGAAATCCGTGCAGCAGCACCAGGACGGGCGCGTCCCGCGGTCCCGCTTCGCGGTAGAAGACGCGATGCCCGTCGATGGTTTCCGTGAGATGCCTGACCTCTACCATGCCTAACCCCTTTGACTGGTTTAACTGGCATCAGTGAAGCAGAGAAGACCTAACCAGTCAAGACGTTTAATCAAGTTAGACAGAGGTGCTGAGGTGAAGGTTCTGTGATCCCCGAGTGCTAGAGTGGTGGCTTGTCTCCCTTTCCATGAGGCGAGATCACGGTTTTCCTCTCCCGCAGGGAAATGTGACCGCAGGCCGGTGTCACCGAGCCGGGGCGGGCCATGCAACACCAATGTGGTGGACAAGGGTGAGATGACCACATCTGAGCCGCAGACAGTCGTAGCCGCAGCCGATAAAACAGCCGATACCAACTCGGACGTGATCACCAGCGAGCAGTGCTCGGCCTGCAAGCACGCCTGGGACAAGCACGACGCGCTCGGGGTGCGCTACTGCACCGCGACCACGGCGGGCTCGCTCTCCCGCGGCTGCATCTGCCGCTGACCAAAGGCGCTTTTCTCGGGAAGCGCCGACATCGGCGAGCGCTCGTCGTACGCTCAGCTCGACGAGCGTCGGCGAGCGATTGCCTGCTGGCGCTTCAACGACTTGAGCCCGTTCGCCGCGCGGACCATCCACAGCACGGCGATCACGCCCATCGCGGCCTCCAGGATCGTGGACTTCGTGTTCGTCGAGTCCTGCAAGAGGATGTAGAGGCTTGACGCGAAGACCACGCCCGCGCCGATCAAGCTGAAGTAGCCGATGCCCTGGTTCTTCGGGGTGAAGCGCCACCAGGGGTCGTTGGCCGGCCAGATCGGGCCTTGTGCGGAATCGCTCGACATGGGTTCCTCCTGTGTTTCTCATGGTCAACCGGACGTCATCCAGCCTGGTCCGGTCCGCGTCCCCGCACCTCGTCCCGGCGACTCGACTTGCCCCCGCGAACTCAGCCTTGAGGACTAGGCCGCTCCCGTCCGGGCGCTGGACGTGCGGATGGTGGGGAAGCGGGCAGACTCGGGGGATGAGCGGTACCGACGACGTGTTCTTCTCAGCGGAGGAGACATGACTGCCGACGACGTGTTCTTCTCAGCGGAGGAGACGTGACTGCCGACGACGTGTTCTTCTCAGCGGAGGAGTCATGAGCGCCGACGTGGGCGTTGCGGTTCGTCGCGGCCCGCTGGTCGCCGAGATCGCTGCCTTGGTCGTGTTCGTCGTTTTCGACGTCGTCGTCCTGCTGACCAGCAAAGTTCCGCCCGCGACTGGTCTGCTCGGGGCCGTCTACACCGCGTTGACGCCGTCCATCGGGCCGATGGCGGCGGTCCTGGCAGTGTTGCGGCGGCGCTTCGGCGGCCGGATCGGGCTGCTCGGTGGGTGTGTCGCGGGCCTGTCGCTGTTCAGCACCGCGATCAGTGCGCTCGCGTCGGCCACGCACACTCCGCTGAGGACCTTCCCGGGAGCGACGGAGACGTTCGCGCTGGCGTTGCTGCTCGGGGCGGGGTGCCGGCGGTTGCCGTGGCGTCCGGCGTCGGCGTTGGCCGTGGCGTCGGGTTTGGCGATGACGTCGGCGCAGCTGCTGCGCTACGGCACTGGCTCGCCCGCGGCGCTGTTCGCCGTGCCTGCCGCGCTGCTGTGGGGTGGCGCGCTCGCCGTCGGGCTGGTGCTGCGGGACACCGATTCGCGCCGGTCGGCCGAGCTCGCCGAGGTCCGGGCCGGGGAACGGTTACGCCTGGCCAGGGAACTGCACGACCTCGTCGCGCACTCGGTGACCGGCATCGTTGTGCGTGCCCAGGCGGCCCGGGTAACCGCGGTCAACCCGCTGGTCCAGGAGCGTGACCCGGTCGAGGTCTACGGCGAGATCGAAGAAGCTGGTGCCGAGGCATTGTCCGCGATGCGAAGACTGGTCGGGATGCTGCGCACGGCCGACGACACCGCGGAGACCGTCGAACCGGGCGGCATCGCGGACGCGGTCCGCCGTGCGGTGTCCGGCAACGAACGGGTCCGGCTCGACCTGCCGGACGGACTCGAGACGGCGCCGGCCACCCCGGAACTGTCGACGACTGTGCACCGGGTCGTCCTGGAAGCGCTCACGAACGTCAGGCGGCACGCGCCGACCGCCACCGAGGTCGCGGTCACCCTGCGGGTCCAGCTGGAACCGGACTTCGACCAGCTGGTCCTCGAAATCCTCAACGATGGCGCCGAATCCGCGCCGTCCGACCGCTCCCGGCGCGGGTACGGTCTGGTCGGCATGACCGAACGGGTGACCGCGCTGGGCGGTACGCTACGCGCCGGCGGGGAGCCCGGGCGGCGATGGCGGATCAGCGTGCGGCTTCCCCTCGGTGACCCAGCCGCGAACCATCACCTCCCGGAAGGACCCCGATGACCGTCCGCGTGCTCGTCGCCGACGACCAGACGCTGGTACGCACCGGATTCCGGCTCATCCTCGATGCCGAACCCGACATCGACGTCGTCGGCGAAGCGGCCGACGGTGAAGAGGCCGTCCGCCGGGCTCGGGAGCTGCGGCCCGACGTCACGCTGATGGACATCCGCATGCCGCTGGTCGACGGGATCCAGGCCACCAGGCTGCTGGCCGGTCCCGACGTCGCGGACCCGCTGCGGGTCGTCGTGGTCACCACGTACGACGTCGACGAGAACGTCTACGCCGCTTTGCGCGCAGGTGCGTGCGGGTTTCTGCTCAAGGATGCCGGACCGCGCCTGCTCGTCGAAGCCGTCCACGCCGCGGCGCACGGCGAGTCGCTGGTGTCGCCTTCGGTGACGACACGGCTGCTGGCGCGCTTCGCGAACGGCGCGACGAAACGCACGACCGCGCCGGTCGAGCCTTTGACGGCCAGGGAGCTCGAAGTCGTCCGAGCTGTCGCACGCGGCGGGACCAACGCGGAAATCGCCGCCGAACTGGTCATTTCGGTCTCGACGGTCAAGACTCACCTCGCCGGGGTCCAGCGCAAGCTTTTGGCACGCAACCGCACCGAAATCGCCATCTGGGCCTGGGAAACCCAGCTCGTCACCTAGCGCACCCGCACGACCAGCGTCCGCGCGACCAGGTCGCCGACCCGCTGGTGACGTCGGCCCGCCGCGATGGTCACCGCACCGACCAGTCCGAAAAGGACTCCGTCCACAACGGACAGCAGCCAGCGGATCGTGTAGGCCCGCAACGGCGGGGTACCGCCGCGTTCGGTGACGATGCGCAGGCCCAGCCACCGCATGGCCGGGGTCGCGCCATTCCCGCGATGCGGCAACCAGACGTCGATCACCCAGTTCCCGACGATCATGACGAGCAGGAACAGCGTGGCCGGGACGTAGATGACCACCGAGGGCCACCCCGCCAGCAGCGCTCTGAACGCGGCGAATTCCGTCAGCACCAGCACGGGAACGGCGGCCGCCGCGACGATCAGCCGATCGAGGCCCCACTGGACACCGCGCCGGAGCAGGACCTTGGTCGGGTCGGGTTCGGCACTGTCCACAGTCGCCATCATGCCATCGGGCGACAGCGTCCTCTCGCGGGTGGCGGCCTTCCCCCAAGGCGACATGGCGACCCAGGCAGTGCGTTGAACGCACTGCCTGGACCTTAAAGGGATCGGTGGTCGCGCTGGTGTGATCCGGCGTCGGTCTACAGAAGCGGGGACGGGAGCTGGGAGGCAGCTGAGTCCGCTGTCTCTGTCGCCAGGGTTCGGGCAGGACCCCTCGGGGCTTCTAGTGCGCCTCGGCGAACAGTTCGCCCGCGGCCACCGGGTTCCCCAGGTGGTAGCCCTGAGCCTGGTCGCAGCCCAGTTCGCGCAGGATCCGGATCTGCGCATCGGTCTCGACGCCCTCGGCGACGACAGTGAGGTTCACCGCGTGAGCCATGGCGACGATGCTCGTGACGATCGCCCTGGCGTCCTTCGAACCGACCAGGTCGGCGATGAACGAGCTGTCGATCTTGAGCGTGTCGACGGTGAGCCGTTGCAGCTGCGCGAGTGACGAGTAACCGGTACCGAAGTCGTCGATCGCCAGCCGGACGCCGATCTTGCGCAGCTGGGTGAGCAGTTCCGCGGCGGCTGTGTGGTCCCGCATCAAGGCGCTTTCGGTCATCTCCAGGCAAATGGCGTTCGCCGGCAGGCCGGTGGCCGCGAGCGCGTCGCCGACCATGCGCAGCAGGAGGGGATCTTCGAGCTGGCCGGAAGACAGGTTGACCGAAAGCACCAGGTCCGGACCGTGCAGTTGACGCTGGCGGACGAGCTCGCCGGTCGTGGTCTCCAGCACGTACTGGCCGATCAGGTGGATGAGCTCGCTTTCCTCGGCCAGCGCGAGGAATTCGGTCGGCGGGATTTCCCCGTGCACCGGATGGGTCCAGCGCAGCAGTGCTTCGATGGCGACGACCCGGCCGGTCCGGAGGTCGGTGATGGGCTGGTACGCCGTCCAGAGGCCGCCGTCGCGCACGGCTGTGCGGAGGTCCTGCTCGAGTCGGAGCCGGCGCTGGATGCCCTCGCGCAGCTCGACGTCGAAGAACTCGCACCGGCCGCGACCACGGGTTTTCGCCTGGTACATGGCGACATCGGCATCGCGGAGGAAATCGGCGGCGGTGCGAGGGTCCTCGCCGTCCGCCATCACGATGCCGATGCTGGCGTCCATGTGCAGTGGGCGTCCGTTGGCCGTGAGCGGGTGCCGGAGTGACTCGCGCAGTCGCTCGGCCAGCGCGGCGGCTTCGATCCTGTCGGCCGGGACGGTGGTGACCACGACGAACTCGTCACCACCGAGCCTGCCGACCAGGTCACCGGGGGAGGACGCGAGCTGAAGGCGCTTTCCGGCGGTCCTCAGCATCTGGTCGCCCTCGATATGCCCGAGGGAGTCGTTGATGACCTTGAAGTTGTCGAGGTCGATGAACAGCACCGTCGTGGTTTCCGGGCGGCCCGCCCGGCCCAGGATCTCGCCGAGGGTCCCGAGCACGACCGTGCGGTTGGCCAGGCCGGTCAGCGGGTCGTGGGTCGCTTCGTGTTCGAGCCGCTGCTCGATCGCCCTGTCTTCGGTTATGTCGGTGAACGAGGACACCACCGCCGTCGGAACGCCGTCGTACTCCGTGATCAGCGGGCGCGAGGTCACCCTGATCCAGACCTCCACCCCGTCCGGGCGGTGGATCCGCAGGACGAGTCCGGTTTCGCTGGGCGCGTTGACGACCGGATGCGGCGGGACCAGCTCGCCCGTCTCGTAGCGCGGCGCGAGGGCTGTCCAGGGCAACCCTGGCAGCTCGTCCGGGCGGCGGCCGAGGATCGCGTGGGCGGCTTGGTTCGCCGTCTCGACCACGCCGTCGGCGTCCAGCACGATGACGCCTTCGTCGAGTGAGGCGACGACCGTGGTGTAGTGCTGTTCGGCGCGTCGCTGGGCCGTTTCGTCCGCGCAGACGAGGACGTAACCGTGGTCCATGGTCGCGGCGGAGATCCTCACGGCGAGCGCGGAGCCGTCGGAGCGCCGGTGGTTCGCGGTGACGACACCGCCGGCCCGGACCACTTCTTCCGGGTCCAGCGAGGTGCCGACGGTTTCGGACACCTTGCGGCCGACGGCTTCGGCGGCGACGTGGCCGTAGACGGTCTCGGCGGCCGGGTTCCAGCTCGTTACGATGCCCCGGGCGTCGGTCGCGATGATCGCGTCGCTGACGTGGCCGATGATGGCGGCTTGGGCGCGCAACGCTGCGGCGGCGGCGGTCGGCGCGGTGACGTCGCGCATGATCACCTGGAACGCGGTGCGGCCGTTCCAGGTGGTGCGCACGGAGACCGATTCGACGTCCATCGCGGTTCCGTCGGTGCGCCGAAGGACCCCGATCGGCGAGTCCGGGACGCCGAACTGCCGGACGGGCACGTCCAGCAGCTCCCGGTAGTCCACCGCGCCCAGGAAGCGCACGGTCGCCGGGTTGACGTAGACGAACTTGCCGTCCTGGTGCACGAAGATCGCGTCCGGGCTGTCGTCGACGATGGCGCGGTACTGCTTGCCCAGCGCCTCGAGCTCGGCGTGGTGGTGCGCGGACTGCCGCTGGTCCGCGATGTTGGAAGCGAGGAAGCCGAGGACGTCGACATCGAGACCGGCGTCGGCCCGCAGATGCTCCCCGAAGGCGCTGGGCCCCATTTTCTCCCCCTGTCCACCACTGACGAGGGAGATTATTGCCCAGAGGATCAAGGGAAAGGAAATCCCTCGTAGGCGAAGGAGTTTCACGTAGGCATGCAATACAGAATCAACGCAACTGTTCAGGCTGTGATGTACAGTTCGAAGCATGCTGACGTGTGAGACCCGGGAAACGGCGCTGTCCAGGCTCGGCCGCGCGCTCGCCGACCCGACCCGCTGCCGCATCCTGGTCGCCCTGCTCGAAGGGCCCGGCTACCCCGCGCGGCTGGCCGAGCGGATGGAGCTGAGCCGGTCGAACGTGTCGAACCACCTGGCGTGCCTGCGGGGCTGCGGCCTGGTCATGGCGACCTACCAGGGTCGTCAGGTCCGCTACGAACTCGCCGACCCGCATCTCGCTCGGGCGCTCGAGCAACTTCTCGACGTTGTCCTCGCGGTCGAACCGACCGAAGCCTGCGAGCCTGCGCAGGTGCTTCGGTGACCTCGTCGTCTTGTACTGACGGCTGCTGTGCGCCTGTAAGCGTGCTGCCGGAGCGTAAAACAGCCCTGGTTCGCCGGGTGCGGCTGCTGGTCGCGGGCACCATCACCTACAACGTCGTCGAAGCCGTTGTCGCGATCTCAGCCGGGCGCGCCGCGTCCTCGGCCGCGCTGGTGGGTTTCGGGCTGGACTCCGTGGTCGAGGTCGCCTCGGCTGCCGCTGTCGCGTGGCAGTTTTCCGGGCGCGACCCGGAAGCGCGCGAGCGTGCCGCCATGCGCGTGATCGCCCTGTCGTTCTTCGCGCTGGCCGCGTATGTCACCGTCGAATCGATCCGCGCGCTGAGCGGCGCGGGGACGGCGGGGGAGTCGACCGTGGGCATCGTGCTGGCCGCGGTATCGCTGGTGGTCATGCCGGTTTTGTCCGGTGCTCAGCGCCGCGCCGGACGCGAACTCGGCTCCGCGAGCGCGGTGGCCGACTCCCGGCAGACGCTGCTGTGCACGTACCTGTCCGGGGTGTTGCTCGTCGGTCTGCTGCTCAACGGCCTGTTCGGCTGGTCGTGGGCCGACCCGCTGGCCGGGCTGGTCATCGCCGCCGTGGCGGTCAAGGAAGGCCGAGACGCCTGGCGCGGCGATCACTGCTGCTAGGACTCGTGAGTGTTCCGGCCGGTGAGAACAGGCCGGAACACTCACGAGTCGTTGCTGCGCCGCTCAGGCAGGCCGAAGGCGTGGTCCGGCGGGGTCGGTGTCGACACCGGGACGGCGTCGGTCAGGGGTTCGGCTTGTCCACGTAGTTTCCGCAGTTCGGCGCCGGTCACACAGCGGGACGGGAAGACGGCCGATGCCGCGCGCATGCGTACGGCCTCCTCGGGCAGCTCGTTCGCGGACGCGGCCAGCACGAGGTTGCCGAAGCGCCTGCCGCGCAGCACGCTCGGCTCGGCGAGCAGGAGGACGTGGCCGAACACCGCCGACACGGTCGCGATGACCCGCCGCGCGAACGGCAGGCCCGGCCCGTCGGAGATGTTGACCAGCAACGTGCCCGCCGGCCGCAGCACGCGGGCGAGCTCGTGGGCGAACTCGATCGTCGCCAGGCCGCCGGGCATTTCAGCGCGCTGGAAGGCATCCACCACGATGAGGTCGGCCGTCGAATCGTGCCGGGTGGCGACGCCCTCCCGGCCATCCGACACCCGCACGCGTAGCGAAGGCACGCTCCGCAGGTCGAGTTGCTCGCGGACGAGGTCGATGAGTGGGCCGTCGGCGTCCAGCACGAGCTGGCGTGAACCCGGGCGGGTGGCGGCGATGTAGCGCGGCAGCGTGCACGCCCCGCCGCCGACATGCAGTGCTTCCAGCGCGTCGCCGGGCTCGGGGAGACAGTCGATGACGTCACCGATCCGGCGGACGTAGTCGAACTCCAGGTGTGTGGGGTCGTCGAGGTCGACGTAGGACTGGGCGACGTCGTCGACCGACAGCATCCAGCCATTCGGCCGATCCAGGTCACGCAGTAGCTCCGCCGTCCCGAACCGGACCTCGTGCCGTCCCGGCTGCGGCCCGGCCGACGCCGCGCCCTTCGGCTTCGCCTGCCGCCCCTTCGGCTCCCGACCTCGCCCCATCTGTCCCCGTCCCTAGTCCGCCCGGTCCACAGTAGGCGTGGAACTCGCCGCCCTGAACGTGGGACTCGCGCGCCCGCCCGCGAGTCCCACGTTCGGCGGCGCGAGTCCCACGTTCGGTTAGGCGAGCAGGGTGTTCATGGTGGTGATTTCGGCTTGCTGGGCGGTGATGATCCGCTGCGCGAGCTGTTTTGCTTCGGGACTGGTGCCCTGCTTCAGCTCGGTGTTCGCCATGTCGATGGCGCCCTGGTGATGACTGAGCATCATCTGCAGCCACTGCTTGTCGAATGCGGCGTCGGTCGCCTTGCCGAGGCTGGTCATGTCGGCATCGGACATCATGCCGGGCATCCCCGACATGCCGGCCATGGGTGCGGCGGCGCCCCACTGGCCGAGCCAGCCCGTCATCAGCTGGATTTCGGGCGCCTGTGCCTGCTGGATCTGTTGTGCGAGCGCGATCACCTTCGGGTTCTTGGTCCGGCTCGGCACCAGTTTCGCCATTTCCACCGCCTGCTGGTGGTGCGGGATCATCTGCTGGGCGAACGTCGTGTCGGCCGTGTTGTGCGCACCGGGCGACGCCGCGGGCGAGGTGGACATGCTGGACATCGACGCGTGGTTGTCGTTCCCGCCGGAGCAGGCGGCCAGCAGGCTGATCGCGGCGGTCGCGGACAGGATGAAACCGAGAATGCGTGTTTTCGACATTTTCTGGGGTCCTCAAAGCATCGAGTGGTCAAGGGGCGGGACTGCACGGCGGCAGCGGCCCGATCACACTCGGAGGACACAGGCGGATTCCAGGATGTCGCGTCCCCGTCTCCACGGCGGCGCCCGCGCGGGAATACCCGCGGGTGCGGCACGGAACCGGGCTGTGCTCACTTCGGGCATCGACGTGAGGAGGAACAGTGTCTGTGCGAGGGCAAGGAGGCCGCCGAGCACAGCCAGGCACACGTGGAGCATGTCGCCCATGTCGGACGGGGCTTGTTGCTGGTCCGCGATGACCCCGGTCGGCATCACGACGGAGTGGTCCATGGTCATCGACGGACCGGGATCCGGCACGTGGTGCATGGCGACGACGCCCAGCGCGAGGGCGCACAGCAGCACCCAACGTGCGAACGGTCCCATCCGTGCTCGGCTCATCACCTTGCACATTACCCTTCTGGGTATGAAGACGATCACGGGTTCGGCGGCCCGAACCAGTGGGCGAGAACGGCTCAGGTCGAGTTCTGCTGCTCGGTCGTCCCAGCCGAACTCGAGGAGGTGGCCGGGCGGTTCCCGGGCCGGGAGGCGTGCATCAGCGTGACCAAGGCCGACATCGAAACCGCGTTGGGGTTCGAATCGCGGCGGCAGTGGTTCGCTGACCACAACGAGCGGGACGGCGGGCCGCCGCGGCAGATCTTCCTGACCGACCCGAGCGCGGCCAAGTCCGACGAGACCGTCTACGAACTCGCGATCCCACTCGGCTGGCGGCCCCGAGGGGTCCACGCACCCAGCCGCGCCGAAAATCTTCTCCACCTGTGTAGAGAATGGCCGCGCCGCTCCGAGTTACTCGTATCAGGCACGAAACGACTCACAAAGGACAAGGCCAATGGGCAAGATCGTTCTCTGGATGCAGGTTTCGCTCGACGGGTACGCCGAAGGGCCGGACGGCTCGTTCGACTGGCCGGTCATCACGCCCGAGCTGCAGCAGCACTTCGTCGACGAGCTGGGCGGGATGGACGCCTTCCTGTACGGGCGCAAGATCTACGAGATGATGGCCTCGTACTGGCCGATCGTCGAGCAGATTCCGTCCAGCACCGACGGTTCGATCCAGTTCGGCAAGCTGTGGGTCCCGATGCCGAAGCTCGTGTTCTCGAAGACCCTGGACAAGGCCGACTGGAACACCCGCGTGGTGTCGGACGGAATCGTTGACGAGGTCGCGAAGCTGAAGGTCGACGGCAAGACGGCCGCGCTCTTCGGTGGGGTCGACATGGCCGCGGAGTTCCTTCGACTCGGGCTGATCGACGAGTACCGGCTCTTCGTGCACCCCGTCGTGCTCGGCGGTGGACGGCGGTTGTTCCCCGTGCTCGACGACCGGACGCAGCTGAAGCTCGTCAAGTCGACGAGGTTCGATTCCGTCGTCCATCTGCATTACGCGCGCTGAGCACGGGTTTCGCGGTGCTCCTGAGGGCTCACGCCGCGAACGCGTTTGAACGCGGCGCTGAGCGCGAAGGGGCTCCCGTAGCCGACCTGGCGGGCGACTGCGCCGATTGTGGTGTCGGGTTCGGCCAGCAGGTCGGCGGCCAGGGTCAGGCGCCAGCCGGTGAGGAACGCCATCGGTGGCTCGCCGATCAGCTCGGTGAAGCGGCGGGCCAGCGCCGCGCGGGAGACACCCGTTTCGGCGGCCAGCTTCGTGACGGTCCAGGGATGGGCCGGGTTGTTCTGAAGAAGACGCACCGCCAGGCCGACCACCGGATCGCCGTGCGCGCGGTACCACGCGGGACCTTCGGCGCGCTGCGCGGCGAACCAGGTCCGCAGGACCGCGATGAGCAGCAGGTCGAGCAGGCGGTCGAGAACGGCCTCCTGCCCCGGCTCGTCTTTGACGATTTCGTTGCCCAGCAACGGGATCAGCGGGCAATCCCACTCGTCGTCGCGGAGTACGACCAGTGGTGGCAGCGCCCCGAGCAACCGGCGGCTGATCTCCCCGGTGAACTGGTAGGTGCCGGTCAGCAGGCTCGTCGAGCCGTCCGCGCGGCGCCCCCAGGTGCGGACACCGAGGTCCATCGCCTGCTCCAGGGGCTCCCCGTCCGGGGTGGCGCAGTGCTGCCCGAGGTGGATCACGATCTGCGGGACGGTGGCCGGGTCGTCCGCGACGGTGTATGGCTCGGGGCCGCGGACGATCGCCACGTCACCGGCCCCCATCCGGACGGCGTCACCCGCGTCGGGCACGACCCACGCTTCGCCGCGCAGCACGGCCATCACGGTCAACGGCGCCTCGTCATGGATCCGCAGCGACCACGGCGGATCCATGATCGAGCGGAGCAGGAAAGCGCCGCGGGCTCTCGGGCCGTCGAGGAGGCCGGTCAGTGCGTCCACTCGGTCAGTTTAGACGGATGAACATGGAAACGAGTCTCTCGATCATGGACCGTCTCACCTTCGGCGGCTTGACTGAACCGCATGACATTGACGCGCACAGCCGTGCTTCTCCTCGCGGTCATCGCCACCGGGCTGATCGCGGGCCTGTTCTACACCTTCGCGATTGCGGTCATGCCCGCGCTCAACCAGGCCGATGACCGGACGTTCGTCGTCGCCATGCAACGGATCAACGTCGCGATCCTCAACCCCTGGTTCCTGATCTGCTTCCTCGGCGCGCTACTGCTGACGGCGTTGGCGGGCGTATTCACCCTGCTCGCCGACAGTCACGGGGTCCTGCCGTGGATCATCGCGGCTTTTGTTCTCTACCTGGCGATGTTCATCATCACGGCCGCGATCAACGTCCCGCTCAACAACGAACTCGAGGCAGCCGGGAACACCGACCTCGCAGCCGTGCGCGCGCGGTTCGAGGCGACTTGGGTCGGCTGGAACGTCGTCCGCGCGTTGACGTCTACGGCCGCCTTCGGTTGCCTCGCCTGGGCTTTGGTCGCGCAGAGCCGCACTGGTTGAGCAGAGCCGTTAGTTGAGCAGAGCCGTTAGTTGAGCAGAGTCTGCCAGTTGGCAGGCACTCGCTCCGCCGGGCCGGGAACCGCCTGGTCGTGCGGGTGATGGGTCGGCGCCGCGAGTTCCGGGCCGTCGTAGAAGGCTTCGTCCGGGTAGCTCCAGAACCAGTCTTCCCCCGGTTCGAAGCTGGTGACGATGGGGTGCCCGGTCGCCTTGACATGCGCGCTGGCGTGCTGGGCGGGAGAGCTGTCGCAACACCCGATGTGCCCGCATTGCGTGCAGCGGCGGAGGTGGAACCACCAGCCGCCGGCGGCGTCGCAGTCGACGCAGCCCGTGCCGCTCGGTGGGACGGACGGTTCGATCGCAGCCATGAAAGGCACCTTACCCGCGGGGGCTACCGCCCGCTGCGGACGAAGCCGTGGCGGCAGGCGTAACCGATGGCTGGGACTTCGCGTCGCTTGGCTGTTGGCCGAGTCACATCTTGATCAAAGATGAACTGCGCGGAGCCGCACTTCGTGTCACTGATGTCCGGGAAGGAAGCGTCATCCGACGCACGTCCTAGGGAGTTTTCCATGCGCAAACTCACCATCGCAGCAACCACCTTGGCCATGGCCGCGGCAATCGCCGCCGTCGACATTCTGCTGGCACAATCCGGTTCGGCTCAGCCGGCGACCGGCCTGGCCCTTACCCATAATGAAACCACCCCCTCGGCCACGACCAGCCCGGTGGACGTGCCGCCCGGGCAAACGCGGGTCGCGGACATGTGGGTCGAAACCGGTTCCCAGGTCTACACCTGCACGACTGGAAGCTGGACATTGCTCGAGCCGGCCGCGGTCCTGCGTTCCGGAAACGCCCTGCTTCTGCACACCAGGGGTCCACAGTGGATTTCGCCGGCCGACGGGAGCGCGGTGCAGGGCGCCGTCGTCGCCAGTGTGCCCCGGACCAACGCGATACCGGAACTGCTGCTCAAGTCCACGGCCAACCGGGGAACGGGTCTGCTGGGTTCGGTCGACTTCGTTCAGCGGTTGGCCACCCAGGGTGGTGTCGCTCCCAGCGGTAGCTGCACGATCGGTGCTCAGGTCGCTGTTCCTTACTCGGCCGAATACCGCTTCTTCAAGCCGACGCCGGCTCCCGGCTACTGACCTGCGCTCCGTCCTCGTCGTGGTAGCGCCACCACGACGAGGACGGGCCGTCAGCGCGCGCTGTCAAGAACTCATTGCGCTCCGGCGGCCGGTCGCTCATGCTGCTTCGATCCTGACGTACCGGGAGGGCACATGAGCACCGAAACATCGCCTCGGCAGAGCCGCGGCCTGGAAGTCCGGTCGATCGACTACGTGCCGTTGGCCGAGCGCCACGGCAAGATCTGGCACATCGGGCCGCTGTGGTTCATGAGCAACGCCCAGATCGCGACACTCGCCGTCGGGCTGATCAGCATCACCACCGGTGGAAACCTGATCTGGTCGCTCATCGCCATCGCCGCGGGTACCTTGGTGGGCACGCTGTTCATGGCGGCCCATTCGGCACAAGGCCCGCAACTGGGCCTGCCGCAGATGATCCAGTCGCGTCCACAGTTCGGTTACCGGGGCGCACTGCTGGTCTGGTTCTTCGCTTACGTGCAGTACGCCGGTTTCAACGTGTTCAATACCGTGCTCGCCGGCCAGGCGACTTCGGCCGCGGTGCACCACGGTTCGGAGAAGCTCTGGTTCTGGATCGTGACCGTCATCGCGGTGGTCATCGCGTTGTTCGGCTATTCCCTGATCCATCGGTTCGAGCGCTATCTGGCCTACCTCACCATCGCGATGCTGCTCCTGCTGACCATCGCCGCGCTGACGAAACTCAGCGTCCCCGCCGGCTCCTACGACCTCGGGCAGTTCAAGGCCGTGCCGTTCCTCGGCCAGCTGGGGGTTGCGGCGGGGTATCAGATCTCCTGGGCTATTTACGTTTCGGACTATTCGCGCTACCTTCCGCCGGACGTCACCGTGCGCCGCACCTTCCGATGGACGTTCTGGGGCAGCGCGCTCGGCGGGGTGTGGGTCATGTTCCTCGGTTCCTTTATCGCCGCCGCGGCCGGGGAGAACTTCGAAACCATCGGGTCGATCAAGGAAACCGCGGACAAGCTGTTCGGCGGTTTCGGCAGCATCGCGTTGTTCGTCGCGGCGCTCGGCCTGGTCTCGGTGACGGCGTTGAACATGTACGGCGGGTCGCTGACGCTGATCTCCTCGATCGACAGTATCCGCCGGGTACGGCCGACCCTGCTCACCCGGATCGTCACGATCGGCGTGACCGCCGCGCTGTCGCTGGTGTTCGCCAACGTCGCATCGGCGAACTTCCTCGGCAACTTCAATAATTTCCTGCTGCTGGTGCTCTACTTCTTCATCCCATGGACGGCCATCAACCTCACCGACTACTTCATCGTGCGGAAAGGCCACTACGCGATCGCCGAGATCTTCAAACCCGCCGGCATCTACGGCCGCTGGGGCAGGCAGGGAATCATCGCATACTTCGTGGGTTTCGCGGTGATGGTCCCGTTCTTCTCCGCCGGGACGTTGTTCGTCGGGTTCGCCGCCCACGCCATGGGCGGCGCCGACATCTCGATGTTCATCGGCCTGCCGGTGGCCGCGGTCCTCTATTGGTGGCTCTGCCGGGGTATCGACGTCGACGCCGAACGCGCCCTCGCCGACGCCCAAGCCGCCGAACTGGGGTGAGCTGTACCACCTCGCGTATTAGCCGGCGTGCCCCCTGGTTCGATTGATTCGAACCAGGGGGCGCTGTCGTTCGATATCGGTTTGCGGTCCTTCGTGGAGTGTCCCGTGCGCGAGGTTCGCCCTTACGGCTATTGTTCGTGGTGCTCGGAACGCCGAGAGGGTTCTTCACGCAAGTCAGAGGAAGAAACGATATGGCTCAGAAAGTACATGTAGAGATCGTTGACGACCTCGACGGCGGGGCTGCCACGCAAACCGTGCCGTTCGGTCTCGACGGGGTTTCCTACGACATCGACCTGTCAGACGAGAACGCGAGCCACCTTCGCGATGAGCTGGCCAGGTTCGTCGCCGCCGCGCGTCGCACCGGCGGCCGCAAGATCCGTCAGGCCGCCGGCGAGTCTTCCGCCCCGGCCAACGACAACGCCCGGCAGATTCGTGACTGGGCGCGTGCCAACGGTTACTCGATTTCGGACCGCGGCCGCGTTTCGAAGGAGATTTCCGAGGCTTACGAGCTGGCTCAGGCCGAGCCCGTCGCCCCGGAGCCGGTGAAGGCGACCCGCAAACGCGCGACCCGCAAAAAGGCGTCTGCTTCCGCGTGATTGTCACGCTCGGTCGTAGTTTCGACGCCGACCGTGCCGCCCGCGGCGATTCCCGAATTGTGGGAATCGCCGCGTAGGGCGGGCGATGTCCGGTCAGTAGAACTTAGTGTTGCGTGGTGGTCTCGGCCAGCCGCCGCGTGAGATAGCGGCGTTCGGCGTCTGTGCCGGCCAGTGCCAGAGCTTCGGTATAAGCGGCGGCCGCTTCGGCCATTTGGCCGCTCCGGCGGAGCAGGTCGGCCCGTGTGGCCGGTAGTAAATGATAGTTCGCCAGTTTCCCGGACGCTTCGAGCGCGTCGAGCAGAACCAATCCCGCGACTGGTCCGTCGGCCATGGCGACGGCGACAGTCCGGTTGAGTTCGACCACCGGAGAAGGAACCAGTTCGGTCAGCCGACGGTAAAGTGTGGCGATCTGAACCCAGTCGGTTTCCGCCGCGGTGACGGCGGTGGCGTGGCAGGCGGCGATCGCGGCCTGAACCTGGTACGCGCCGGCCCGGCCATGCCGCAAAGCCGATTCAAGTAATTCGACGCCTTCGGCGATCTGTCCGGCGTCCCATCGTGAACGGTCTTGCTGCTCCAAAGTGACGAGCGTGCCTTCCTTGTCGACCCGGGCGTCGCGCCTCGCGTCCTGGAGGAGCATGAGCGCGAGCAGGCCCTGAATCTCGGGTTCGGCGGGCATGAGCCGATCGAGAACCCGCGTCAGCCGGATGGCTTCCCCGCTGAGCTCCTGGCGCACAAGTTCGGTTCCGCCGCTTGCCGCGTAGCCCTCGTTGAACAGCAGGTACAACACGGCCAGCACGGCGGCTGTCCGATCGGGCAGCAGGTGGGCCGGCGGGACACGATAGGGGATACCGGCGTTCTTGATCTTTTGCTTGGCGCGCACCAAGCGTTTGGTCATCGTCTGCTCTTCGACGAGGAATGCGCCGGCGATCTCCGCGGTGGTCAGGCCGACGAGCGTGCGCAGGGTCAGTGCGACCCGCGCCTCGAACGACAGCGCCGGGTGGCAGCAGGTGAAGATCAGCCGCAGCCGGTCGTCCGGAATCGCGCTCTCGGCCGAGTCCGGTTCGTCCTCGACGGTCGCCATCGCGACCTCCCTGAGCTTGGCGGCGCCCACGGCCGCCCTGCGGATCCGGTCGGTCGCGCGGTTGCGGGCCGCGGTGGTGAGCCAGGCCCCGGGCCGCCGCGGGACACCGTCGCGCGGCCAGGACCGCAGTGCCAATGCGAAAGCCTCCTGCGCGCATTCCTCGGCGAGGTCCCAGTCGCCGGTCACCTTGATCAAGGTGGCCACGACCCGGCCCCATTCCTCTCGAAAGGCCGCGGTGACCGCCGCTTCGACCTCCGGCGTCAAGTCCCGTCCTCCCTGTTCGTGCTGGGCTGGTTCACAGACCGTACCTGCGTGGGCGTGCACTTCGTGAGCGCCCGAGTGCGGCTCGCGCGCGTACGGGTAGTTGCCGTACGAGCGCGAATCGGACTTAACCGTTGACTTGATCTGGCGTGTCTGTAACCCTTGGACCTCGCAGTGCAAGATATGTGCAGAGTTGTGGAAATCCCGAACATCTGCCCGTAAATTCGGGTAGTCGTCCCCACCGTGTCCCCTCCTCCCGACGTCCCCCTGCTTCAGCTGAACCTCTGCCTCCGTTACCGCTTCGGCCTGCCCTTCGCCGAATCGGGGTCTTGTCGTACCCCCTTGTCACAGCTCCTTCTCCACCCCTTGTCAAAGAAGATGAGTGAGGAATCCATGAGAGCGAAGCGTCTGACGTCGCGGTTAACCACCACGGCGCTCGCGGCAGGTCTGTTCCTGTTCGCCGTTCAAGTCGTGCCGACCACGGCCGACGCCGCACCGAACCTGGCCAAGGGCGCGGTGGCCGCGGCCAGCAGCGTCGACGGCGCCCAGACCGCGTCGAAGATCAACGACGGCGACCAGAACACCTTCTGGGAGAGCGCGGGCAAGACCTTCCCGCAGTGGGCACAGGTGGACCTGGGCACCGTGCGCAGCGTCGACGAGGTCACACTGAAGGTCCCGGCCGGCTGGACGTCCCGCACACAAACGCTGGCAATACAGGGAAGCAGTGACGGGACCACGTTCGACACCGTGGTCGTGTCCGGCGCGCACACCTTCGAACCGTCTTCGGGCAACACGGTGAAGATTCCGTTCCCGGCCACGGTCACCCGGTTCCTCAGGGTGAACATCACCGCCAACACCGCGAGCCAGGACGCGCAGCTGTCCGAGGTCGAGGTCGCCGCGACGCCCGCTGCGACGACGAACCTGGCGCAGGGCAAGACGTTGACGTCGAGCACCACGCAGTCGGGCTTCCCGGCCGGCAACGCCAACGACGGCAACCAGAGCAGCTACTGGGAGAGCGCCAACAACTCGTTCCCGCAGTGGCTGCAGGTCGACCTCGGCGCGTCGGTGAGCGTCAACCAGCTCGTGCTGAAGCTGCCGCCGTCGACGGACTGGGCGACCAGGTCGCAGACCCTCGCGGTGCAGGGAAGCACGAACGGGAGTGCGTTCTCCGACATCGTCGCGTCGGCCGGGTACTCGTTCAACCCGGCCAGCGGCAACGCGGTGACGATCAACTTCAACGCGACCACCACCCGGTACGTGCGGCTGAACATCACCGCCAACACCGGCTGGCCCGCCGGACAGGTGTCGGAGTTCGAGGTCTACGGCCCGAGCACCGGGGACACGCAGGCCCCGACGGCGCCGACCAGCCTCGCGTTCACCCAGCCGACGACCGGCCAGGTCAAGCTGACCTGGGCCGCGGCGACGGACAACGTGGGCGTCACGGGATACGACGTCTACGCCAACAACACCCTGGTGACCAGTGTCGCCGGGAACGTGTTGACCTACACCGACAACCAGTCCGCGAGCGCGACGGTTTCCTACTATGTAAGGGCGAAGGACGCCGCGGGCAACGTCTCGGCGAACAGCAACACCGTCACCCGCACCGGCTCGACCGGTGACACGCAGGCGCCGACAGCGCCGTCGAACCTGGCGTACACGCTGCCGGCTTCGGGCCAGATCAAGCTGGTCTGGGGCGCGTCGACGGACAACGTCGGCGTGACGGGATACGACGTCTACGCCAACAGCGCGCTGGTGGGCAGCGTTGCCGGGAACGTGTTGACCTACACCGACAGCCAGTCCGACACAACGACGGTCTCCTACGCCGTCAAGGCCAAGGACGCGGCCGGCAACACCTCGGGCGCCAGCAACACCGTCACCCGCGCGGGCAGCGGCACCGGCGGCGGCACGAACCTGGCGGTCGGCAAGCCGATCACCGCGTCGTCCACGGTGCTCAACTTCGTCGCCGCCAACGCGAACGACGGCAACGTGGCGACCTACTGGGAGGCGAGCTCCAACCCGGGCACGCTGACCGTGGCGCTGGGCGCGAACGCCGACGTCAGCAACGTGGTGCTCAAGCTCAACCCCGACGGCGCGTGGTCCACCCGGACGCAGACCATCGAGGTACTCGGGCGCGAACAGAGCTCGACGGCGTTCACCAGCCTGCTCGCCCCGGCGGTCTACACATTCAACCCGGCCAGCGGCAACACGGTGACCATCCCGGTCACCGGCCGTGTCGCCGACGTCCAGCTCAGGTTCACCACCAACTCCGGTGCGGGCGGCGGCCAGGTCGCCGAGTTCGCGGTCAACGGAGTCCCGGCACCGAACCCGGACCTGACCATCTCGGGCCTGACGTCCTCGCCGGGTTCGCCCGTGGAGACCGACGCCCTGACCTTGTCCTCGACGGTCAAGAACATCGGGACGGCCGCGTCCGGCCCGACGAACGTCAACTTCTACCTCGGCACGAAGCTGGCCGGCACGGCGAACGTCGGCGGCTTGGCGGCCGGTGCGTCCAGCACGGTTTCGGCGAACGTCGGTCCGCGTGACGCGGGCAGCTACGCGTTCAGTGCCAAGGTCGACGAGGCGAACACCGTCATCGAGCAGCACGACGACAACAACAGCTTCACCAGCCCGACACCGCTGGTCGTCGCCCCAGTGGCCAGCTCCGACCTGATCGCCTCCCCTTCAGGCTGGACCCCGGGCAACCCGTCCGCGGGCAACGCCGTGGCGTTCTCGGTGTCGATCAAGAACCAGGGCACCGTCGCTTCCGCGTCCGGCGCCCACAACGTCACGCTCACCGTCACCGACGCGACGTCGGGTGCGGTGGTCAAGACACTGACCGGGGCCTTCGCCGGGGTCATCGCGTCGGGTGAAACGGCGGCGCCGGTCAACCTCGGCTCGTGGACCGCGGTCAACGGCAAGTACACCGTCAAGACCGTGATCGCGACCGATGCCAACGAGTTGCCGGTCAAGCAGGCCAACAACACCAGCTCCCAGTCGCTGTTCGTCGGTCGCGGCGCGAACATGCCGTACGACAACTACGAAGCCGAAGACGGGGTACTCGCCGGTGGCGCGTCCGTCGTCGGTCCCAACCGGACAATCGGTGACCTCGCGGGTGAGGCGTCCGGTCGTAAGGCCGTCACCCTGAACAGCACCGGATCCTCGGTCGAGTTCACCACCAGGGCCAGCACCAACACGCTGGTCACGCGGTTCTCCATCCCCGACGCCGCGGGTGGCGACGGGATCAACGCGAGCCTCGACGTCTACGTCAACGGCACGCTGCTCAAGCCCATCAACCTCACCTCGAAGTACTCGTGGCTCTACGGCGCGGAAACCGGTCCCGGCAACTCGCCGAGTGCCGGCGGGCCGAGGCACATCTACGACGAGGCGAACCTGATGCTCGGGACCACCGTCCCGGCAGGCAGCAAGATCAAGCTGCAGAAGGACGCCGCCAACACGACGAACTACGCGATCGACTTCGTCAGCCTCGAACAGGTCACGCAGATCGCCAACCCGGACCCGACGAAGTACGCGGTGCCCGCCGGGTTCGGCCAGCAGGATGTCCAGGCCGCGCTCGACAAGGTGCGTCAGGACTCCACGCTGGTCGGCGTCTACCTGCCCGCCGGTGACTACCAGATCACCGGCAAGTTCAACGTCTACGGAAAGGCGACCAAGGTCATCGGCGCGGGCCCCTGGTTCACCAGGTTCTTCGCTCCCACGACGCAGGACAACACCGACGTCGGCTTCGACTCCCAGTCGACCGCGAACGGATCGACGTTCGCGAACTTCGCCGTCTTCGGTAACTACACGTCCCGCATCGACGGTCCGGGCAAGGTGTTCAACTTCTCGAACGTCTCGAACATGACGATCGACAACATCTGGACCGAGCACATGATCTGCATGTACTGGGGTGCCAACACGGACTTCGTCACGATCTCGAACTCCCGGATCCGTGACACGTTCGCCGACGGCATCAACATGACCAACGGAAGCACGGACAACCACGTCGTCAACGACGAATCCCGGGCGACCGGGGACGACAGCTTCGCGTTGTTCTCCGCGATCGACGCCGGTGGTGCCGACGAGAAGAACAACGTGTTCGAGAACCTGACGTCCCTGCTCACCTGGCGCGCTGCCGGGGTCGCGGTGTACGGCGGTTTCACGAACACCTTCCGCAACATCTACATCGCGGACACGTTGGTCTACGCCGGTATCACCATCAGTTCGCTCGACTTCGGCTATCCGATGAACGGGTTCGGGACCGATCCGACGAACCTGCAGAACATCTCGATAGTCCGGGCGGGCGGCCATTTCTGGGGCGGCCAGACGTTCCCCGGTATCTGGGTGTTCTCCGCTTCGAAGGTGTTCCAGGGGATCCGGGTGTCCGATGTGGACATCACCGATCCGACGTACAGCGGGGTCATGTTCCAGACCGACTATGTCGGCGGGCAGCCGCTGTTCCCGATCAAGGACACCATCTTCACCAACATCACGATCACGGGCGCGCACAAGAGCGGTGACGCTTTCGACGCGAAGTCCGGGTTCGGGCTCTGGGCCAACGAGCTGCCGGAAGCGGGTCAAGGCCCGGCTGTCGGCACGGTCACCTTCAACAACCTGAAGATGAGCGACAACGCCCTGGACGTCAAGAACACGACGTCCACCTTCACCATCGTCAACAACCCGTAGGAGGTTCGGCAACCGCAGTGGGCTCGTGAGCGTTGCGGCCGGTTCTAACCGGCCGCAACGCTTACGAGTCTCTATGGCC
>NZ_JAODNM010000115.1 GCF_025464955.1 Amycolatopsis sp. | reverse complement strand
TCTTGTGTCGTATGTGTGGGTCCGCGACGCCTCAGTGGGTGCCGGGTGATGTGGACTGGCTCCGTTTTACCGCGGCAGGGACGGGTGGTGTGGGGGAAGGGATTCTGAAGGTCGGTTGGGGTGGCTGGGTGGTGTCGGTGTGGCTGGTGAGGTTCTTGAGGTCAGGGGGTGTGGTCGGCTGTCGGTGAATGTGGGACTCGTCGGCCTGAACGTGGGACTCGCCGGGCCGGAGTGTGGGACTCGTCGGCCTGAACGTGGGACTCGCCGGGCCGGAGTGTGGGACTCGCCGATGTGCTGTGCGAGTCCCACGTTCAGAGAGGGCGAGTCCCACACTCAGACAGACGAGTCCCACACCCAGCTCCGGACACCGGCATTCGCCGTACACCGTCCCGGCCCTTGGTGCGGTAAAACGCAGCCAGTCCACAGCAACCAGCACCCACACATACGACCGAAGAACCACAAAAGTGCCCGCCCGCCCCTCGCAACTCGACGGCGAGTTGCGGTCGTCCGGCGGGGGTTAGGCGCAGAGGGTGATGGGTTTGGGGGCGTAGGTGGCGGAGTGGGTCTCGCGGCGGACTTCGGTGCCGCCCAAGTCCGACAGGACACGCTGGTCGGACGTGCTGAAGCCCCAGGCACCGTCCGACGGCACGCACGTCGGACCCGACTCGAACTGGACCGTCGGGGAGATCAGGTTCGACTCGCCGCCGCTGAGGCTGGCCACCTGGAACCGCCGCGTGCCCCAGATCTTGACCGTCACCGAGCCGCCCGACACCGACGCCTCGAGCGCGACGCCGGTCGGCGCGTCGTCGAGGAACTTCAGGTCGACGGGTGTTCCGGAGCTTTCCATCGCCTTCGCGTCGCGCGCGACGGGATAGCGGTCGAGGTAGTAGGCGTGCTCGGCGTGGTCGACGTCCTTCAGTCCGGCGAGGTACTCGGCGTTGTACAGCGCGCTGGCGAGCGCGGAAATCCCGCCGCCGATCAGGGTCGGGCCGGAGCCGTCCTCGTAGAGCGGCGCCGGCACGTACCCCTGCGCCTCGCTGAACGCGCCTGACCGCGCGTCGAGGCTGAAGGTGCCGCCGGGTTTCACGATCGCGCCCGACACCGCCGCGGCCAACGTGCTGTTGTTCGTCTCGGCGTCACCGGAAAGCCCGGTCGCGGTGTACTCGCCGACGACCTCCTTGATGCCGAGCGCGTTCGCCGCCTCCGTCGTGACGCTGGGCTTGGTCGCGTCGTAGGCGACGTTCAGATCCCGGCCGGACGACTTCTTGAGCACGTCGACGAGCGGCAGGAAAGTGTTGGGCCAGTTGATTTTCCGGGCGTCGACGGACGGCTGCACGGTCGGCTGGCCGCCGGTGAACACGATCTGCGCGTCCTTGCTCGGCAGTTCGGTGGGGTTCAGGTCCTGCTGCACCGCGAGCTGCAGCTTCTGCTGGTCGATCCGCACCTGGAGCTGGCCATCGTCCTGCGGCGCGAACTGGAACGAGTCGGCGATGGCGGCCGGTTTCAGCACCGTGTCCTTGCCCTTGCCGTGCAACGTGACCGGGCCCGCGACAGCGGGCGCGACGATGTCGTCGAGCGCGCTCTGCACCCCCGCGGAGGTGGCCTTGACCGGGGTGATGCTCAGCCGGAGCGTGACCCCGCCGGAGCTGAGCCAGCCCGCGGTGAGCGCTTGGACGGCGGCGCCGACGTCCTGCAGCACCTGCCCCTGCCGGGGCTCGACGGCGTACGGCCGCACCAGCCCGTCACCCGGCAGCGCGCGGAATGCGATGTTGCCCTCGGCGGACTGGTGGTCGAGCTGCGTGTCCGCCAACGTCTTGACGGCCTGGGTGAGCACGTTCGGCGAGGTCGAGGTGACCACGCCGACCTCGTGGCTGGTGAAGAACGACGTAACCCGCTCGATCGGGTTGAGCGACTGGTGCCCGGCCTGGTCGAGGGTGGCAGGCCAGTCGAGACCGAGGCCGGACGTCGTGGGGTTCAACCGCGCCTGGACGTCACCGGCATGGATCGCGACCGGCTGCGTCAGCCGCGGTTCCAGCTGCTGGCGCAGCTTGGCTTCGGCGTCCTGGCGAGTCAGGCCGCCGACGTCGATGCCGGCGACCGTCACCCCGCGCGGCACCTTGTCCGCGCTGATGACCATGTCCGCGGCGTAGAGCAGCAGGAGGGCGCCGAGCGCCCCGCCGGTGATCATCAACGCCCTGGCGAAACCCCGGCGCAGCCGCGTGACGGGCACGAACTCGGTGAACGGCTCGTCGTCGGCCGCGAACAGCTCGTCGACCAGCGCCAGGCCGTCCGGCAGTGGCTCGTCAAAACCGGGCTCGTCAAAACCGGGTCCGCCATAGGCAGGTTCGCCGTACCCGGTGAGCATCGGGGCTTCCGGGATGACGTCGGTATACGACGTGGGCGCGCCGAAGGTTTCGGTGTCGGCGTCCGGGTTCAGCCCGTCGAGATGCTCCCGCACTGCTGCCCTCCGCGTCCCGCTACTGGTAGAGACCGGTGCGGCCGCGCCCATTTCCGATGCCCCCGGCCACCTGCCCATGGTACTGAGCAGAACCCTCCGGAGCGCCCCCCATCATGAGGGAAAGTACGTGCTCGCCCTCGGCCGAAAGGCGTACCGGAACGCCCCAATCCTGGCGGGTCACGCGGCAGACGGGGTGTTCGGAACCGTCGTCGCAGCTCGCCGCCTGCGCGACGACCTGCAGTACGCCCTCGGTGAACCCCTCGGCGAACCGGATCTTCCGGGTGAGGTCGGTGCCCACCCCGGTGCCGTCGACCAGCAGTTCCGGCGGGGACGCGCTGACCTCCAACCGCGTCGACGGGCCGTAGCGGTCGTCGAACTTCTCGCCGGGAGGCGGGGTGAAGACGACGCTCAGGTCGAGCTCACCGGGCGCGAGGATGGTCGGCGGCCGCCGGACGGCATGGGCGGCACCGGCAACGCTGGTCGAATCGCCTTCGCCGATCCGGGTCAGCCGGTGCCCCGCGGACTCGACCGCGATGAGCTCGCCCTCGTGCACGAGGAGCCCGGACGGCTCGGACAGCCCGGTGGCGATCGTCGAAACGACCTGGAGGAGCGGGTCGTAGCGGCGGATCGCGCCGTTGTAGGTGTCCGCGATCGCGATCGTGCCACCGGGGAGGACGGCGAGGCCGAGCGGGTGCTGGAGCAGCGCATCGGCGGCCGGCCCGTCGATATGGCCGAACGAGAAGAGGTCGATGCCGACCGCGGTGTGCACGGCGAAGTCGCCGTCCCCGTCCGCTTCGATCCAGCGCAATGCCGAAGTCTCGGCGTCAGCCAGCCACAGCTTGTCGTCCGTCGCGGCGAGCCCGGACGTCTGCGCGAAATGCGCTTCGGACACCGGCCCGTCACGCAGCCCCTCGACGGTCGTGCCGGCGAAGCGTTCGATGCCGCCGGTCAGCGGGTCGAACACGCTCAGCGTGTGGTTGCCGGCCATCGCCACGACCACCCCGCCCGCGGGTGCCCACCACGTGACGTCCCACGGGCTGCTGAGGTCGACGTCGAGTGCTTTGCCGCTGGACAGGCCGTTGCGCCACTGCTTCGACGTGCCCGCGACCGTGGACACCTCGCCGGTGTTGAGGTCGATGCCGCGCAACAGGTGACCGGCGATGTCCGCGACGACGACGTGGTAGCCGACGCGCTCGGCGACGTCGGAGGGCAGCACCGCGATCCCGGCGGGCTCAGTGAAGCTCGCACGGTCGAAAGCGCCGTCGACGGCTCCGCGTTCTCCGCTGCCGAAGCGGCGGATGACGGTCTCGCCGTCCGACGCGAACTCGACGACGGAGTGGTTTCCGGTGTCGGCGACCAGTACGCGTCCTTCGACGGTCGTAACGGCCTTGCTCGGGAAGCGGAGCTCGTTCTGCTTCTCCTCCGCAGGCACATACGGGCTTCCGCCGCGGCGCAACGTTCCCTTGGCATCGTGCTTCTCGACGAGGTCCGCGATGACCCGGCGCAGCGCCTCGACGTGCCCCTCGCCAGCGGCGACGTGGACGACGTAACCCTCGGGGTCGACGATCACCAGCGTCGGCCATGCCTTGACGGCGTACTGCGACCAGGTGGTCATTTCCGGGTCGTTGAGGACCGGGTGGTGCACCTCGTAGCGCCGGACCGCGGCCTCGATCGCCGCGACCTCGCCCTCGTGCAGGAACTTGGGCGAATGCACACCGATGGTGACGAGCACGCCTTCGAACTCGGCCTCCAGCGGCCGCAGTTCGTCGATCACGTGCAGGCAGTTCACGCAGCCGCTGGTCCAGAAATCCAGCAGGACGATGCGTCCTCGCAGGTCAGCGAGCTTGATCGACTGGCCGCCGGTGTTGAGCCAGACGTCGCCTGCCAACTCGGGGGCGCGTACGCGCGCTTGGGGTCTTACGGAAGTCACACCGTGAGTCAACTACATACGGTCGCGCGGTGTTCCGTCCAACCAGCCTGTGGGAGCCGGATCCCACCCTCACGGGTGGGTTCTGGCGGGTTCTGTCGGGCTTTCGGGGGACAAAGTTCACGAGTTGCGGCGGAGCATGTTGCTGACGCCGGCGGCGGTGGTGGTGGCCAGGATCCAGCCCATGGACGTGATGCCCGCGGCCACCCAGTTGTCGACGCCGGCCATGTACCAGCGCGTCTTGTTGCCGAAGTCCACGATGGGCACCAGCAGGTCGGCGGTGTAGATCACCGGGTTCCACTGCATGCCGGTGTCCTGGTTGTTCACCAGGCACCGCGGCCCACTCACGGCGTACTTCACCGTGTCGTGCACGCAGACGTCCGTGCCGAGGGCGAACCAGATGCTGCCGAACACCAGCAGCGCCAGCAGCCAGCCCAGCGCACGCACTGGGCGGTAGCCGTAGCCGACCATCGAGCGCTGCAGCCAGCTCCACAGCCGGACACCCGGCCCGAAGATCTTGAAGCCCTGCGCCAACGCCTCATAGCGGAACTGCTGCTTCTTCAACAGGACCGTGGACGCGTGCTCTTCGTTTCCGCTCGCCCTCATCGTCGACGCGAGCTGGTCGTACGGTCCGGGTCGGTAGCCGTCCATCGCCTTGCGCAGCAACACGATCCGCCGGTCGAGCGACTTGTCGTCGTCGAGCTTGATGGCGACTTTCAAGGCGTCGTAACGGAAGTCCTCGAGTTCGATCCCGCCTGTCGACGCCCAGAATGCCTCGTTGTCGTCGAGCGTGCCGCAGCGGGCACGACGCAACCCCAGCCGGCCGACCGGTGGCACGGCCGGTGTCAGCAGGAACTCGTCGGCACGAACATCACTCGCGTCGAGCGCGATTCCGTCGCGCGGGTGCGAACCGAGCACCGCACCCCGCAGGTCGACGCGCCGGGCGATGGTCGCGCCGTCGAGGTTGACTCCGCCCTGCGCCTGGAACGGGCGGCCCTTGTTCTCGGTGAGCACCAGGTCCCGGCCGATCCGCGCGGTGCGGACGTCGAGGGAAAAGCTGCTGGCGTCCCGCATTCCGGGCGCGGTCACCATCGTGCCGTAGAGGTTCACGCTGCCGCCGACCTCGACGCCCTGCAGCCGCAGCGTGCCTTCGATGGTCGCGTCGGTGAGCTGCAGGTTCCCCGCGATCTTCGTGCGCCGCGCGGAAACCACGTCCCGGCCGGGATGGCTGAAGATCGCGTTCCACGCCAGCAGGTTCCCGCCGATGGTGACATCGGACAGTCGCAACTGGCCGATCGGCACGCGCAGGCTGGTCGCTTCGACGTCGCCGCTGATCTCACTGCCGTCGAGATGCAGCGCGCGGTCGTAGTGCGGCGTGCTTTCCCGCCGCGCGACGGTGATCTCCGCGTTCGCCAGCCGCAGCGACCCGCCGACGCGCGCGTTGACCATCCGGACCGTGCCGAGCGCCTGGAAACCGTCGCTGAGCTCGAGATTCCCGTCGACCCGCAGGCGATCGGCGACGAGCGCGGGCCGAGGGTCGAGGTACGGGTCGTTGGACTTCCACGCGTCGACGACGATCGGGCCGTCCTGCTGGACGCCGAGTTTGGCCTCCCGCATGATGATGTCGCTGTCCACCCGCGCGCTCGGCAGGAAAAGGATGCCGTCACAGGAAAACCGCTGACGTTGGGCCGCCGGACCATAGTTGTCGACCTCGCACAACAGGCTTCCGCCGATGTGCAACCCGTTGCCGTTGAACGCGAACCCGTGCGGATTGCTCAGCGTGGCACCGGAAAAGTTGACGTTACCGCCGGTGCGCAGGCCAGGCAGGCGGACCTCGCCGTTCGCGACCATGCGATAGGCCAGCAGCGCACCGGAAATCGTCAGCCGGTCGCCCTGGATCGCCTTGCCCTGCGGATGCGAGATCACCGTGCGGGTGAGGACCATCGAGCCCTCGATCACCGCGTCGGTCAGGTTCACCGCGGCGTTCGGCACCCCGCGCTCATGGTCGTCCCCGCGCTGGACGGTCGTATCCTCGATCTCCGAACTGTCGGCGTCGACCTCCACGACACTGCGGATCAGCCGGACATCGTTGCGGCTGCGCAGGTTGCGGGCCTTCAACCCGGGCAACCAGCACTTGCGGAACGTCAAGCCCAGCAGCTTCGCCTCGCGCACGTCCGGTGAATGCTCGAAGCGGCAGCGTTCGAAGCGGAAAAGGTAGTCGAGATCGGCCGCGCGCAGATCGAGCGTCCCGGTGATGTAGGCGTCCTCGACCAGCACGATCGGCGCGTTCGTCGCCTGCTTGCGCCAGCGCCGCAGCCCGCTGGAGTCCGGCTCGATCAACGGCCGGAGCAGGTCGGACGCCCTGAGCTCGTAGCGCCTGTCCGGCACACCGGCGAACGGGTCGAGCTGCGGAAGCCCGGTATCAGTGGTCGACACGATGGCCCCCCTGCTCGACTGCTCGTGAAAGTTCCCTCAGGGCTCTCACCTTAAGGTGCGACGCACGCCACAGAGGTGGCCTTGAGGGAAACTTAGGGTCAGCGCTCGTTCGGATTCAGCACCCGCGCCAGGAACGATTTCGTGCGCTCGTGTTTCGGGTCCCCGATCACCTGTGCGGGCGGGCCCTGCTCGACGATGACCCCGCCGTCCATGAACGCCACGGTATCCGCGACCTCACGGGCGAACTGCATCTCGTGGGTGACCACGACCATCGTCATGCCGTCCTTGGCGAGCTGCCGCATGACGCCCAGCACGTCGCCGACGAGCTCCGGGTCCAGCGCCGACGTCGGCTCGTCGAACAGCATCAGCTTCGGTTCCATCGCCAACGCCCGCGCGATCGCCACACGCTGCTGCTGTCCGCCCGACAGCTGCCCGGGGTACGTCGACTCCTTGTCCGCGAGGCCGACCCGTTCGAGCAGTTCACGGCCGCGCTCGCGCGCCTTCGCCTTCGACTCGCGGCGCACCTGGACCGGCGCTTCGATGATGTTCTCCAGCGCCGTCATGTGCGGGAACAGGTTGAAGCGCTGGAACACCATGCCGATGTCCTTGCGCTGGAAGGCGACTTCACTTTCCTTGAGCTCGTGCAGCTTGTCCCCGCGCTGCTTGTACCCGACCAGGACGCCGTCGACGTACAGCCGGCCGGCGTTGATCTTCTCCAGGTGGTTGATGCACCTGAGCAGTGTCGACTTGCCCGAACCGGACGGGCCGATCAGGCACAGGACCTCGCGCGGCTGCACCTCGAGATCGATACCCTTGAGCACTTCGAGGCTGCCGAACGACTTGCAGATCCGCTGCGCGGAAACGACCGGGGTCATTGTGACGCCCCTCGGCCGCTCCCGGCGGAACCGAACCTGAACCCGAGCATCCGGGAGCCCCACTTCTGCTTGTCCGCCGTCGCGTAGGTGGAACCACGCGAGAAGCGCTTTTCGATCTGCATCTGGATCAGCGTCAGGATCGAGGTGAAGAACAGGTACCAGACCGCGGCCACGATGAGCAGCGGGATGATCTTGTAGTTCTGCGCGTAGATCTGCTGCACCGCGACCATCAGCTCGAAGTACCCGATGACGACCACCAGCGACGTCGTCTTGAGCATCGCGATCGTCTCGTTGCCGGTCGGCGGGATGATCACCCGCATGGCCTGCGGCAGGATGATGCGCCGCAACGTTGTCGTGCGCTTCATCCCGAGCGCGCCCGCCGCTTCGAGCTGGCCGCTGTCGACCGACGCGATCCCGCCGCGCACGATCTCCGCCATGTACGCGGCCTCGTTGAGCCCGAGTCCGAGCAGCGAAGCCGTGAACAGGTTGATCAGGTCGTTGGTGCTGCTGCTGGCGAACGTCGGCCCGAACGGGATGCCGATGCCGAGCCTGCCGTACGCCGCGCCGAGGTAGTTCCAGAACAGTAGCTGCGTGATCAGCGGAGTCCCGCGGAACAGCCAGATGTAGATCCCGGCGACGCCGGACACCAGCGGGTTCGGCGAAAGCCGCATCACCGCGATGATGATCCCGCCGACCACGCCGATCACCATCGAGATGGCCGTCAGGATCAGCGTGTTCTCGAGGCCCCGGATGATCCGGTCGTCGAACAGGTAGCTGCCGACCACGCCCCATTCCAGGTTGGGGTTGGTGACCACGCTGTGGATGACGATGAACGCGACGAAGAGGATGACCACCCCCGCGATCCAGCGCCCGTAGTGGCGCACCGGGATCGCGCGGATGGGTTCGGCCTCCGACGACGACGCGGAAGACTCCTGGACAGGGCTAGCCACGAAACGTGTCCTCTCAGCTCGCGGGAGCTGGGTTGATCTCCGACTTGGCGATCACGCCGACCGGGTTCAGCTTCCACTTGTCGAGGATCTTCTTGAAGGTCCCGTCGTCGATCAGGGCCTGGACCGCACCCTGGACCGCCTGGTCGTAGGTGCCTTGGCCCTTCTTGATCGCAATGCCGTACGGCGCGCTGTCGTACGGGTCGCCGACGGCCTGCAGGGCGCCGTTGGTCTGCGTGATCGCGTAGTCGATGACCGGCGAGTCGGCGAGCATGGCCTGCGCGCGCTTCGCGGTCAGCGCCAGGTTGACGTCGGTCTGCGCGGTGAGTTGCGACGCGACGATCGCGGGCTTGCCGGCGTCGGTGCAGGTCTTGGACTTCGCCTGGACGTCGTCGGCCTGCGTGGTGCCCTTCTGCACGGCGACGGTCTTGCCGCACAGGTTGTCGAGGCTGAGGTTGTCCGGGTTGCCCTTCAGCACCGCCATCGAGCTGCCGGCCTTGTAGTACGACACCATGTCGACGGTCGCGAGGCGGTCCTTGTTGATGGTGAACGAGGACATCGCGAGCTCGTACTTGCTCGCCGCGAGGCCGGCGATGATGCCGGAGAAGTCGGCGTTCTGGAACTCCATCTGCAGCCCGAGCTTCTGCCCGATCGCGGTGCCCAGGTCGACGTCGAAGCCGACCGCCTTGCCGTTGTCGACGAACTCGTTCGGCGCGTAGCTCTGGTCCTGGCCGACCACGATCTTTCCGTCGGACTTGATCGCGTCGGGGACGAGCGCGGCGAGCTTGTCGTCCTTCGCCTCGACCGGGACCGCACCGGCGGAGGTGCCACCTGCCGCGGCGGGGGTGGACGGGCTCGTGCCGCCGGAGCCGTTGCCGCCCGCGCCGCAAGCCATCGTCATGCCCGCCAACGCGAACGCCGGCAGCAGGGCGAACGCCTTAAGTCTGGTTCCACGGCTCACGTCGTCACTCCTTGTAATGCTTACTGATCGAGTGCACGCATCCTGCCACCGATTACAGCCAGTGCACAGCACCGTCGCGTTACGGCCGAGTTTCGACCCGAGACTCGACCGTTAGGATCCCGCATCATGCAAGCCATCAGGACGGACACGACAAACAAGCAAACCAGGTTGCACTGGGTGATCGGCTTGTTCTCGTTGCTTCCGCTCGCGTATGTCACGCTGCAAGCGGTCCGAGCGCCAAAGCTGAACCTGCTGCTCGACTACTGGGACGTCCTGGCCAAGATCACCACCGACGACGGCTCCTTGCAGCCGCGCATGCTCTTCACCTACAACCTCGAACAGCCGTTCGCCGTCCCCTCCCTGCTGTTCTGGGCCGACGCGCGGTTCTTCGGCGGTGACAACCGGGTCCTCACGGTGCTCACGGTGCTCCTCATGGCCGGCATCGTGGTGCTGCTGAGCCGGATGCTGCCGACCTCGCTCAGCCCGGTGAAACGCGCGGCGCTGACCGTCGGGTTCGCGTTCATCATGCTTTCCACGCACGGCATCGAACTGTGGGTGCAGGGGACCAACGGGATCAGCTGGACGCCCGCCCTGTTCTTCGTCGTGTTGACGGTGTTCCTGATGCATCGCGGCCGGTTCTGGCCGGCTTTCGCCGCTGCCGTGTTCGGCTGCCTTTGTTTCGGCGTCGGGTTCCCGGCTTGGCTCGGACTCGTACTTGTCGCTTGGTTGCGCCGCGAACCACGCTGGAAGGTCCTGGTCTCGGCAGTGGCGGGGATCGCGGTGCTCGCGATCTGGCTGACCACTCGACCGAGCGCACCACAGGCACTGGCGACCTCGTCATTCGACGTGCAGCACCGGCTCGCGGCGATCAGCGCCAGCCTCGGCGCGATGTGGGCGTCCAGCGAAAGCCATGTCGCGACGCTGTTCGCCGTGGGGGTGGGACTGCTGCTCGCCATCCTGCTCGCAGTGTTCGCCGTGGCGGCGGTGCGAGGCCGCTTCACCCCCGCCACGCCTGAACAGAGCGACGAAGCCGGCTGGATCGGACTGGCAACGTGCACCTTGGCTCTCGCGCTGCTCATCGGGCTCGGCCGGACGACGCCGGGGATCAACGTCGGCATGATCAGCCGGTACTCCGTGATCGGCGGACTGGCTCTGTGCTCCGCGCTCACGCTGGTCGCGCTGCGGCGGCCACGTCTGCGCGCCCGGTACGTCCTCGCCGGAGTCGTCGCGGTCAGCCTGGTCACCTACGCGACCGGATACCCCAAGGTCGCCACGGTCAAAACCGGGTACTACGGCTACGGCGCGATCGAAGTGGCCCTGCGGGTCGACGCGCCTGGGGCGCTGACGGCGCTGCAGGTCAACCCCGAGGTGGTCCCAGCCGCCCGCGCACTGGGCATGTACCCCCTGACCGGCAGCTTCAGCCTCGACTGCCACGGCTACGAACTCGGTTCGCAGATCAACTTCGGCGGCATCAAGCCGCTGCCGGGTCCGCACGCTCCGGGGGTGACCAAGGGCGTCCTCGACACGCCGCCGGTCCGCGGCGACGCGCTGCTGTCCGGCTGGGCCGTGGTCGCCGACACCCATCCCGACTGCGTGCTCGTGCTGGACGAATCCGGCAAGGTCGTCGGCTCCGGGATCACCGGGGTCAGCAGGCCCGACGCGGTCCGGCTGACCGGAGGCGACGCCAATGCGGGCTGGCGGGCCGTCGCCGCACCGAACTCGACCGCATCGAGGATCGTGCTCGTAGCCGGCGGCACGCTCTACGGCGTCGACGCGACGCCCTGATGACCGGCACCCGCGACGCGCGAGGGACCACCCGGTAACCGGCTGCTAACCGGGTCGCAACAAGAAGGTGTCGCGTCCGAGCGCCCGGGTGAGCGAGGATGACGCTCATGACCAACAACGCCGCACCTCGGCTGCCACCCGGGGGACGCCGGGCACGGACCTCCCGGGGGACCCGCCGGGGCCTTCCCGGGGCCCAGTTCGATGGGTACCTCTCGCCGGACCGGCCCCACGAAGGCGCCTACGACGAGATGTTCGCGCCCGACGGCACCGTGCGGGGCCCGTACCGCGCGTTGTACGAGTCCATCGCGGGGCTCGACGGCTCCGAGCTGACGAACCGGGCGCAGGCGTTGGACCGCGCGATGGTCGACCAGGGCATCACGTTCTCGTTGTCCGGCCAGGAGCGGCCGTTCCCGCTCGACCTCGTGCCGCGGGTGGTCGCTTCCGCCGAGTGGACGAAAATCGAACGCGGCGTGGCACAACGCGTCCGCGCGCTGGAAGCGTTCCTCGCCGACATCTACGGCGACATGCAGATCATGCGCGAGGGCGTCCTGCCGCGGCGCCTGATCACGTCGTGTGCGCATTTCCAGCGCGAGGCGTTCGGCATCAACCCGCCCAACGGCGTCCGCATCCACGTGTCCGGGGTCGACCTCGTCCGCGACGAGCAGGGGACGTTCCGCGTTCTCGAGGACAATCTGCGCAATCCGTCCGGGGTTTCGTACGTGATGGAGAACCGGCGCACGATGGCGCGGGTGTTCCCCGACCTGTTCGCGCAGCACCGCGTGCGGCCCGTCGGTGACTACGCTGCGCACCTGCTCCGGTCGCTGCGGGCGGCGGCCGCGCCGAACGTCGCCGACCCGACGGTCGTCGTGCTCACTCCGGGTGTGCACAACTCGGCGTACTTCGAGCACTCGCTGCTCGCGCGGTCGATGGGCGTGGAGCTGGTCGAAGGCCGTGATGTCTTCTGCCGCGACAACATCGTCTACCTGCGCACCACCGAGGGCGAGAAGCCGGTGGACGTGATCTACCGGCGCATCGACGACGAGTTCCTCGACCCGGTGCACTACCGGCCGGACTCCGTCCTCGGTGTTGCCGGCGTGCTCAACGCGGCGCGAGCGGGCAACGTTGTCGTCGCCAACGCGGTCGGCAACGGCGTCGGCGACGACAAGCTCGTCTACACCTACGTGCCGGAGATGGTGAAGTACTACCTCAACGAGAAGCCTCTGCTGCCCAACGTGGACACGTTCCGCTGCTGGCTGCCCGACGAGTTCGACCACGTGCTGGCGCACCTCGACGAGCTGGTGATCAAGCCGGTCGAGGGTTCCGGCGGCTACGGGATCGTGTTCGGTCCGGACGCGAGCGCGACCGAGCTGGCCACGATCCGGCGCAAGGTCAAGGCGAATCGGCGCGGCTGGATCGCGCAACCGGTCGTCCAGCTGTCCACTGTTCCGTCCAAAGTGGACGAACACCTGGCGCCGCGGCACGTCGACCTCCGGCCGTTCGCGGTCAACGACGGCAAGGACATCTTCGTCCTGCCCGGCGGACTGACCAGGGTCGCACTGCCCGAGGGGAGCCTGGTCGTCAACTCATCACAGGGCGGCGGTTCGAAGGACACCTGGGTGCTCGCGACCCGGTCTTCGACGGCCGAACGGGAGCTCGAACAACCCGCGCTCGGCGGGGCGTCCACTTGGGACGGTCTGGCCACCGAGCAGGGCCCGGAACTGACCAGTTCCCAGCAGCAGCAACAGCAGTAATTCCCAGTAGCAAGAACAAAAAGACAGCAAGGGGGTGCCATGCTAGCCCGCAACGCAGAATCCCTGTACTGGATCGGCCGGTACGTCGAACGTGCCGACGACACGGCCCGCATCCTGAACGTCTCCGTCCACCAGCTGCTGGAAGACGCGAGCGTCGACCCCGACCACGCCAGCCGTCAGCTGCTCGCCGTCCTCGGTATCGAGTCCGAAGGCAATGACGAACTCGACGTCTGGAAGCTGACCGAGCTGGTCGCCTACGCCAAGGACAACGCCGCCTCGATCGTCGGCTCGATCAACTCCGCCCGCGAGAACACCCGGGGTGCGCGCGAGGTCGTCTCGACCGAGCTGTGGGAGTGCCTCAACGCGACCTGGAACGCCGTGCCCGACCGGCAGCGTTACGCGCGACGAGCCGGACCGCACGCGTTTCTGTCCTTTGTGGAGGAACGCGCCGCGATGTTCGCCGGGCTCGCCGACTCCACGATGAGCCGCGACGACGGCTGGCTGTTCATGGTGCTCGGCCGCTCGGTCGAACGCGCGGACATGGTCGTCCGGCTGCTGCTTTCGCGCGTCCAGGACAAGGCGTCTTCGCCGGGTTGGATCACCGTGCTGCGGTCCGCCGGCGCGCAGGACACCTACCTGCGTACCTACCGCGGCGCGCTCGACGCCGGCAAGGTCGTCCAGTTCCTGTTGCGCGACAATCTCTTTCCGCGCTCGGTGTTCCACGCGCTGCGGCAGGCCGAGGAGTGCCTCGGTCAGCTCGACACCGGTGGCAAGTCGCGCGGCAACGAGAAGTCCGAGGCGCTGCGGCTGCTCGGCCGGGCCCGCAGCGAGCTGGAGTTCCTGCGCCCGTCAGACCTGCTGGAGGAGCTGCCGACGCGGCTCGTCGCCCTGCAGGCCACGATCAAGGACATCGGCGAGGCGGTCTCGGTGCAGTACTTCAACACGTCACCGTGGGTGGCCTGGCTCGGCGCGGAGGTCTCCCTGTGAGCTGGCAGCTACGGGTGGCGCACAGCACCGGCTACCACTACGAAACCCCGGCCACGCAGTCGTACAACGAGGCGAGGCTGACCCCGCGGTCGGACAGGCGGCAGAACACGGTCGCGACGCGCGTCGAGACCACGCCGTCGACCAGGGCGTACCGGTACACCGACTACTGGGGCACCGTCGTCACGTCGTTCGACCTGCACGCGCCGCACACGGAGTTCACCGTGCTCGCGACGTCGGTGGTGGAGACCGCGGACGTCACCGAGCCGATCCGCACGGCGACCTGGCGCGACCTGCGCAGTGAGACCGTGCTCGACCAGCGGACGGAGTATCTCGGGGCGACGAACTACACCCCGCGAGACCGTGAGCTGAGCGCTGTCGCGCGGGAGCTGCGCAAGGGCGTCGATCCGGCGGACGCGGTGCTCGCGATCTGCGACTGGGTGCACAAGCAGCTCAAGTACCAGCCCGGGACCACCGGCGTGCGCAGCACCGCGACCGACGCGTGGAAGGCGGGCGAAGGCGTCTGCCAGGACTTCGCGCACGTCACGCTGGTGATGCTGCGCGCGATCGGCGTCCCCGCGCGGTACGTGTCGGGGTACCTGCATACGCGGCCGTCGGCGAAGCTCGGCGAGACTGTCGCGGGGGAGAGCCACGCGTGGGTCGACGTGTGGACGGGCGGCTGGTGGGCGTACGACCCGACGAACGGCATCCCGGTCGGCCCGCGGCACGTGTGGGTCGCGATGGGCCGCGACTACGCCGACGTCGCGCCGCTGAAGGGGATCTTCACCGGTGGCGGCCAGTCCACTCTCGACGTCTCCGTCCACCTCACCCGCCTGGCCTAACGTTGTCGTGAAGGCCACCTTCACGACAGATTGCGCAATGAAGGTGGCCTTCACGTCCAGTTAGGACCGGGCGTGGGCGTCCAGGATGTAAGCCACGGACTCGGTGACGCGCTGGGCCTGCTCGAGGTGCAGCCACTCGTTGGGCACGTGGATGTTCGAGTCGGGGCCGAGCGCGCCGGTGACGACGAACTGCGCCGCCGGGTACAGCACGCCGAGCAGCCCCATGAACGGGATCGACCCGCCCATGCCCGTCGACGCGTGCGGCGCGCCGAAGACCTCGTCGCCGACACGCTTGAGCACGTCCGACAGCCACGGCGCCTCCTCGGGCGCGTTCCAGCCGTTCTCCGCCTGCGGTTCGCCCAGCTCGACCTGCGCCGCGTACGGGACGTCCGTGGTCAGCGCCTGCTTCAGCTCGGCCATCGCGGCGGCGGCGTCGGCCGTCGGCGGGAGACGGAAGCTCAGCGTCAACGTCGTCGCGTCGCGCAGCACGTTGCCGGCGTTGGCCGGCTCCGGGAACCCGGACGCGCCGATCACCGACAACGTCGGCCGCCAGGTGTTGTTCAGCAGCAGCTCGAGGTCGTCGTCGACGACGGGCTTGGTGCCCGCGGCCAGTGGGAACATCGTCTTGACCGCACCCGGCGAGAGGTCCGCGGTGGCCTGGATCTGCGCACGTCGCTCAGCCGGGATCTCGACGTTCAACGAGCCGAGCTTGATCTCCCCGGTCTCGGAATCCTCGATGCGCTCGATGAGCCGGCGCAGGATCCGGAACGAGCTCGGCACGATGCCGCTGGCCGAGCCGGAGTGCTGCGCCGAGTCCAGTACACGCACGGTGACGTTGATGTGCAGCATCCCGCGCAGGCTGTTGACCAGCCACAACCGGTCGTAGTCGTTGCCGCCGGCGTCGAGGCAGACCACCAGCGACACCGCGCCGAGGCGGTCGCTCAGGTGCGTCATGTACGCCGGAAGGTCCGGGCTGCCGGACTCCTCGGCGGCTTCGAGCAGGATGACCGAGCGTGCGTGCGAACCGCCGGCGGCGTCCACCGCCTCGAGCGCCGTCATCGCGGCGTAGCCGGAGTAGCCGTCGTCAGCGGCGCCTCGGCCGTACAGGCGGCCATCGCGGACGACCGGCTTCCACGGGTCGAGGCCCTCGGCCCAGCCACCGACCGGCGGCTGTTTGTCGAGGTGGCCGTAAAGCAGCACGGTGCCCTTGTCCTCGGCACCCGGCGTGGCCGGGATGTCGACGAGCAGCACCGGGGTGCGGCCTTCGAGCTGGACGATCTCGAGCTCGGCGCCGGGGATCGCGCGTGAGGTGATCCAGTCGCGGACGTGCTCGACGGCGGCCCGGAGGTGTCCGGAGTTCACCCAGTCGGCATCGAAGGCCGGCGACAGGGCTGGGATTTCCACCAGGCCGGACAGGCTCGGGAGGACCTCTTGGGTCCAGCGCGTGCGGACGGTTTCGCGTACGGTTTTTTGCTCCACGTCCGCCATCCTGCCATCGGACGTCCGGCAGTGCGGCAGGTCACACTCGTGAGCGTTCCGGCCGGTTAGAACCGGCCGCAACACTCACGAGCCCTGGTCGGGACCACGTCAGAGCCACACCGGTCGCCCTACTTTCGGCTCCCCTACCATCGGCCTTCCCATCATTCGCCCTGCTCAGCCGGGGTTTCTCAGCAACGAATCAGCAACCTCCCCTCACCCTCACGGCCTAGGTCGTGCCAGGATGTCGGCGTGAACCGTCAACGCCGATGGTGACCCGAGCGCTTCAGACCCGAATCGCTGGTCGCTGCCGGTGAAGTCGCTGTGGCCGCCACAAGCGGCCGCGCGGCACCGACATCAAGGAGACAAGCGCATGTCGTCCCCCGAACAGTGGACGCACCCGGAACCAGGCGACGGCCCGGCCGCGATTGCGGCGCAACCGACCCCGGAACAGGTGATCGCCGGTTTGCGAGCAACCAGCGAAGGCGGGGCTGAGCTCACACAGCTGCTCACCCCCGAAGGCGAACGAGTGGCGTCGCCGCAGTTCGACAAGTACGTCGACGACGTCGACTTCGAAGCACTGCGCGGGCTCTACCGCGACATGGTGCTGGTCCGCCGCGCGGACCGCGAAGCCAACGCCATGCAGCGCCAGGGCCAGCTGGGCATCTGGGTGCCGCTGCTCGGCCAGGAAGCCGCGCAGATCGGCTCCGGCCGTGCGATGCGCCCGACCGACATGGCCTTCCCCAGCTACCGCGAGCACGGCGTCGCGTACACCCGGGGCGTGGACCTCAAGGAGGTCCTCGGCATCTTCCGGTGCTCCGACCACGCGGGCTGGGACTTCAAGGCCCACGGCTTCCACCCGTACACGATCGTCATCGGCAACCAGGTGCTCAACGCCGCCGGTTACGCGATGGGTCAGAAGTTCGAAGGCAAGGTCGGCGACGACGACGGCGAAGCGACGATCACCTACTTCGGTGACGGCGCAACGAGCCAGGGCGACGTCCACGAAGGCTTCGTCTGGGCCGCGGTCTACGACGCGCCGCTGGTCTTCTTCTGCCAGAACAACCAGTGGGCGATCTCCGAGCCTACCGAGCGCCAGTCGCGCCTGCCGCTCTACCAGCGCGCCCGCGGTTACGGTTTCCCCGGAATCCGCGTCGACGGCAACGACGTCCTCGCCTGCCTCGCGGTCACCCGCTGGGCGCTGGAGGAGTGCCGCCACGGCAACGGTCCAGTGCTGATCGAGGCGTTCACCTACCGGATGGACGCCCACACCACCACCGACGACCCCACCCGCTACCGGCTCTCCGACGAGCTGGAGGAGTGGAAGCTGAAGGACCCGATCGAGCGCGTCCGGGCCTACCTCGCCCGCAACGGCGGCGCCGACCACGACTTCTTCGACCAGATCCAGGCCGAGGCCGACGCCTTCGCCGAAGAGCTGCGCGAGTACTGCTTCAACATGCCGGACCCGCTGCCGGAGCGGATCTTCGCGAACGTCTACGACGAGCCGTCGCCTGTCCTGGACGCGCAGCGCGAGGAATACTTGGCTTATCTCGATGGCTTTACCGCGGTAGGTGAGCACTGATGGCTAACGAAGACTTCCAGAAACTGACCATCGGCAAGGCGATCAACCTCGGCCTGCGCCGCGCGATGGAAGAGGACCCGAAGGTCCTCATGATGGGTGAGGACGTCGGCAAGCTCGGCGGCGTCTTCCGCATCACCGACGGCCTGCAGAAGGACTTCGGCGAGCAGCGCGTCCTCGACACGCCGCTGTCGGAGTCCGGCATCATCGGCACCGCGGTCGGCCTGGCCGTGCGCGGGTTCCGGCCGGTGTGCGAGATCCAGTTCGAGGGGTTCATCTTCCCCGGCTTCGACCAGATCGTCAGCCAGCTCGCGAAGCTGCACTACCGCACCCAGGGCAAGATCAAGATGCCGGTGGTGATCCGGGTTCCGTTCGGCGGCGGAATCGGCGCGGTCGAGCACCACTCGGAATCGCCGGAGTCGCTGTTCGCGCACGTCGCGGGCCTGAAGGTCCTCTCGTGCTCGAACGCTGTCGACGCCTACTGGATGATCCAGCAGGCCATCAAGTCCGACGACCCGATCCTGTTCTTCGAGCCGAAGAAGCTCTACCACTCCGGCAACCTCAAGGCCGAAATCGACACCACGGCCACCCCGGGTCCGCTGTTCGAGTCGCGCGTCGTCCGGCCGGGCACCTCGGCCACCGTCGTCGCGTACGGCCCGTCGGTGAAGGTCGCGCTGGACGCGGCCACCGCCGCCGAGGGCGACGACATCTCGCTCGAAGTGATCGACCTGCGCACCCTGTCCCCGCTCGACCTCGGCCCGGTGTTCGAGTCGGTCCGCAAGACCGGCCGGCTCATCGCCGTCAGCGAGGCGCCTTCGGAGTCGTCGCTGACCTCCGAAATCGCCGCCCGCGTGCAGCAGGAGTGCTTCTACTCGCTGGAAGCCCCCGTGCTGCGCGTGACCGGATTCGACACGCCGTACCCGCCGGCGAAGCTCGAGGAGCACTACCTCCCCGACCTCGACCGGGTGCTGCACGCCGTCGACCGTTCGCTGGCCTGGTGAGGGAAGCAGATGCCTGAGTACAAACAGTTTCCCCTCTCCGACACGGCCGAGGGGCTGACCGAAGCCGACATCCTTTCGTGGCACGTCAAACCCGGCGACACGGTGAAGGTCAACCAGATCGTCGTCGAGATCGAGACGGCGAAAGCCGCGGTCGAGCTGCCGATCCCGTGGGCCGGCGTCGTCACCGAGCTGCACGTCGTCCCCGGCCAGACCGTCGAGGTCGGCACGCCGATCCTGACCATGGACGTCGACCCGGGCGGCGTCGCGAAGCCCGCCCCGGTCGCGGCTCCCGTGGCCGCTGCGGAGCCCGCCGCCGAAGAGGAAATGAAGCCCCTCGTCGGCTACGGCTCGAAGAAGGTCGTCACGACTCGTCGGGCGCGGAAGGGCGGCTCGGAGGCTCCGGCCCCCGTGGCCACACCCGCTCCGGCGGCCGTCGCTCCCGCGGCTCCTGCTCCGGCGGCTCCTGCTCCCACCAACGGCGGGTACGTACCGCTGGCGAAGCCGCCGGTGCGGAAGCTCGCCAAGGAGCTCGGCGTCGACCTGCACGCGCTGAGCGGGTCGGCCGCCGGCGGCGTCATCACCCGCGAGGACGTGCACCAGGCGGCGACCGGGGTCGCTCCCGAAGCCGTTGCGGTCGCACCAGAAGCCGCGGGCTACGACGCGTCGACCCGCGAGCGGCGCGTGCCGATCAAGGGCGTCCGCAAGATGACGGCGCAGGCGATGGTGCTGAGTGCGTTCACCGCTCCGCACGTCACCGAGTTCCTCACCATCGACGTCACGCCGATGATGGAACTGCGCGCACGGCTGAAGGACAGCCGCGCGTTCGCCGGGATCAAGCTGACCCCGCTGGCGTTCGCGGCGAAGGCCGTCTGCCTCGCGGCGAAGCGGACTCCGGACGTCAACGCTGTGTGGGACGAGAAGACGCAGGAGATCGTCTACAAGGACTACGTGCACCTCGGAATCGCCGCGGCTACCCCGCGTGGACTCGTGGTTCCGAAGATCCGTGACGCCGACGCGATGTCGCTGCCGCAGCTCGCCGTCGCACTGGGCGAGCTGACCGACACCGCGCGCGCCGGCAAGACCACGCCGGCCGCGATGGCCAACGGCACGTTCACGATCACCAACGTCGGCGTGTTCGGCGTCGACACCGGCACGCCGATCATCAACCCCGGCGAGTCGGCGATCCTGGCCGTCGGCGCGATCCGCGACACCCCGTGGGTCGTCAACGGCGACATCGTGGTCCGCAAGGTGATGCAGCTGTCGCTGAGCTTCGACCACCGCGTCATCGACGGCCAGCAGGGCTCGGAGTTCCTCGCCGACGTCGGCGCGCTCCTGGCCGACCCGGCAGTCGCTTTTACGTTCTGACCAGGGACGTGAAGGCCACCTTCACAACGAATTGCGCAATGAAGGTGGCCTTCACGTCCGGTCGCGCGCATATTCGTTTGACGGAGTGAGTGCTCACTCCGCATACTCGCAGGATGACAGAAGCCCTACCTGCCCGGCAGAGAGCGCCGGGAATGCGTCCAGAAGACCGCCGCGCGATGATCGTGCGTTCCGTACTGCCGCTCGTCCTCGAGCATGGCGCCGCGGTCACCACCAACCAGATCGCCCGCGCCGCCGGCATCGGCGAAGGCACCATCTTCCGCGCGTTCAAGGACAAGGACGAGCTCCTCGACGCCTGTGTGGCCGAGGCGATCAAGCCGGACGACGCCCTCGCCGCGATCGCCGAAATCCCGCTCGACCAGCCATTGTCCGAAAGGCTCGTCGAAGCCGCGGACACGCTCGCCGCGCACCTCCAGCGGATGGGCTCGGTCATGTCCGCCATGCACGCGTCGGGCCGCGCCCACCGCAATCCCGAGGACCGCGCCAAGCGGAAGTCGCAGGGCCGCGGCGGCCGCCGGGACACCATGACCGCGATGCGCGCGGCGATGGCCGACCTTTTCGAACCTGAGCAGGACAAGCTGCGGCTGCCCGCCGAGCAGGTCTCCTCACTGTTTCTCTCGCTGCTCTTCGGTGGCGCCCGTGTCGACGACGAAAGCGCGCCGACGACCCGGCAGATCGTCGACGTGTTCTTGAACGGTGCCGTGGCACCAGAACTGGAGACTGCATGATCCCGGGTGGGGGAGGCGGCCTCGAATTCATGCGTGGCCGCGGGCGACGTGGCCGCCGGGCGGTCAGCGTGCCGGACAGTGGGCTGACCGGGCCGATCGACATTCCTGAACCACAACCCGAGCAGCAGCCCAAGGACCTGCGCTCGCGGCTCAGGCGCCTGCGCGAATCCGTTGGCGGCACCGTGCGCGGGCTGCCCAAGGTCGCGCGGCTGACGTGGCAGGCGAGCCCGTGGCTGACCATCGCGATCGCTCTGGTCACGCTGGTCTCGGGCCTGCTGCCGACGGTCACCGCCTACGCCGCGAAGCTACTGCTCGACGCCGTAGTCGCGGCGATCCAGCATCGCGGCACGAAATCCGAAATCGTCGGCGTGGCGGTGTTCCAGTTCGGCCTGTTCGCGCTGACCGCGATCGCGACGACGTTGACGACCATCAGCCAGGCTCTGTTGCAGGAGAAAATGACGCTGACGATCCGCCACCAGGTGATGGATCACGCCAGCAAACTGCACCTGTCCTACTTCGAAGGCTCGGAGTCCTACGACCTGCTGAGGCAGGCCTCCCAGGAGGCGCCGACGCGGCCGCTGTCGATGATGACCTCGGCGTTGGGCCTGGTCAGGACCGCGATCACGTTCAGCAGCATGATCGCGCTGCTCGTGTCGATCAGCCCGCTGCTCGCATTGGTCGCGCTGCTGGCGCCGGTGCCGGCGTTCATCTCGCAGTCGAAGTACGGCGCCCGCGCGTTCTGGCTGACGTTCATGATGTCGCCGATCAAACGCCGGATGGACTATCTGAACTCATTGGTCACGACCGATACGTACGCCAAGGAAACGAAGCTGTTCGGCCTCGGCCCGTACCTCGTCGACCGGTTCTGGAAGCTCGGCAAGGTTTCGTACCAGCGGCAGGTCAAACTGACCAGGAACCGGAACCTGAGCGCGACGGCGTGGGGGATGCTGAGCACGGCTGTCGGCTCTGGAATCGCGCTGTATATCGCGTTGCAGGCCGTCGACGGCAAACTCACGCTGGGCGACCTGGCGCTGTACACGGCCGCGGCGACGTCGGTGCAGTCGTCCGTCCAAGGCCTATTCACGGCGTTCAGCGGGATGTACGAGAACAACCTGTACCTCGACAACCTGTACAAGTTCCTTGACACCGAACCCGAAGTGAAGGCTCCGCCGGAGCCGCGCCCGCTGCCCGAAATCGTGCGCGGGCACATCGTGTTCGACAACGTTTCGTTCGCGTACCCGGGCTCGGACGAACGCGCGCTCGACGGCGTGAGCTTCGAGATTCTGCCCGGCGAGACGATCGCCGTCGTCGGGCGCAACGGCGCCGGCAAGTCGACGTTGTTCAAGCTGCTGTGCCGGCTCTACGACCCGACCGACGGCCGCATCCTGCTCGACGGCATCGACATCCGCGAGTTCGACCCGGACGAGCTGCGCCTGAAGATGAGCGCGATGTTCCAGGACTACGTGACCTACCAGGCCACCGCGGCGGAGAACATCGGACTCGGTGACCTGCGACGGCTTGAGGACCGTGAGCATATCGAGTACTCGGCCCGCCGAGCCGGCGCCGACGAACGCATCGAGCGCCTGCCGAAGGGCTATGACAGCCCACTCGGCCGCTGGTTCGACCAGGGCGTCAGCCTGTCCGGCGGGGAGTGGCAGAAGATCGCGCTGGCGCGTGCGTTCATGCGGGACGCCCCCATCCTGATCCTCGACGAGCCGACGTCGGCGCTGGACGCCCAAGCCGAGAACGACCTGTTCTCGCGGCTGCGTGAGCTGTCCGCCGGCCGGACCACGCTGTACATCTCGCACCGGTTCTCGACCGTGCGGCAGGCCGAGAAGATCCTGCTGTTCGCCCACGGCAAGCTCGCCGAGGCCGGCACGCACGAGGAGCTGATGGTCAAGGGTGGCGACTACGCCACGCTGTTCACCCTCCAAGCCGCCGCCTACCTCGACGAGGTGCCTGGGTAAAGACCCCTCGGGGCCACCCTTGTGGCGTTCAACGCCACGGGGGCCCCGAGGGAACGTCCGCACCGGCTCACCTGAAGCCCGGCTGCCCGATCCGCTTCGTGATCACCCGGACAGCTTGAGCTCCGACCATCCGAAGAAGGCCAACAAAACGCCGCCGACCACCCCAGGGCGGTAGCCGTACTTCTCCAGTACGGATCGGCGGACAGCGTGCAGCCGTCATTCGTGGATGAGGCCGAGTTCGGTGAAGGTGGTGAGGCACCAGGAGAGCGCCGTGGCCAGGTCGTTCCAGCGCTCGTCCGATGAGGACAGATACGGGAACACGTAGGGCTCGGTGATCTCGTCCGGCAGGTCGGTGGGCTCGCAGGCGTACGGCGCACGTCCGTAATTGCGGGACATCATCGCCGTGGCGACCTCAGCTGGTTGGGCGTCCCAGACGCCGAGCCACAGCCGCCGCAGCATGGCCGGGTGGGCGACGGCGAAGATCAGCCTGCCGATGTCGAACGGTTCACCGGCCTCGATCACCCTGGCCACCCCGTGGAAGCGTTGTTCGACCTCGGGCAGGTGCAACCAGCCGGTGAAACCGGACCAGATCTCCACACTGTGGCCCGCGTCGATGATCGCGGTGCAGAGGGTGGCCAGCGCCAGTCCCCGGTTGATGATCACCTGGTGTTCGACGGTGTGGACGTAGCCGGCGGGCACCAGGAAAGTGATCACCTTGCCCCGCCGGGACACCTCACGCGGGACCGCGTCGACCATGCATTCCGGGATACCGGACAGGTACGCCCCGACGTCGACTTCGGAGCCGGTGACGTCCCAAGTGGGTTCCAGCATGACGACGCTGTCGGAAAGCCCGGCGGCATCCCTGAGTTGCGCGACGGTCACGTCGGCCTCCTCCAGCGCCAGCGGCCAGCCGTCGATGGCCAGTTGGACGGCGTCTTCCCAGGACGCGCCCGCCCACGCTGTTTCGGCGGGGTCCCTGCTGTCCGCGCGGTCGGTGGACGGCGGCGCAGTGGCCGCGTCGATGAAATCCCGCCAGGAAAGCAGCGGCGGCAAGGAAAGAGGGAGCACGGTTCAGTCCAGCCCGAGCGCTTTGCGGTGCGCGGCGGAGAGGCCACGAATAACCCGCCACTGCATCACCTGCTTCAACGTGGCACCGGCCGACAGCAGTTTGGCGCCGTCGATGCTCGCTCTGGGCGAGAACAGAATCGGCAGATTCTTCTCCGCGGCCGCCTTACGAAGTTCCCGAATCTTGGCGAGGAGGTCGCGCACGCCCTTTTCGTACGAAGGCGCGTGCCGCAGGGCGATGCGTTCCTCGAGCTTCTCGTCGATCTCCACGTCGATGACCACGAACCGGTCGAGCGTGGCCGAGTCCAGTGTTTGCCGTCCGGCGTACTGGCGGTCGCCGCCGGCGCCGTAGGTGTTGCCGGTGGCGACGAGGCGGAAGTCCTCGTGCGCCTCGACCATCCCGTCCGCGAACGCGCAGGTGCCCAGCGCGAGCGCCTGGTTCAGCTCCGCGAGCAACCCGGGGTGGCCGTTGTCCAGCTCGTCCAGCAGCATGACGCCGCCGTGCTCGAAGGCCTGCCGGAACGGGGTGTCGTGGTAGTTGCCGTGCGCGTCGTAGTAGCCGAACACCTTGCTCATCGGGGTGGTCGGCCCCAGAGACAGTGCCTGGAACGGAATGTCCAGTGCCAGCGCGGCATGTTTGGCCAGCATCGACTTCCCGGTCCCCGCCGGGCCGACCAGCAGCACGTGGCAGTGCGCGTGCAGGGCCACCAGCAACTCGGGCAGGACCTCGTGGGAGTCGGTGCCGACCTCGACCCGCTTACCGGTCGGCAGCGTCACCATGACGAGGTTCGGGGTGAACTCGGCGAGCTTCCGGTCCACGGCCTCGTTGACGGACTTGCCGATCGCCTCGCAAGCCTCCTGCTGCGCGCTGTCAACGGCGTCGCGGATCTGCGTCACGGTGTCGGCGACGGCGGCCTTCACCACGGTGGGAACGGCCTTGTCGGTTTCGCGGTCGACGGCCTTGGCCGCGCTGACCCGCGCGTGGTTGGCCACCAGCTCGCGGAGTTCCGCGACGTCGGGGGTGAACCGCTCGACCGCGCGGCGGGCAAGATTCGGGAGGACGTCACGTGCCGTCGTGGTCACGGCCTCGGTCAGCGAACCGCGGACGGCCTCGACCGCTTCCGCCACCGCTTGCGGTGCGGCGTCCGCGACTGCCTTGCGAACCGCCTCGATCACCGTGTCGGAGGCCCCGCGCACCAGCTCCGCCCGGATCTCGTCAGTGTCCGGCGTGGCCTCGACGACGGCGACCCGGACCGACTCGGGGATCATCCGGCTCGTCTCGCGTTCGATGACCTCGGCGACCGCGCCGCGCACCTGCTCAGTGCCCTGCTCGACCACGGCCACCAGGGCGTCCGCGGTCCCGCTGCGGATGAGGTCGGCCAGGTCGGCCGTGGCCGTCTCGACCAACTCCGCGCGCACCTTCGCCGGATCCGGGGTCGCTCCCCGCACCGCGTCCGCGGCCAACTCGGGCAGCAACCCGTTCGCGGCGCCGGTGACCAGGTCCCGCGCTTCGGTGTCGAACGCCAGCCGCAGCTCTTCCAAGAGCCTGGCCCGCGCTTCGGCCGGATCGGGGGTGGACGCCCTGACCGCCATTTGGGCGAGATTGGGCAGAATCGCCTGCGCGTGCTGGTGGATAGTGGCCGGTAGGCGGCCGTGCACCTCGCGGGCGACCTCGTCCAGGAGCCCGCTGCGCGTGAACACCTCACGAGCTGTGGCTTCGGAGATCTCGGCGAACTCCTGTTTCAAACTATCCCGCACAGCCCCTCCAGATGGGTTCCGCCCTACGCGGATGTTAGGGAGGAGGAGCCGGGACCGGTCCCGGCTTGCAGCTTCCGGCCAGACGCCCGGAACGGCTCGGGAGCAAATCAGACAGCTCGTACGTTGAAGGATGTATGGCTGTCGCGTTCTTGCTCTATGTGGTCGCCGAGGTCGCCGCCATCTGGGCCGTGGGCTCGGCGGTAGGCGTGCTCGGAACAATCGCCCTGCTCATCGGGGGCGCCATGCTCGGCTCCTGGCTCGCGCGCCGAGAGGGTGTCAAAGCCGCGCGCGCGTTCGTGGAGTCCGCAAGGCTCGGCCGCAACGGTCAGGCCGAGGTCACCGACGGCATGCTCGTCGCGCTCGGCGGCGTGCTGATCATGGTGCCCGGCTTCGTGAGCGACCTGCTGGGCCTGCTCCTGCTGCTCCCGCCCACCCGGGCCATCGCCCGCAAGTCCTGGCTCCGCCGCGCCGAAAAGCGCGCCGTGATGTACGCGAACCGCGCCCGTGGACCGGTGATGGTCGTCGACAGCGAGGTCGTCAGCGAGGACAAGTCCCAGCGCCCGCACCCGGTCATCGAAGGCACCATCGTCGAAGGCTGATCACCAGCCGAGCCGTCGGTACCCCAATCGCGGACCGAGCTACATACCAAGATCCAAAAGCAGAACACCTCATCAGTGACCTCCGCCCTCACCAAGCCGGGCAAAACATCGCGACACGAGGCAAGCTGCGTACCGTTCTTGACCCATAGCCGATATGATCGAACATGTGTTCAGCTTTGATCGACGGCATCCGTCACCGCAGTCACCGCGTCAGGCAGCGGCATGTGCTCCCAGATGCGCACGACCTGCCAGCCTGCTTCTTTCAGTGCGGTCGTGACGAGTTGATCGCGATCCATGTTGCGACGGAGCTTGGGCGTCCAGTACCACTCGTTGCTAGTGGGCTGACGGCCATGCTGCGGACAGACATGCCAGAAGCACCCATCGACGAACACCGCGATCCTTCGTGCGGTAAAGACGATGTCTGGCCGAACCCGGACGCCACCCTCGAGCACCAGCGGCAAGTCCTTGCGGTATCGATAACCCAGCCGGTGCAACGCCTTGCGGAGGGTGACCTCAGGCTTGGTGTCGGTTCGCCGATTGGCACGCATGTTGCGAGACCGCCCCTCCGTGGCCGGAGCAGGGTACAGACCTCGCTTATGAGCCACGTCACGTCGCTCACGGTTCAGCTCACTCATACCACCCGACACCCTTACGGAAGACGTGGGGAAAGATACCCCCTCGACAGCCCGCGTACCGTGCCACCCTCGGAGGACCAACCATGAGTGAGACCTTCGAGGTCATTGAGATCTGCGCTGGAGCAGGCGGCCAGGCCCTCGGCCTGGAGAAGGCGGGCTTCACCCACAAGCTCGCAGTCGAGCTCGACGCCAACGCCTGCGAGACGCTGCGAGCGAACCTCCCGAATGGAGTCGTTGCCGAAGGTGACGTCGCCGATCGTGACACCTGGAAGCCCGAAGACTACGCAGAGGACAAAGAGAACAACGTTCGTCAGGTCTCGCTACTTGCGGGCGGAGTACCTTGCCCTCCCTTCACCATCGCCGGAAAGCAACTCGGCGCCAACGACGAGCGAGATCTTTTCGCCTGGGCCGTCGAACAAGTGGAAGTTATCAGGCCGCGAGCACTTTTACTCGAAAACGTTCGCGGCTTGAGCATGCCACGATTCGCAGGATACCGCCAACATGTTCTCGACCGCCTTACTGAACTAAACTACGTGGCCGAATGGAAACTACTGCATGCCTCAGGCTTCGGCGTTCCCCAACTCCGGCCACGATTCGTGCTCGTGGCTATGGAAGAGAAGGATGCGAAATACTTCTCTTGGCCAGAAGAGTCCAACGAATATCTAACAGTTGGCAAAGCGCTTGAAGAGCTTATGAATGAAAATAAATGGGCACAACTGAAGGCCTGGGTAAAAAAAGCTGACAACATCGGGCCCACTATCGTCGGCGGATCCAAAAAGCACGGCGGGGCCGATTTAGGTCCCACTCGAGCAAAAAAGGCATGGCAGCTTCTAGGTGTTGACGCGCACGGCGTAGCGAATGAGGCTCCTGGCCGAGGCGACAAATTCGACCTTGACGTTTGCGGGCCAAAACTTACCAATAAAATGGTTGCCAGGATCCAAGGGTGGTCATCGGATTACCCTTGGAAATTTACTGGCAAGAAGACGTCGCTATACCGGCAGATAGGAAACGCATTTCCTCCGCCAATGGCGCACAAGATCGGCGAATCCATAATAAGCGCATTTAAGCACGAAGAGATCGCACAAAAACGTGACGATGTCAGCCATGATGCTATCTACAAAGCACTGCGCGAGGCTGGCGATTTCATCGAAGCTACCAACCTTATCAAATCGGCAAATCTAGACATTGAGGTGACCGACCTGGAAAATCGCGTAAACCTACTCCGTCAGGACTTCGAGGTTGAAATCGAAGGCCGAGGCCGGAAAACTTTCTATAAGCTCGGAGACTTCAAGGCATTTACCGGCCAGAAGGACCACGCGCGACACGAAAGTTTCCTCAAGAACCGAGCGAAGATAAGCTAACTCATACTTCCGGGAGCTTCGGCACAGGCTCCTCTGGGTCCCCCTGCGCGGCGAGCGTCCAGCGCTGGCCGTCGAGTTCAGCCCACTGCCGGCCACCACGTTCAGGCTTCCACTTCACCAGACGTGCGCTCATCGATTCCCCACTCCGTAGTTCTGGCAACTCCAGCGATCGACCAACCCGGTTATGGTTGGCATAGTGACCTAGGACGACTATGCCCCGGTGCTGCAGCCGGGATCGGGAGCCACCGTTGTAGCGCACTCGCTTCATGTAGTCCTCCTGCATAGCCACTGTTGCGACTACGGCGCGACTAATCCGGACGCCTTGCGCCCGAATGAACAGTTCATCAACACGCTGCTGCCCAGACTGGGACGAAAAAATGGCCTTAATATCACCGGGTGGAAGCCTAAGTAGTATGTTCTGCTGCAGTGGCGCATCCCGAAACAGCCAACGCACTGCCTGGCGACCTCTATTGTTAAGCGTACGCTTAGCGTCCCGATTCCCGCCGGCGTTCAGCAGTTCAGGCAGAGCACGGACGAGCCCAACAGACCACAATGACTCCTCATCGCTGGCCCACACGACCAACAGCAGTTCACCTACTGCCTCAGGTGGGATCATCCACCCAGCTCGACTCTGCGAGAACTTGCAATCAACTTCACAACCGGCGATTTTGTAGTCCATACGGAGGCCATCCCCGAAAACAAACTCTCGCTGGAGATTGATCTCGATCAGAGTCCCGGCATGCGTCTTCTCGGTTTTGAATAGCTGGCCCCAACGGAAACGACCTGTATGCTGCCCATCGAGCAACATGTCAATGGTCCGTCGAACAGCGCTAGAGAACCGGCCGCCGTTCGGATCCAGATTCAGTATCGCCGCAGCAACGGCTTCCAACTCTGCGTCCTGCGGCCGCTCCTCCAACCGAAGCGTCGGCTGGTACGCGGGAATTTCATCAGCCAAGGTATATCCTAACATTCGCAGTTCAATACCTAACTAGAAAATCACCGAACTACTCGTCATAACGCGCACCTATTTGCCCTAGTACTGCTCTAAGGTCGCCCATATCCATTCCTCCGGCGAACGCAGGCTCATTTTCTGGGTCACCTAACTGCTGAACAGACGGATCATCTAGAATCTTTCCCATGAAATCCAACTTCTCTTTCAAACGCAAGGCCACGATCTCATCAACTGTTCCCATCGCAGTGAGCACAGTTACTCGAGTCTCGGTACCAGGCTCAAGCCCGAGGCGATGAATCCGGTCGAGGCTCTGGAGAAAACGGCCCGCTTGGAAATCACGGTCGACATACACTGCATCATGGCAAACCTGATGAAGGCTGATGCCTTCACCCAAGGTGGCGGGATTCGATATGAGAACTCCACAGCGAGGGTCCTCACGAAACCTACGAAGTTCTTCTGCGCGATCGGCGGTACCGCCGTGAACTACGGCTGGATTGAGATCCTTCAGCAACACCTCCAGAGACATAATGCTTCGCACGAAGCTCGCCCACACAAGGGTCTTTCGACCCTTTGCAGCGTTTTCAGCAACAATCGCAAGAGTTTCTCGGTACTTAGGTGGCATCTCATACTGCGGAAGCCTCCTCAACAGCGTATACAGCGGATCACCCTGCGGCACCTCAAGTGGCGGCACTTGGAACGACAAGGGCTCGTACCTGGATGCACCTTCGGTGAGAAGTGCCGGGCTGGTCGCCGCCATCAGCAGCCGGAGTACCGCCTTCCCTAAAGCCTCGAAATCTGATCGGCTCTTTGCCGCCCTGGCCGAGAACTGACCAACCATCGCATCGTAGATCTCTCGGTGCAAACCTTCGAGTTCGATCTTTCTGACTCTAGTCTCCACGGGTGGGAGTCCTAGTTCCAGCTTGGTTGTCCTGGTGTAGAGAGGTTCCAGCACACGACTGGCGTAAGCGAGATCCCCACCGCCCACCGCCTGCTTGACTACCCGGCGTCCACGGCCCGGCCAAACAAAAGAGAGCAGGCTCTCCAGATCCTTTGCTCCGTTGGGTGCCGGCGTGCCAGTAAGAATCATCCGCACTGGGCTGAGCGGTCCCAACGACATACATGCGGCCCCATAGATCCCCGCGGAGCCAAGCTTCATCCGATGTGCCTCGTCAAGAATCATCATGGTAGGAGCTGTCTCAAGCCGGATAGCAAGCCCGGCTAGGGAGCGATGCAGCCGCTCGTAGTTGACCAGCAGAACGTCAGTGGAGGCGGGAAGTCGCTTCTCGACGATTCCCACGCTGAGCGGCCTACTGAAACATATGTCGCTCTCGTACTGCCAAGCCTCGTAAGCAGACTTTGGGCTCACAACAAGTAACCGAGAAACGAGCCCACGCTGGCGCAGTGCAGAAAACACGGCTAGTGCGACTCTGGTCTTACCAGCACCCGGGACGCTGAAGTTTGCACTATGCCCCAGCGATAAAAGATGTGCAATATCTCGCTGCTGAAAGGCGGTTAGATCTCCACACCAGTCCCCACCGAACATGTCTGGCAGGTCAACTGGTTTGACGCGCCCTTCATCCGCGCCGGCAAGGAAGTGCTCAACGCTCTCGGCATCGTTCAGCATGTCCACGACGACCGAGCGGAAGGGTTCCTCCCACACGACCTCACCAGAATCAGGCCAGATTCCCAGTGCGTCCAAGCTAGCGAGGAACACCTCGAGCGGGATCGACGCCGTGAGGAACTCCGTCAGACCTCCACCTGGGAATCGCTCCAGTAGACGAGCGAAATCTGATTCGAACTCTGGCGACACACGTAGCAGCGCCTGAGTTCGAGTGACATCGAAGCCGATAGTAAGACTGGCCTCCGGCGCGGCAGACACTCAGGGCCTCACGGTTAGGGCTTCAAGCAGCCAGTTAACGCCGTCGCCCGGCGCAGCGATGGTTCGCCGGGTCTCCAATGCTAGCGTTCTGAGACTCTCCTTGAGTTTAAGAACGGCTTCGTCGAACGATTCTTCATCCAAACTTCTTGTCCCACGTGATAAGACCAAGTCGGTAACGCACTGATCGATGTCCTGACAGGCATCCAACAGCCGCCCGGGGGCTGCCTGCTTGCGCTTTCGAATTCTCTCATCCTTACCAGCGGGCTCAAGTGCCTCCCCCATGGCTTCTCGCAGGCTATTCCATTTTTGCGACGCGTCGGTCACCACCGCGCTAGGCAGGGACGACGATGATTCCGCTACAGCTTTTGCTTTCAGGATCGAGTCGGTAAGCGCCTTGGCTGCGGCGAGCTCTTGCGACGCTCCCTTAACAGAACGACCCAGCCCTGGGATTGCAACGGGGGCGGACTCCGCAACGTGGGGACGCAGTTCCTCGGGAATCACCTTGGCAAGATAACGACTCTGGAATTCTGGTTCGATGAGCCGAACGTCTGTCTTCGCGTAGTCAAGCATGATCGCAGCCAGCCGTGACTCCTTGGTCAGTTCAGCCTTGTCTGAGTCAACCGCCAGATCCTTCATATAGCGTCGATGCAACTCTTTGAGTCGTTCGCTTCGCTCCTCGAAGGCAAGCAGTGAGAGCTTAATCCCTTGAGCTTCACTTCTTTCGATCATAGACCTGACACAGGAAAGCACCCACTGGTCTTGCTTGCAGGAGGCGACTGTAGTGCGGAAGGTAGCCGCGATTACACCTAGCGGAACGCCTTGAACGACTAATTCATCGATAGCCAATAGCCGGTTGATATACGAGTAGTCCCGCCGATGATCCCGGCGCAGCTGAAGAGATAGCTCAACATTAGTAATATCGGTCCAGCTACATGACTCAGGAAGAACAGCGAGCCGCATACTTTGAGCTGGTCCGGAAATCTGCAGCAGTGCAGCACGGCGAGTATTGCCGTTGACAATGATCCCATCACGCGTGACCAGCCCTGGATCGCTCTGTCCGTACTCCTTAAGGCTCTCCGCCAAGCCTTCAAATTCCGGATCTGGCTTTGACGGATCCGCGGGCAAGGCTTTAAGCAGATGATCCAGGTACTCCTGGCTCTGCGGACTCCAGGGGTCCACATCTAGGAGAGTGTCCTTCGCCGGATCGTGACTACGCTGTGCCCGAACGCGGTGCGTTGCCGGGTTGTAGTAAAGATTGCCGACAGGAAGATGGATAACATCGAAATGTGCTGGCTGCCCTCGCCAATCGACGGTCAGAGTCTCCCGCGCACCGTCCGCACCCAGGGCTTCTTTAAGCCGGGTTTCAACCAACGATTGATTCTCCGCCGCGCGCGGCGGCCTACCATAGTCCGTCGTCACAATTCTCTCCTGTTGCGCCATGCCGATCTCCGCCCCGGATCTGCATCGATTAGGACTGTAGCCCCTACCTCAGCTCGGCTTAAGATTGTCGCTGACAGCAGCACGGGCCTCCGCGGGAAGGGACCTGTAGTCACTCCAAAGCTGCTCAACAGCACTGAAGTCGCGCTTGTCCGCTACCACCCAGCCGGCAAGCACTCGACTTTCAAACTCACTAAGAGCCTTCATGTTCCGAAGCAACGAATCAAGGTCAGCGACAAGTTCTTTGCCACCCACCCTGCACCTGTTGCACTCAGTAACGAGCTGAACCTCCGTTGCCCCGCCGGGAAGCCTGACCTCCCGGCGAGCTATGTCAAGCTGCGCCGTCTCGTAGGTGCCGGCGTAGGTTTGCCCAGGTGTGATTCCGCAAGATCGACACATGTTGCCGTCTGCCGAAATCACCTCACGGCGCCGTGCAGCTCCCAGCGCAGCAGACGCACCCGTCCGGATCGCCTGCCCCTTCTCCCACACTGGGAGACCTGCCTTAACAAAGCGATGCTGGTTCATGTCCAGAGTCGGATCTTCGCGGTTAGTATCGATACGCCAGTCGAAATCACGCAAGTCACGCATCCGCCTGTCGATCTGCGATACACCTGGAAAGGCTTGCCGTAGTTCATCCTTTGTAAATTCATGTCCTTCACCAACCTCTGCGAGCAACCACAACGCTACACGCTTCATGGTTCCCAGCATCGGCTTGGGATCCCTCCAGGATGGACGCATGCGGTCCCCTTCCCTGCGATCGCTTCAGGCGGAATCAAGAGAGCGCCGCCCGCCGGGTGCACACATCCCGCCACGAGCAACCTCCCCCTTTATAACACGGACTCTCGTTACCTTCCAGCAAAGAAGAATCATTACATTATAGGTAGTGACTACATTAAATGTAGGGATTGTTGCCTATTTATTCGGTAATTATTGGTACTGAATCGATCCAGGAGTAACACGTAGATTTTTCGACCCCGCTTCGCCGCCTACGCCCCCCTGTTGCTCTACAGTGGCTTCACGGTGCGAAAGCACTGAAGCACGCGAAGGTGGCGTAGCCGTCTTCGTCGACAGAGAGGGGTTGCACCGGGGATGCCGTCTATTGGCCAGCTGGGAGCCGTATACCCAGAAGGGATCTCACCGAGGGAGAAAGCCCTGGCAGAAGCAGTGAAAACCGTGTATTACCAGTTCAACAGAGGACCCCTGTACGAGCACGCCAAACGGCTTCGCAGCTCAGAAGCGTCTCTGTCTCACTGGCTGCACGGCCGCAGGATTCCGGCGGTCAAGACCCTTACGCTGATGCACGAGCTAGCAACAAAAGATTTACTCAGCCGCGGTTCAATGGATACACCGTTGCCCCTGGCCGACCTGCTCATGCTGCGCGAAGCAGCCAAGTTTGGCAACAAAGTCTACCTATGCCGGAACTGCGCATCGACCATGACGGCGTCAGAATTCCTGACGGCGGCAGAGGATCCGGAAGTGGACCGGCGCAACGCAGATGCGACCAGCACCAACGTCCTCGACCGGCGCAACAGTCCACACTCGCCAATGCCGCCGCCAGGACTCGATATCGTCCTGGTCTTACTGAATGCGGGAAAACTGCAGGACGCGTTCAGTCTTCTTTGGGCGGCAGGCGGTGAGCTCACGACCGCTGAGGTAGCTGGGGCCGCGCAGTTCTTCACTGACGCCCAGTTGCCCGATGCGTCGGATCTGCTCCTGCGCAGCGCCCGCAGAAGGCCTCCCGACGAAGTTCTAGGCATCGTGAGGTACCTGCTGCACGCTGACCAGCGAGAAGGCGCCAAAGTCTTGGTTGGGGAGGTGATGTGAACTGACGGTGACGAACTGGTGTGCCTGAGCTTCGTCAACCGAAGTCGATGTGTGTACGACCCAGGAAGACGACTAGAGCCACGCTGGTCAGGAGAGGCTGAACGTTTGCCAAAATGCACCACCCCGCGAGAGCGCCTTGAACCGCGTACCACGACTTGCTGCATGCAGGTTGCACCATCCAACCGACCCCATTTCAGGGGAAGACCCCGCCGGACAGGGCTGCAAACCAACGCCGGCGGGCCTTCCCCCTTCAGAACATCCCCACGCGACATCAGTCCACGAAGGAGTTCCTACATGCATGGTAATCGCCCGTCCTCTGACTCGCCTGCGGGTTCTACGCCCAACTGGTTGGGGCGACTGTTCGACGGGGTCCGCGGACAGAACGTGAATCGCCACTCGCGGGGTGTTGACGGTGAGAAGCGCCATCGGTCCCACTACCGAAAGCTCGCCTTGAAATCCTTCGTTGCCGGAGCTGCCCGCGCGGCCGGCGGCATCGTAATCAAGGGCGGCGTGATGTGGCTGTTGATCTCCCTTGGCGCTGCGGGCTGGATCGCGAAGTACATGTGATCCGCTACTAACCAGCTGCTGGGCGGCAAGGGCGTACTGCCCTTGCCGCCCAGCCTAGAGTTAGCCGGGTTTTGGGATGTCGAAGTAGCTGGAGAAGCGGACGGCTGGGGTGTACTCGCCCTTCACCTTCACCTTGCCGGTGACGAACATCGCGGCGACGGCGGCGTTGCCGGTGGCCATTCTGATGAAATCGTCCACGGAAAGGGTGAGGGTGGTGTCGGGGGAACGGGCCAGGTCGATGCTGGAAACGCAGACGCCGTCCTCGATGACGGTTTGGAAGCGGTCGAAACCGTCTTCGCCGGTGCCGCCCAGGAAACGCCATGAGACGACGAAATCGACGTACTTGGCCTTTTCTGGGAGAAAGTGCTCGGACATTCGGCGGAATATCTCGTCGAGGAAGACCGACCGGAGTTCGGCGTGGTCGGCGATGGCCTTGATCTGGTCCTTCGACGCGCGTTGCACGAGGTCCACCAGTATCTCGGTGGACAGTGAGCTCAGTTCGACGCCGGCGCCGACGGTGCCCAGCATGTGCAGGGTTTCCAACACTTGCACGAACTGTTCGACGCTGAGCTTGGTCAGGTCGAGCTTGTCGGCGAACCCGTTGATGACGTGACCGGAACCGGATCCGTTCTTCCGCGATTCAAGGGTACGGGAGAAGCGGAAACGTTCTCGCCATCTTCGCGCTGAGGGGTTCGGTCGGGGTTTCGGGGACACGGGAAACGAGTCTACCCAGTCATCCTGGCTTGGGGAGGTCGAAGAAGCCGATCAGGCCAGCCGCGAAAGCCAGATCGCCTTTGATTTTGATCTTTCCGGTGACGAATAGCACGGCCGGTGTGGCCTGGTGGGTGATCAGTTTGAAGAAGTCGACAGGGCCGACTGTGATGGTGACCCGCGGCTTCTCCCGCATCTCGGTACCGACCGTGCAGCTGCCGTGCGAAATGACGGTCTCGTACCGGTCGTAGCCGCCCTCACCGACGCCACCGGAAAGCCGCCAGTGCACCACGGCGTGGACGTTCCGCGCACGCTCCGCACGGATGTGTGCGCCCATGCGGGCGAAGATCTCGCCGAGCAGCCGCTCTCGCACCTTCGGCTCTGCGACGACGCCTTCGAGCTGCGCGCGCGACGCCGTGGCGACCAAGTTTGCGAAGTGCACCGGGTCGACCTTGCCCAGATCGAGCGACGGCGCGCCTTCGGCGACACGGGTGAGCGCGGCGAGAAGGCGTCGGAAGTCGTCCTGGCCGACGTCCTTGAGCTTGATCCTCGCGGCGAGCTCGTTGACGTCGATCGTGCTCGCTTCGACACCGGCGGGATCGAGCCGCTCCAGCGCGTCGATCAGCGCGGTGCCGGTGAGGCCGCCGAAAGCGGCGCTCGAATCGGTACCTTGCACTCCGGCACTGTCGGCCATGGTCCCCTCCCACCTCGAACCTACTCGACCGTAAGGCTACTCTCCAGTAGGTTAGGCGGCAAGTGGGTCGAAATGGTGCGTGAACGTCGACGCCCGGTAGCGTTTCCTCCCGAAGGGGAGGTCGTCAAGTGTCCGAGGAAGTACAGCGTCCGGCCGAACGGGCGAGACGGCTGCCGAGAGCGGTCCGCGAGCGCCAGATCCTGGACGCCGCGGTGCAGGTGTTCTCCCGCTACGGCTACCACTCGGCGTCGATGGACGAGATCTCCGAGGTCGCGGGCGTCTCCAAGCCGATGATCTACACCTACCTCGGGTCCAAAGAGGACCTTTTCGGCCAGTGCATCCGCCGCGAGGCCACGCGGCTGCTCGAAGCGATCCAGGCGGGCGTCCAGCCCGACCTGCCGCCGGACATGCAGCTCTGGCACGGACTCCGCTCGTTCTACCGGTTCGTCGGCGAGTTCCGCGAGTCGTGGACCGTGCTGCACCGCCAAGCGCTGACCGTCGGCGGCTCGTTCGCCGCGGAAGTCGTCGACATGCGCCAGCGCGCGATCGAGCTGGTGGCGGCGCTGGTCGTCACGGCCGGCACGCGCAAGGGTCTCGGCGAACAGGCCGAGTTCTCCGGCGAGGGGTTGTCCGCCGCGCTCGTCGGTGCGGCGGAATCGCTTGCCGACTGGGCACTCGAACACCCCGAAGTCTCCGACGGGGTCCTCGCGTCCTGGCTGATGAACCTCGTCTGGCTGGGCTTCAACGACCTCATCGAAGGTCAGGTCTGGAAGCCGTCAGAGACCTCGGATTGACCCTTCGAGGTGCGGTTTCGGCTTGCGGGCGTTCCACAGCTCGAACGCCCAGCCGTCGTCGGTGTGCCAGCTCGTGAAGGCGGCCTTCGCCGGCAGCAACACAGGCTGCTTGAAGCGGACGTCGATGGTGAACGCGTCCGGCAGCCGCCCCTCGAACGCCGCGAGGCTGTGGGCCTTGGTCCACATGCCGTGCGCGATGGCCGACGGGAAGCCGAACAGCCGCGCGGTCAGCGGATGCAGGTGGATCGGGTTGCGGTCGCCGGAGACCTCCGCGTACCGGCGGCCAATGTCGGCCGGCACCCGCCAGAGCGCGTTCGGCGTCGGCGCGGCCAGCTGCTCGCGCGTGCCCGACGGCTCGGAACCGACGCCGCGACGCAGGTAAGTACTGACGTCGATCCACACCGGGTCGCCGTCGGTGACCAGCTCGCTGACGAGTTCACTGACGATGTCGAACTGCGTGCCCTTCTCGTGCGGACGCAGGTTCTCCGCACGGACCCGCACGGTGAATGTCTCGCCGAGGCGGAGCGGGCGCAGCTGGGTGATCCGGTTCGCGACGTGCACCATGCCGAGCACGGGGAACGGGAAGTCGGCCTCGGTCATCAACGCCATCTGCAGACCGAACGCCAGCATGTGCGGGTACGTCGCGGGCAGGTCGTCGGTCAGCCGGAACCCGCAGACCTGGTTGTACGCGGCCAGATGCGCGGGATCGATGACGACGCCGGACCGCACGAACTCCGTGTCCGGTAACGACTTCCCGCCCTTGCCGCCGCCGGGCAGCAGGCCGCCGAGCAGCGCCTTCGGGTACAGCGTCGCCAGACTCGGCGCGCTGCTGAGTTCCTTCACGGCCACGACGTCACGCTCCCAGCAGGGCTTGCCCGCACACGCGGACGACGTTGCCGTTGACCGCGGCCGACGCCGGGCTGGCGTACCAGGCGATGGTCTCCGCGACGTCGACCGGCAGGCCGCCCTGGCCGAGGCTGGACAACCGCCGGCCACCCTCGCGAATGAACAGCGGCACCGCCGCGGTCATCTGCGTCTCGATGAACCCGGGGGCGACGGCGTTGATCGTGCCGCCGTACTCGGCGAGCTGCGGCGCGCCGACGTCGATCATGCCGATCACGCCCGCCTTGCTGGTGCCGTAGTTGGTCTGGCCGACGTTGCCGGCGATCCCGGCGATCGACGAGACGCCGATGATCCGGCCGTTGGAGTTGAGCACCTTGTCCGCGAGGAGCTTGTCGTTGACCGCGAGCTGCGACGCGAGGTTCACCGAGATAACCGAATCCCAGCCGCTCTCGGTCATGTTGCCGAGCGTTTTGTCGCGGGTGATACCGGCGTTGTGCACGACGATGTCGACGCCGCCGTGACGCGTCGTGAGGTACTCGGCCAGCTTCTCCGGCGCGTCAGGCGCGGTGATGTCGAGCTGCAGCGACGAGCCGCCGACCTTGTTCGCCACCTTGGACAGGTCCGCCCCCTGCGCGGGGATGTCCAGCGCGACGACGTGGGCGCCATCGCGAGCCAGGACGTCGGCGATCGCGGCGCCGATGCCCCGGGAAGCGCCGGTGACCAGCGCGACCTTGCCCTGCAGCGGCTTGTCCCACCTTGCCGGGGCCGACGCCGTCTTGCCGTGGGTGCCGACCCGGATGACCTGGGCGTCGACAAACGCGGACTTGGCCGAGAGCAAGAACCGGAGCGTGGACTCGGCGGCTTCTTCACTGCCTTCGGCGACGTAGACGAGCTGGGCGGTTGCGCCGCGCTTGAGCTCCTTGCCGACCGACCGGACGAAGCCTTCGAGCGCGCGCTGGGCGATCCGCTCGCGGCCTTCGACCAGCTCGGGCGGGGTGCCGAGCACAACGACCCGGCCGCTCGAACCGACCTTCCGGATCACCGGCTGGAAGAAATTGTGCAGCTCGCGCAGCTGCTCGGGGCCGGTGATCCCGGTGGCGTCGAATACCAGCGCGGCGTGTTTGCCCTGGTCAAGAGGGGTGGCGATGACCTCGATACCGGCGTCGGCGAGCTGACTCTTCAGTGTCTTCTCGAGCCGTCCGCCGGGCGCCGCGCCGAGAAGTGCGGGACCCTCGAGTGCGGGCTGACCCGGCTTGTAGCGCCGCAAGGTGGCCGGGTTCGGCAGGCCCAGCTTGGGCACCACGAACTTCCCCACCGGGGTCTTGGTGAACTGCTGGTACCGGTCGGCCATCAGATTCCCTCCTGTGCCTGCTGCGTCACTTCCCATAGTCTAACCTACTAGCGAGTAGGTTAGACTATGCAGTGGGCTGCACATCACGTCGCTAGTCGTTGGAGGAAGTAGATGGCCACGAAGAACGTCCCGTCAGTCCGCAGGGTCGCGATCCTCGGCGGCAACCGGATCCCGTTCGCCAGGTCGAACGGGCCCTACTCGAAGGCGTCGAACCAGGACATGCTCACCGCCGCGATCGACGGGCTGGTCAGCCGGTTCTCGCTGCAGGGCGAGGTCATCGGCGAGGTCGCCGCCGGCGCGGTGCTCAAGCACGCCCGCGACTTCAACCTCACCCGCGAATGCGTCCTCGGCAGCACACTGGCCCCGGAGACCCCAGCGTCCGACGTGCAGATGGCGTGCGGCACCGGGCTGCAGGCGATCATCAACGTCGGCAACAAGATCGCGCTCGGGCAGATCGACTCCGCGATCGCGGGCGGGGTCGACACCACGAGCGACGCGCCGCTGGCCGTCAACGACGACCTTCGGCAGATCCTCGTGCAGCTCAACGCCGCGAAGACCCTCGGCGACCGGCTCAAGCTCGTCGCGAAGATCCGCCCCGGCCACATCGTGCCGGACATGCCGCGCAACTCTGAGCCGCGCACTGGCCTCTCGATGGGCGAGCACGCCGCGCTGACCGCGAAGATCTGGGACATCACCCGGGAGGCGCAGGACGAACTCGCCGCGGCGAGCCACCGCAACCTCGCGGCCGCCTACGACCGCGGGTTCTTCGACGACCTGGTCACGCCGTTCCTCAAGCTCTCGCGCGACCAGAACCTGCGTCCGGACTCCAGCGTCGAGAAGCTCGCGAAGCTGAAGCCCGCGTTCGGCGGTCCTGACGGCACGATGACCGCCGGCAACTCGACGCCGCTGTCCGACGGCGCGTCGACGGTGCTGCTCGCGACCGAGGAGTGGGCGGTGGCGCACAAGTTGCCGGTGCTCGCGTACCTGACGTTCTCGCAGACCGCGGCCGTCGACTACGTGCACGGTGACGAGGGATTGCTGATGGCACCCGCGTACGCCGTGCCGCGGATGCTCGCGCAGGCCGGACTGACGTTGCAGGACTTCGACTTCTACGAAATCCACGAGGCGTTCGCGTCGCAGGTGCTGGCGACGTTGAAGGCGTGGGAAGACCCGGCGTTCGCCAAGGAAAAGCTGGGCCTCGACGCGCCGCTGGGCTCGATCGACCGGACGAAGCTCAACGTCAACGGCTCCTCGCTGGCGGCGGCGCACCCGTTCGCCGCGACCGGCGGCCGGATCGTCGCGACGCTGGCGAAGCTGCTGGCGGAAAAGGGTTCCGGGCGCGGCCTGATCTCGATCTGCGCGGCCGGCGGCCAGGGCGTCACGGCCATCCTGGAGCGCTGAGACTCGTGAGCGTTGCGGCCGACTAGAACCGGCCGCAACACTCACAAGTGCCGGAAATGGGGCGCTTTTGTCGGGGGTCGCCGTTAGCCTGTGCACATGGCGACTGGGGTAGCGGTAAGCGCGAAAGCGCTGGTAAAGACCTATGGGGCAACCAAAGCCCTGGACGGGGTCGATCTCGAGATCCCGGCCGGCGAGGTGCTCGGGCTGCTCGGGCCCAACGGCGCGGGCAAGACGACGATGGTCCGCATTCTGACGACGTTGCTGAAGCCGGACTCCGGCGAGGCGTCGGTCGCCGGGCACAACGTGCTGACCGATCCGGATGCGGTGCGTCGCTCGATCGGGTTATCCGGGCAGTACGCGGCCGTCGACGAGAACCTGACCGGGTTCGAGAACCTGTACATGGTCGGCAGGCTGTATGGGAAGAAGAAGGCCGCGGCGAAAACCCGCGCGCGTGAACTGCTGTCCCGGTTCCGGCTGGACGACGCGGCAGACAGGCCCGCGAAGGGGTACTCGGGCGGCATGCGGCGCCGTCTCGACCTGGCCGGCGCGCTCGTCGCCGAGCCGACGGTCGTCATCCTCGACGAGCCCACGACCGGCCTCGACCCGGGCGGCCGCATCGACACCTGGCAGGTGATCAGGGAGCTTGTCTCCGACGGCACCACCGTGCTGCTCACCACACAGTATCTCGAAGAGGCCGACCAGCTGGCCGACACCATCGTGGTGATCGACAAGGGCAAGGTCATCGCCCGCGGCACCGCGGACGTGCTCAAGGCCCAGATCGGCGGCGAACGCCTGGAGCTCGTGGTGGCTTCGCCCGCGGACCTCCAGGCCACCGTCGAGGTCCTCACCGAGGTCGGTATCGACAAGCCGACCGTCGAGGAGCACACCAGGACCGTCGACGTGCTGGTCGACGGCGGCACCAAGGCGTTGATCGAGGCGCTGCGCCAGCTCGACGCGCGCGACGTGACCGTGCTCGACATCGGGCTGCACCGGCCGACCCTGGACGACGTGTTCCTTTCCTTGACCGGGCATACGAGCGAAGCAAAGGGCGTGGAAGCGTGAACGCGATCCTCAAGGGGTTCTCCGACGGTGGCGTGATCACCTGGCGGAACCTGAAGAACGTCCAGCGCAACCCGGACTGGCTGATGGCCGCGACGATCCAGCCGATCATGTTCGTGCTGCTGTTCGCGTACGTCTTCGGCAACGCGATCGGGGGCGCGTCCGGCGGCGCCGCGTACCGCGAGTTCCTGATCGCCGGCATCTTCGCCCAGACCGTCGCGTTCAACTCGGCGTTCACCGTTATCGGGTTCGCGAACGACCTGCAGAAGGGCATCATCGACCGGTTCCGGTCGCTGCCGATCTCCCGGCTCGCGGTGATTCTCGGCCGCACCACGTCGGACCTGCTGATCAGCGTGGTCGCGCTGATCGTGATGTCGTTGTGCGGGCTGATCGTCGGCTGGCGCATCCGGGGCAGTTTCCTGGACGCGGTGCTCGGCTACCTGGTGATGCTCATGTTCGCCTGGGCGCTGTCCTGGGTCGGCGCGCTGATCGGGCTGCTGGCCCGCAGTGTCGAGGTCGCGCAGAGCGCCGGGCTGATCTGGATGTTCCCGCTGAGCTTCATCTCGTCGGCGTTCGTGCCCTCGGACAAGCTGCCGCCGTTCCTGAAGGCGATCGCCGACTGGAACCCGTTCACCGCGGTGATCAACGCCGCGCGCGAACTGTTCGGCAACAAGTTCGGCGCGGCCCCGACGGGCTGGCCCGCCGAACACGCGGCGCTGTACTCGGTCCTGTGCTGCGTCGCGATCATCGCGATCTTCGCCCCGCTGGCCACCGCCCGCTACAAGCGGGTCGCCAGCCGATAAACCACACTCACCGCCGACTTGCGAGGACAAGTCGGCGACGAGTTGCGTGGTGAGTTCCTAGGTGGGGAGGGCTTTTTCGGCGCGCTTGCCGACCTTTTCGGCCTGCTTGCCCGCCCTCTTCGCTGCCCGGCGAGTACGCCAGGCAAGCGACGGCTTGCCCGCGGTGTCCCCGGACGCGATCAGCAGACCGCCCGCGATGCTGGCGTTCTTGATGAACTGGGCCGTCTGAGCCTGACGCTCACCAGGCTCCTTGACGTCCCAGAACCGGTGCGTCGCCAACGTTGTCGGGACGAGGCTGCCCAGCAGAAGCAGCGAAGCGAACCGAGGCGCCTTACCGGTGGCCAGCGCCAGCCCGGCACCCACCTTCACCGCGGCATCGATCCTCACCAGCGTGACCGGGTCACGCGGGACAGCGTCAGGCAGCACGTCATCGAGCTTGCCGAGCGTCGAATCGAGGAACGGTCCGGCGGCCTTCGCGTGGGCGGCAGAGTCGCGGAGGGCGTTGATCCCGCCGAAGATGAAGATCGAAGCCAATAGTGGACGCGCCACTCGACGGAGAATCACGGTCATAGCCTTCCTGAGCGAACCGGGCCGGTGAAATCGAAGGTACGCCCAGATTGCCCGTTCCCGGGGCAGCTCAACCCCCTAGCCCTCTATCCGACTCTCTAGAGACGAGGCTAGAGAGAAGTATAAAGCGCTCGATGCGGCCGGGACCAGCTCACCTGGTTCACTCGACACGCCTAGTCGTTTATCGCCGAATATCGGAATGGCGCTAGAAACGTCGATAGCTTGGCAGAGTGGACCCCATCCGCAACCCCTTCGCCCCGGGCGCCGGTCAGCGGCCGCCCGAGCTCGCCGGACGCGAACGCGAGCTCAAAGCCTTCGAAATCGTCCTCGAACGAGTCGCGAGGGGGCGCCCTGAACGCAGCCTGATGCTCACCGGACTGCGCGGGGTCGGCAAGACCGTCCTCCTCGGCGAGCTGCGCTCGATGGCCGTCAAGCACGGCTGGGGCGCGGGCAAGATCGAAGCCCGCCCGGACGTCGAACTGCGGCGTCCGCTGTCCGCGGCGCTGCACCGAGCCATCCGCGACCTCGCCGTGCGCCATCGTGCGCCGGACCGGGTCGACGAGGTGTTGGCCGTGTTGAAAGCGTTTGCGCTGCGCGCCAACAAGCCGGACGCGAAGCTGCGCGACCGCTGGCAGCCCGGCATCGACGTACCCGCCGCACAGGGCCGCGCGGATTCCGGCGACATCGAGATCGACCTGGTGGAGCTGTTCACCGAAGTCGCCGAACTGGCCGCGGACGTCGGCACCGGCGTCGCGATCCTGATCGACGAGATCCAGGATCTGCTGCCCGAGGACGTCTCGGCGTTGTGCGCGGCCTGTCACGAGCTGTCCCAGTCGGGCGCGCCGCTCGTGGTCGTCGGCGCCGGTCTTCCGCACGTCCCGGCCGTGCTGTCGGCGTCGAAGTCCTATTCGGAACGGCTCTTCCGCTACGCCCGCATCGACAGGCTCGAGCGCGAGGACGCGGACTTCGCGGTCATGGCCCCGATCGAACGCGAAGACGCCGGCATCGAGCCAGAGGCACTGGACGCCCTGTTCGACGCTTCCGGCGGCTACCCGTATTTCATCCAGGCCTACGGCAAGGCGGCCTGGGACGCCGCCCCCGCCGACCCGATCACCGTCAAAGACGTCCAGGTCGCGGCGCCAGAGGCCGAGTCCGAACTCGCCGTCGGCTTCTTCGGCTCCCGCTACGAACGCGCGACGCCGGCAGAGCGCGAGTACCTGTTGGGAATGGCCGAACTGACGCAGGGCCGCGACGAATCCGCCGGCACCGCGGACGTCGCCGTCTACCTGGGCCGCAAGCCGTCGTCGCTCTCGCCGGCCAGGGACAGCCTGATGAAGAAGGGCCTGGTCTACTCGGCCGAGCGCGGCCACATCGCCTTCACCGTGCCCCACTTCGGCCACTACCTGCTGAGCCGGAACGAGGACTAAGCACCTGGTCTCGTGAGTGGCCCGGCCGGTTCTAACCGCCTGCAACGCACACGAGCGTCTCGTCGTCCATACCGCTCTCTAGCACCAGATCTAGAGAGCGGTATGGAGGGTTCGATATTCCCGGCCGTTAGCCAGAAGTGACCGAGAACACGAGGTTTAGCCGGATTTAACGCAGATCTTCCGATGATTCATCGGCTGGTGTGCCAGATCACCGGACAATCGTTGGCATCCTTGTGAAAAAAGGTGCATACTTGACTCATAAGCCACCGAGCACTTCCAAAGGGGATGCAGTACCGATGAACAACTTCGCCGCCAAGTTCCGTGCCCGCCGCGCAGAGGCTCGCACCCAGCGTGCCCTCAACCGCGCGATCGACACCGCGGCTACCTCGACCGTTCGCCACGAGCTGCTGGCGATCGCGCAGGCCCGCCAGAGCCTCCCGCGCTAACCTGAACGCGGTTCGACCCGAACGCCCAAAAGTGCACCCGAAAGGGTGATATAGAACACAAAGTACCCGAGGTGTAACGCGGCGAAAGCCAGCGTCGATACCTCTTATGACCCCGTGATGCTGGCGGACCCCCGACCTGGCAGCATCACGGGGTTTCCATTTGTCCGAATGCTGGACCATCCCCTCGGAAATTCCTTGCCATCGCCGCGCTCCGGGGTAATGCTTGACCTCGTCAACGAGTTTGTTGAGGTGGTCAATGAACGACGCGTTACTGGCCGAGCGGGTAGCCCAGGTCCGCGCTTTCAATCGCCTGTACACGGGTGTCATCGGGGTACTCGACGAGGGACCGGCGGCGGACGCCGAGTACTCGCTCAGCGAAGCGCGCGTCCTGTTCGAGCTGTCCCAACGCGCCTCCACACTCGTCTCCGACCTGCGCAAACGCCTCGACCTCGACGGCGGGTATGCCAGCAGGCTGCTCGGCAAGCTCGAATCACGCGGACTGCTGATCCGCGACCGCCTCGACAGCGACGCCCGCTGCCAGGTGGTGCGGCTGACCGACGCGGGTAAGTCGGCGTTCACCCTGCTCAACAACCGGTCGACCACGCAGATCGGCTCGTTGCTGCAGCGGTTCGACGAAACCGAGCAACGGCGGCTGCTCGGCGCGATGGGCACGATCTCCGATCTCGTCGGCGAGCGCGGCGCCGATCCCGCGCTCGTGTTGCGGCCGCCGCGCGCCGGCGACCTCGGCTGGATCGTGCATCGCCACGGCGTGCTCTACGCGCGTGAGTACGGCTGGGACGAAAGCTTCGAAGCGATGGTCGCCCGAATCGCCGCCGACTTCGTCGACAGCAAGGACACCGCGCGTCAGGCCGGGTGGATCGCCGAAGTGGACGGCGAACGGGCCGGCAGCGTGTTCTGCATGCCCGGCCCCGATCCGGACACCGCGAAGCTGCGGCTGCTCATCGTCGAGCCGACCGCTCGCGGCTTCGGCGTCGGCAAACGGCTCGTCGCCGAATGCCTCGAGTTCGCCGGTTCGAGCGGCTACTCCGCGATCGAGCTGTGGACTGTCGACCTGCTCACCGCCGCGCGGTCGATCTACGAGCGCGCCGGGTTCCGGCTCGTCGCGGCCGAACCCCGGCGCGCTTTCGGGCACGACCTCGTCGGCCAGACCTGGCGACGGGAGCTGTGACGCCGTGTTTGGCGTCTACTGTCCTGTCTGCGACCGCCGGATGCTGCTCGGCGTCGACGAAGTGGACTGGGTCGAGAACCTGGCCCCCGGGATGATCTCGGTCTCCGGCCACTGCCCGCGCGGCCACGACGTCGCCGTGCTGACCGGCGAAAGGTTCACCCCGCACAAAGACCCGCGCCACTACGGCCCGGCACCGAGGATCTGGACCCGCCCGATGCGACGGCTCGGCGACCTGTTCAGCGCACTCGCCGGCAAGTTCCCACGCGGGCGGGACCTGCCGGAGACGTACTACCGGTACTGAAGGAGCAATCGTGATCAACGGTTCGCATGTGGTCATCTACAGCCAAGACGCGGAGGCCGATCGGGGCTTCCTTCGCGACGTGCTCGGGTTCGCGCACGTCGACGCCGGTGACGGCTGGCTGATCTTCCAGCTCCCACCAGCCGAGCTCGGAGTACATCCGGCAAGCGGCGAACCCCAGCAGCAGCACGGGTTCTACCTGATGTGCGACGACATCGAGACCACGCTCGCGGAGCTGACCGGAAAAGGCGTCGAGGTCGTGGGGGCGGTCACGAATGCGGGCTGGGGGCTGCTGGCGTCGATCAAGCTGCCGAGCGGAGCCGAGTTGGGGCTCTACCAGCCACGGCATCCGGTGGCCTACGACCTCTAAAAACCGGGTGTCCGCCCAGTTTCGGCGGACGGACACCCAGCAGCTCAGAACGGCCAGCTCGCGCTCCGGCCGTCTTCCAGCAGCGGCACCATGCGGAACGTCGCGTCCGTCAGCCCGCCGAACTCGTGCCGGCGGGCGCCACCGGTCGCGAACGCGCCGCGCTGGTAGCCACCCAGGTTGAACCCGTACACCGGGACGTTGTGCGGGACGACGTCGTCGATGCCGGTGCCGTACGGCCCGCCGATGGTCTGCATGTCCGAAATGATGAACACGCGGTCGTGCCGGCGGTAGGTCTTGCGCAGCGAGCCCACGATGTCCGTGCCGTGGCCGACTTCACCGATACGGCCGATGAAGTTCTCGACCTCGCGGATCACCGACGCGCCCTTGCGGATGCGGTGGCGGAACGTGCCGCTCGCGAAGCCGACGACGTCGACCTGCTCGCCCTTCGCACCGAGCGCGACACCGAACACGGCCGCGGCCTTCGCTGGTGTGACCTTGGAACGCGCCGAGTAGGTCGAGGTCATCGACCCCGAAGTGTCGACGAGGATCAGCGAGCGACCAGGCAGCGCGGGCAGGTTCCGCAGCGGATGGCCAAGCGCCGTGTCCAGCGCGTGGCTCCACCGCAGCGAAGGTGCCTGCTCGTAGGCGGACAGGAACCGGAACGGGAACTGACGGGACTTCGCAACCTGCTCGGGGTCGGCGAGCCGCGCCGCGACACGTTCCGCGACGACGTCGGACACGCCGGCCTCGTCGAAGTTCCTGAGGTTCCGGAGTTGAGCCATGTAACCCATGGTCGGGATCAGCGCCTCCCACACCGCGGCGTCCAACGGCCCCTGCAGCCAGCCCGCGACCGACTCCCACGTCATCCCCGCCTGGCGCAGGGTGTCGGACACCGCGTCGCCGCGCGTGAACAGCTCGCGCCGCTGCTCGACGTCCCAAGCCATCAGCTCGGCACGAGCGCGCAGGATCCCGAGAGATCCGGGAATGTCGTTGCCACGCTTGTGCCGCTCGCCGAGGACGTGCTGGAACAGGTCGCCCTGCCAGTCGGCACGCTTCACCGGGTGAGTCAGCTCGAGGACGTCGGCGAACCGGAAACCGGCGGCAGCCGAATCCCACTTCACCGAAGAGCGCTCGTCGTACAGCCGGACGGCCGCGTCGGCGACGCCGCGCTTCACCGGCTTCGGAACGACTTTGCCGTGCACAGAAATCCAGTACGCGAGCAGTTCGCCAGGCTCGTCCGCACGCTGAAGGACGGAGTCGACGACCTGACGTGACATGCCGTCGAGTCCTGCGTCACGACGCGCCTTCGCGAACTCTGCCGCGCCGACAAGCGAAGCGGACCGCATGTTCGCGTCGGTGCGAAGCCAGACGAGGAAACGGGACGTCCACTCGGGATCGGCGAGCGTCGCTTCGCGGACGAGCTCGGCGTAGCGCGTGTCGCGTTCGCCGACTGACTCGTAGAAAGTCTGCTCTCCCACCATGTTGGACACCGCGAGCAGGAAGAGCTCAGACTTCGCGTCGCGGGCATAGCCGGGCCCACCCTCGTGGTTGACGCCGCTGGGAACGCGCTCGGTGGTGACCGGAGAGAAGGCGGCCGGCTTGGCCGCGCGGACGTTGAACTTGCTCATTTCTGGTGCCCCCAAAGGGGGAGCACGCGAATTCAGCAGTGGCCCGAGATCGAAGTCGGTGAAGGTACTGAGCTACCGAACCCGAAGTCCGGACGGGACTCGAACCCGTGACTGCCCATTACCAGTGGAAGTAACCCTCGCCTGCGCACCGGGCACTGCTGAAATCCGTGGCTCCCGAGATCATTTCCGCCCTGCAGCGTCGTTTCGTGTGAGGAAGTAGCTGTGGGGCTTCGCACCGGGAGTGCTCGATTACGTTAGCAAGCAAGGAATGCGCGAGGCGAACGGTTTTAGCGTTCCCGGGGGAGCCTGCCCATCAGGTAGAACTCCGGGTTCGGCCGCAACGCCGTCAGGTGCGCGAGCCGGTTCGACATCGCGAACAGCGCGGTGACGGCTCCGACGTCCCAGATCTCTTCCTCGGTGAGCCCGGCTTCGCGCGCGGCTTCGAGGTCCGGATCGCCGAACGCGGCGGAGTCGTGCGAAAGCGCGAGCGCGAGGTCGATGATCGCGCGGCCGCGCTCGTCCAACTCGACCTGCCACGGGTTGCTGGACACCCTGTCCGCCAGTTCGGCGTCCTTCGCGCGGACGCGCAGGATCGCGCCGTGCGCCACGATGCAGTAGGTGCAGTGGTTCGCGCCGGAGGTGGCGACCACAACGAGCTCGCGCTCGGCCTTCGACAGTCCGTCGGGGTGTTCCATGACGGCGTCGTGGTAGTCGAGGAACGCCCGCAGCTCGGCGGGCCGATGTCCCAGCGCGCGGAAGATGTTGGGCACGAAACCGGACTTGCCGGCGATCTCGTCGACGCGCTCCCGCAGGTCCGCCGGCAGGTCTTCCGGTTCCACCACGGGGAACCGGCTCACGGGTTCAGTCATGGTTCCCACGCTAGCCCTCACACTCGGAGGCAGAGCCCTAGTGGATGCCGATGGGACGGAGGTCCTTGTCGTCTTCGTCGACGTGGTAGTCCTCGGGGTTGGTGTCGTCGGTGCCGTTGAAGACCTTCGCGCGGCGGGCGATGATCGTGACGACGACGGCGACCACGAGGTTCGCGATCAACGCTACGAAGCCCGGGTAGATCTGCAGCAGCGAGCCGGAGAACGGGTGCCAGCCGAAGATCGACAGTTTGCCGAGCGGGAGCGCCGAGCCGCCGAAGTGCTGCTTTCCATTGGCCGGGTTGCCGATGCCGTACAGCATGATCAGGCCCCAGCCCATGCCGACGACCCAGCCCGCGACCAGGCCCCAGCGGTGGAACCACCGCGTGTACAGCGAGATCGCCACGGCAGGCAGCGTCTGCAGGATCAGCACCCCGCCGATGAGCTGCAGGTCGATGGAGAACTGCGGGTCGATGAACAGGATGAACGCGACCGCGCCGAACTTGACGACCAGCGAGGCCAGCTTGGCCTGCTTGGCTTCCTGCGCCGGGGTGGCGTTCTTCTTGAAGTACTCCTTGTAGATGTTGCGTGTCCACAGGTTCGCCGCGGCGATCGACATGATCGCGGCCGGCACGAGCGCGCCGATCCCGATCGCGGCGAAGGCGATTCCCGCAAACCAGGACGGGAACTGCGTGTCGAACAGGACCGGGATGATCGTGTTCGTGTCCGGCTTGCCGGTGGCGGCGTTGGTGATCGGCGTGATCGCCTTGCCGGTGCTGCTGTTCGTCGCGGCGATCGCGACGTACCCGAGCAGCGCGAGCAGGCCCAGCACGAACGAGTAGGCAGGCAGCGCGACCATGTTCCGCTTGATGACGTTGCGGCCGCGCGACGCGAGCACGCTGGTCAGCGAGTGCGGGTACAGGAACAGCGCGAGCGCTGAACCGAGCGCCAAGGTGATGTATTGCAGCTGGTTGTTCGGCCCGAGCACGATCGACCCCGCCGGCGCGTGCGTGGTGGGATTGACCTTTGCGAGTTTCGTCGCGGCCGCGTCGAAGATGTGCGACCAGCCGCCGAGGTGGATCGGCAGGTAGATGATCGCGACGAGGATGACGATGTAGATCAGGATGTCCTTGACGAACGCGATCAGCGCGGGCGCGCGCAGGCCCGACTTGTACGTGTAGAACGCCAGGATGATGAAGGCGATCAGCAGCGGCAGGTGGCCTGCGATGCCGGAGCCGTTGAGGCCCATCGTCCGCAGGACCGACTCCAGGCCGACCAGCTGCAGCGCGATGTACGGCATGGTCGCGACGATGCCGGTGATCGCGATCAGGAACGCCAGCGTGGGCGAGCCGAACCGCGCCCGCACGAAGTCGGCGGGCGTCACGTAACCGCGGACGCGCGAAACCGACCACATTCGCAGGGCTGGCAGCAACACGATCGGGTAGACCAGGATCGTGTACGGCAGTGCGTAGAACCCGATCGCGCCGGCGCCGAACACGAGCGCGGGAACGGCCACGAAGGTGTAAGCCGTATAGAGGTCACCGCCGAGCAGGAACCAGGTGATCCACGAGCCGAACTTGCGGCCGCCGAGGCCCCATTCGTCGAGGTGGTCGAGGGTGTTGCCGGCCTTCCAGCGGGCGGCGACGAACCCGAGGACGGTCACCAGTCCGAAGAGGACCACGAAGATGATCAGCTCGGTCCACTGCAGACCGACGCCGGGTACGGTGGCGGCGAGGGTCTCGTTCACCGGGCGTTCCTCTCGTCGAGATCGTCGACCGTCAGCTTGTCCGGCCCAGGGTTGATGCCGACCTTCTTCGTCATCACGTAAACGATGCCGACGCAGATCACCCCGACGAAGACGAAGGCCAGCTGGAACCAGTAGAAGAACGGCATGCCGAAGAGCCTGGGTTTGTCGAAGTTGAACAACGGCGTGACCAGGATCAACAGGGGGACCAGCAGGAGCAGGTTCCACGGGCTGAACTGGAACCCCGTCACCTTCCCGTTGGACTTACGAGATGACATCCGACCTCACCTAACACTCCTGTAACACGCTTCGGTGCCGCTGACCTTAGAACTTCCGTCGGGTCACGTCACGCGTGTCCGATATCGATTTGATCAGTTCACTTGCCCGACACACGGACACGGATGGGTGTTTTGCCTACTAAGGGTGGTTGCTCCCGGTTGCCCGGAGCGGCTAACAATAACCGGAACGACCTAACACCCAAGGGGCATACGCATGAAACGACTCCGCTACGCGGTGGTGATCCCGGTGATCGCCGGGACCATGTTGGCCGGGTTCACGCCCGCGATGGCCGGGCAGCCGGCGAAAGCGCCGCTGAACTCGACGAACATCCCGGCGCGTTACGCCGGTCAGGCACTCGCCTGGCACGGGTGCACGACGTCCGAACTGCCCACGCCGCCGCCTAAGGGCGCCGAGGGCATCGAGTGCGCCACCTATGTCACCCCGCGCGACTGGGGCCGCCTCGGCGAACAGATCGACCTCACGATCGCCGTCAGCAGGCTCAAGGCGACCGGCCAGGCGACGGACAGCGTGATCGTCAACCCCGGCGGCCCCGGCGCGCCCGGCCGCAACTTCCCGGCGCGGCTGCGCAACCAGACCCGGCTGCGGGTCAGCCAGGAGGTCGTCGGCTTCGACCCGCGCGGCACCGGCAAGAGCACCAACATCACCTGCGGCGGCGCAATCGGCACCGGGGCCAACCTCGACCCACGCGACCGCAGCAAGGGCAACCTCGACCTGATCCTCGACGCCACGAAGTACGCGGCGAACTCGTGCCAGGTGAAGTCCGGCGAGCTCGGCCCACTGATCAACACCGACCAGACCGTGCACGACATCGACCTGCTGCGGGTGCTGCTCGGCCGCGAGAAGATCAACTGGGTCGGCTACTCGGCGGGCACCTGGATGGGCGCGCACTACGCGCAGGCGTTCCCCAGCCGCACCGGCCACTTCCTGCTCGACTCCAGCACCGAGTTCACCACGACCTGGCAGAAGTCGTTCGACACGCAGCCGCTCGGCTTCGAGCGCCGCTTCCGGCAGGACTTCCTGCCGTGGCTGGGCAAGTACGACAACGTGTTCCACTTCGGCAACACCGGTGAAGCGGCGCGGCAGACCTACGAGCAGATCCGCTACGCGCTGACCCGGAACCCGGTCGACGTCGACGGCTCGCCGTTGTCGGCCAACGGGTTCGACGGATACATCGCGTCGCAGATCTACGCGAAGTCCGCGTTCCCGGGTCTGGCGAAGTATCTGGCCAACGTCCACACGCTGACCCAGGGCGGCGCGTCGCAGCAGCAGAAGCTCGCCGCGAAGCAGCAGGTCAAGGCCACCAACACAGTGACGCCCGCGGTCGGTCCGCAACCACTGATGGTGCCCGTCGACGGTGACGCCTACGACGCGAGCTTCTGGTCGATCCCCTGCAACGAGGGCCCCTGGACGGGCAACCGCGCCAGTGTCATCAAGCAGTCGCAAAAGCTGATCGACAAGCAGTTGCCGCTGCTCGGCGCGGGCTGGCTCATCCAGCCGTGCATCTTCTGGAAGACCCCGCCGGCCCCACTGCCAGTACTGGACGGGCGCGGTGTGCCACCGGTGCTGATCGTCCAGTCCGAGCACGACCCGGCGACGCCGATCGAGGGCGCCACTCGTGCCCACCACGCGTTCGCCAACTCGCGGATGATCACGGTGACCGGCGAAGGCGATCACGGAATCTACGCGGCAGGCAACAAGCCTGTGGACAAGATCGTGGAGGACTTCCTCATCGATGGGAAGGTCCCGAACGACCAGACTGTGCCCGGAATGCCGCTTCCAGTGCCTCCCGGCGCCTGACACCCCAACCGCTTGTGGCCCCGTCCGGATTTTCCGGGCGGGGCCCCGTTGTCCCCAGGAGTCACAACCTGTGCACAAGGTTATCCACAGGTTGTGGGTAACTCGGTGCGCAACTCTGGAGCACAACTCTGGGGCACCGGTATTAGTATTGGCTCATGGTGCGAGTGCCGTTGACAGACGAAGAGCGTGAACGCGGCGAGCGGCTGGGCGCGGTGCTCAGGCAGGCGCGGGGCACGCGCAGCATGGTCGAAGTGGCCGCGGTTGCCGGGATCTCGGTGGAGACGCTGCGCAAGATCGAAACCGGGCGCATCCCGACACCGGCGTTCTTCACCGTCGCCGCCATCGCCGAAGCCGTAGGGATTCCGCTGGAAGCTATCCTCGCGGCCGTGACAGCAGGGCCGCTCGCTCGCGCCAGCTAAAGAGCTCGTGAGTGGCTGGACCGGTTAGAACCGGCCGGAACGCTCACGAGTCTTAGGGCTTGAGCTGCGCGAGGATGTGCGGGCGGTCGTTGAGGAACGCGTACCCCGCCATCGGCAGGTCGTAGGTGTTCAACAGGCGTTCGAGGTCGGCGTATTCGTCGACGGTCAGCGGAATCCGCGCCGCGCTGAGGTGCGCGATGAGGGTGTCGACGAGCTCTTCCCACTCGCCCGCCCACAGCAGCCCGCGGTAGTGGGCGACGTCTTCGTCGGGCAAGCGGCTCGCGAGCTGGTCGAGCAGGACGTCGACGAAGTAGCTGATCCGACCCTTGGCCAGGTCGGCGACCGTCGGGTTCGCCGGGTCGCGCGCGGTGTCCGGGTTGCGGACGACGCCGTCCCCGCCGACCGGGTAGGCGATGTGGACCTGGCCGTCCTGCTCGACGATCACCACGACCTGGACGCCGTAGCGTTCGCCCGCCGCGCGCCAGCGTCCGTTGTACTGGCGGCGCCGGGGTTCGCCGGGATCGTTGGCGACGTCCTTGATCACCGCGATGATCTGTTCGTCCGTCCAGCCGCGCGGAAATTCGCTGGTCGCCCTACGTCCCGTACCCGGTGCGTGTCCGCCGCCCACTCGATCTCCCTTCGCTGCGTGGAGCCTAGTGCGTAGGCAAGCTCAGAGCTGCTCGAACGAACTACCTGATCAAGCACCAGCCGATCAGCCCAGCCAGCACAAGCCAGGTCACCGGGCTGGTCACCGGCAGTAGCGAAAGCACAACCAGGCCGATGATCCCCAGGTCCGGACCGCGGACGAACTGCTTGATCAACCGGGTCGGGAGCTGGCCGAACGGGGAGTCGGTGATGCCAAGGTCCTCGAAGGTCGGCGGCGGGCGCACGGCCGTCCGGAGCACGCTCGCGACCACCAGCGGCAGCGCCAACCACGCGATCCCATCCACTGGCGTGCCCAGGATCCAGTCCACCAGCGCGACCGCTAGCCCCCAGCCGAGCGCGACAACCGCCAGCACCAGCGCGTGGACCAGGCGCAGCTCGACCTCGGGCGTGCCGACCCAGCGACGACGTCCCGCGTTGCCCCACAGCTCGCCGATGCCGCCGGCGAAGGGCATCAACGCGGCGTATCCGCCGATCGCGACGAGCACCACGCTGTGCAACCCCGGCAGGGCGGCATGGGCGGTGCTGACGGCGATCGCCAGCAACGCGGCGGCGCCGAAGTATCGAGAGCGGCCGCGGACACCCAGCACCGCGAACCGCAACGTCGTCGGCTTGGCGAGCGAGTGCCCGCCGACGGCGTGTGCGGCCGGAAACAACATGGTCGGGTCGAGGAAGGTCACCGCGACCGACCGGACGAGCTTCTCGTTCCAGCCGTCGACCAGGCCGTCCCGGCGCACTCCGGCGGCAATGGCCGGCCGGTTCGGCGTCCCCGAGCGGACCCACAGCACACAGCCGGCGACCAGCAAAACGGCAGCCGCACCCATGAGCCACTGCGGCGCGAGGCCCGCGACGGCGATGAAAACCCCGACCAGCGCCAACAGGATCGGCCCGGCTACTTCGACGCGCGCTGCCGCGGGCGCCCGCCGGACCGTGGCCAGCGACAGCACCGAACTCCCGACCAGCAACCCGGCCGCCGCGAGCCACACCGGATGGGTCAGCCCGGAAGCGGCAGCGACCAGCGCGACGGCGTAACCGACGGCGATCAGCCCACCCAGCCACACCGCCCACAGCCGCTTGCCGATCACGCGGACGCGGTCGGCGCCGGTGTAGTCCAGCCAAGTCAGCGCGGCAGGCTCGGCCCAGACGAACCCGCGCCGCAGCATCGCGCGCCAGCTCAACGCGCAGCAGACGACCAGCAGACCGAGTGCCGCGTTGGCGTCCACCGCGGACTGTCCAATGAGGAAACGCCGCCACCACTCGAGGTTGGCGAAGGCGTTGACGAGGATGGCGATCGCGAACAGCGCCAGCAGCGTAGGGGTGTCCCCGGAGAGCAGCCCAGCGAACCGCCGCCTGCCGGGTACCCGCACGGCGGCGGTGACCGTCATGCGAACTCCACCACGGAGTCGACGATGTCGAGCAGCGCCGGATGGTGGGTCGCCAGCACTACGGCGGCGCCCGCCTTGGTCGACCGCGTGACCAGGGAGGTCAGCCACTCCTTGCCCTCGGTGTCGAGCGCGCGCTCGGGTTCGTCGAGCAGCAGGACCTGGTGCGGGCGGGCTGTAGCGCCGAGGAGCAGCAGGCGACGACGTTGCCCGGCGGAGAACCGACCGGCGGTGAGCGTGGCCCGTTCGGCGAGCCCTGCGTCCGCGAGCAGCTCGCCGACGTCGCCGAGCTTGATGCCGAAGGAGCCCGCCAGCAGCTCGAGGTGCTGGATCGGGGTCAGCTCGGCGAAGAAGTCGGAGTCGTCGAGCAGGACCGACACCTTGCGCCGGAACTCGACGTCCCGCTCGTCCGGCGCGGCGCCCGCCACGGAAACGGTGCCGTGCTGCGGTTCCTGCACGCCGTACAGGCACCGCAGCACGGTGGACTTGCCGACGCCGTTCGGCCCGATGATCGCGGCGCTTTCACCGGGCTCGACAACCATGTCCAGGCCTTGGAAGAGCCACTGCTCGGAGACTCGGACACCGAGGTTCTTAACGACTATCCCGCTGCTGGTCCCCATGAACTGAACATACTCAAGGACAATCGGCAGCTGGCTCTGGGCTTATTCGGCTGGCCTTACTCGTTGTGCGAACGACGTCCGAAGGAGACGGCGTACGCGAGGCTGCGGAACGCCGGGATCGGGTCGTCGCCGAGCTCGACGCCGGGGGTGATCCGGGCGGGGTCGAAAACCTGCGCGGCCCAGTGCGCCTGGTCCTCGACCGGCTCGACGATCTCGAGGCGGCCGACGACGAGCTCGGTCCGGTCCGCGGGCCACTGCTTCGTGGCGTCGTTCGTCGGGTCGCCCGGCTCGGCGAGCTGGATCCGCAGGGTGAACCCGACCGGGCCCTTCGCGAGACGCTCCGGGAGCTCCTCGGTCAGGTACTCGGCCGACTTCGTCGCGGCCTCGGCCTCGGAGAGCTCCTGCAGGCCCAGGTCCGGCTCCCAGCGGTACCGGATCGCCTGGTGCTTGGCCGAGTTGACGAAGTTGAAAGCGTGGATGGCCCAGTACTTCGCGGTGCCGTAGCTGACCGGGATCGGCATCTGGGCGACCTCGCCGAAGCCGGGAATGGCCTCCGGGTTCGCGCCCAAGTACGCCTGCAGCTTGGCCGGGTCTGCCACGCCGGTGACCGGGTCCTTCTGCAGCGCGCCGAGCAGGTTGAGGAAGTGCTCCGGCGAAGAGGCGATGAAAACGGGCAGGTTGACCGAAATGATGTCGGTGTCCGTGCCGTCCGGAAGGTGGAAGCGCACGGCCATGCCGCGGCCCGCGCGGTTGCCGTCCGCGACGCTGGGGCTGCCGTTGGAGTTCGAGAAGCGGACGGTCACCGGGACCGGGGACGTCTGCAGGTGCGCGGCGGTGGTCAGCCGGGAAGCTTCACCGTTTGGGGTGAACGTGCCCTGGAAGCAGACACCCCGGGCATGCGCCCGGCGATAGCCCGGATATTTCCCGGTGGTCTGTTCCATGGCATCGACGACAGTGGTGGCAAAGGAGGTTTCGGTGGTTTCGGCAGTCACAAGGCTGATCCTAGATCAATTCGGGGTTCGCGCAGGGTATGCAAAAACGCAGACTTCTTTGCCCGAAAAGTCATCGCAGTAGCCCGATGACCGGGGCAAACGCTTCAAGGTCGGACTCGGAAACGGTCAGGTAGGTGAAGCCGAAACGCTTTCGGTTCACCCGGATCTGCTCGGCGACTTGTTCCGGGGTGCCGAATTGCACGATGGGCATCTCGCCGAGTTGGGCAGCGGTCAGGCCGGCGAACATCGCGGTTGCTTCGTCGAGCGCGGCCGCGCGGTTGTCCGTGATCACTACGCGGAAGACGATGACGTTGAACTCCACCTCGCGACCGCCGAGCCTGTTCCGGACGAACTCGACCCGCTCGTCGAGCGCTTCGGCGGCGGCGAAACGTGGCCTGCCGCCCTCGTTGCCGGGCGCGGCACCGGTGAACCCGATGATGTCGGCGTGTTCGGCGGCGAGGCTGAGCAGCCTGTCGCCGCGACCGGCGAGCAACAGCGGCGGACCGGGCTTCTGCGTGGGTTGCGGCCGGTGCTCGGGATCGGCGTACCGGCGCTGCAGCTCCAGGACCGTGCGTTCGAGGTGGTCGACCCGCTCCCCCGCGCGGGGGAAGGGCAAGCCGGCCTCGTCGAACTCGGCCTTGACGTACCCGGCGCCGAGGCCGAGCTCGAGCCGCCCGTCGGTGAACTGGTCGGTGCTGGTGACCTCGCGGGCGAGCAGGGTCGGGTTGTAGAACGGCGCGTTGAGCACGTACGTCGTGAGCCGTGGGCGTTCGGTCGCCTCAGCGGCGAGGATCAGCGCGGGGAACGGGGCCGGCATACCGAGGTGGTCGGCGACCCCGATGACGTCGTAGCCCAGCTCTTCGGCTCTGCGGCATTTCGCCACCCACTCGTCGCGAGAGGACGGCACAACCAGGTTGACTCCGAAGCGGAACGGTTTTTCGGTCATGACTCCTGACTACACGATGGGATGACGTTCCGCGCGCGGGTTGGGGGTCCAAAGACCCCTCGGGGCCACCCCTGTGGCGTTGAACGCCACGGGGGTGGCCCCGAGGGAACGTCGGTACGGCGTCAGGCGAGGTACAGCGTCAGGCGAGGTTCTGCTTCAGGGTTTCGAGTTCGTCGCGGAGGGCGGACGGGACGCGGTCGCCGATCTTCGCGAACCACTCCTCGATGAGCGGGATCTCCTGGCGCCACTCCGCCGGGTCGACGTCGAGCGCGGCCTGGATGTCCGCGATCGGCTCCGACAGGCCGTCGGTGTCGAGATCGGCCGCGGTCGGCGAGAAGCCGATCGGGGTCTCGACGGCGTTGCCCTTGCCTTCGACCCGCTCGATGACCCACTTCAGCACGCGGGAGTTCTCACCGAATCCAGGCCACAGGAAGCGCTTGTCGTCGCCGCGGCGGAACCAGTTCACGTAGAACACCTTCGGCAGCTTCGCCGCGTCCGCGTTCTTGCCGAGGTCCAGCCAGTGCTTGAAGTAGTCACCGGCGTGGTAGCCGAGGAACGGCAGCATCGCCATCGGGTCGCGCCGGACGTTGCCGACCGCGCCCGCGGCGGCGGCGGTGGTCTCCGAAGACATGGTGGCGCCCATGAACACGCCGTGCTGCCAGTCGCGGGCCTCGTTCACCAGCGGGACGGTGGTCTTGCGGCGGCCGCCGAACAGGATCGCCGAGATCGGCACGCCCTTCGGGTCGTCCCATTCCGGCGCGAGGATCGGGCACTGCGACATCGGCGTGCAGTACCGCGAGTTCGGGTGGGCGGCGGGGGTTTCCGAATCCGGCGTCCAGTCCTGGTGCTTCCAGGAAGTGGCGTGGGCGGGCTTGTTTTCCATGCCCTCCCACCAGATGTCACCGTCGTCGGTCAGCGCGACGTTGGTGAAGACCGTATTGCCCTTCTCGATGGTGCGCATCGCGTTCGGGTTGGTGTGCCAGTCGGTGCCCGGGGCGACGCCGAAGAAACCGAACTCCGGGTTGACCGCGTAGAGCCGGCCGTCCTCGCCGAACCGCATCCACGCGATGTCGTCACCAAGGGTTTCCGCGCGCCAGCCCGGAATCGTCGGCTGCAGCATCGCGAGGTTCGTCTTGCCGCAGGCGCTGGGGAACGCGGCCGCGACGTAGTGGACCTTGTCCTCGGGCGAGATCAGCTTGAGGATCAGCATGTGCTCGGCCAGCCAGCCCTCGTCCCTGGCGATCACCGAACCGATGCGCAGCGAGTAGCACTTCTTGCCCAGCAAGGAGTTTCCGCCGTAACCCGAGCCGTAGCTCCAGATCAGGCGCTCCTCGGGGAAATGGCTGATGTACTTCGTGGTGTTGCAGGGCCAGGCGACGTCTTCCTGACCCTCTTCGAGCGGCGCGCCGACGGAGTGCAGCGCGGGCACGAAGTCACGCTCGTTGCCGTCGGCGTCGATGAACTTCTCCAGCGCGGCGGCACCCGCGCGGGTCATCACGCGCATCGAGGCGACTACGTAGGCGAAGTCGGTGATTTCCAAGCCCAGCTTGGGGTTCTCGTCGGCGAGCGGGCCCATGCAGAAGGGGATGACGTACATCGTGCGACCACGCATCGAGCCTCGGTAGAGCTCGGTCATGGTGGCCTTCATCTCGGCCGGGTGCATCCAGTTGTTCGTCGGGCCGGCGTCGTCCTCGTCCTTCGAACAGATGAAGGTGCGGTCCTCGACCCGGGCGACGTCATTGGGGTCGGAGGTCGCCCAGAACGAGTTGGGCTTCGACTTCAGCGGCACAAAAGTGCCGGCTGCAACGAGTTCCGCGTTGATCCGTGCGGCTTCCTCGTCGGAGCCGTCCACCCAAACCACACGGTCGGGGTTGGTCAGCTCGGCGACCTCCCGTACCCACGACAGCACGCGACTGTGCGTCGTCGGCGCGATGTCCAGTCCGGGGATGGCTACTGCAGTCATCTCTCTTCTCCTGACTCCGACGACAAAAACCCGCACCTGAGACGACGCTGTCCTGGTACGGGCGACTCTGCCGGCGACCGAATGGCTTCGCACACCGGCGGAAAAACCGGTGTGCTGAATTTGGGATTCCCCGAGCGTAACCCGATGACCAGCAGGTAGCCGAGAGCTGTCCTGTCAGTTCTCTCACAAGAACGATAAAGGAATCGATTCAGTTCTCGTCCGAATGCTCCATCAGTGGAAATCCTCCGGTGACCGGGGTCTCACGTGACGTAGTCCGGAAAGACGCGAGGGCCCGTCACGGATCCGTGACGGGCCCTCGCGCGAGTGTCCTGCGTTACATTTTTACCAAAGCGTGGCTAGTTTTGGCTGATCCACTGACCCGTCGCGGAATCGATCTTCGCGACGCCTTCGAGGACGTCCGTCCCGCCGCTGCCCCACGTAGCGTCGCTGTCGGCGGCAACGTGGGAGGGCGTCTCGGCGACGGCACCACCGGCGCCGCCGACCTCGGTCCACTGGTGGTCGCCGGTGTGCTCGTAGGTCGTCGTCGTGCCGTCGGGAGACAGCTCGACGATGACGTCTGCCTGACCGTCGCCGTCCTTGTCGGTGTACGAACCGACGGACCCGTCGTCGAAGTGCACGATGGCGGTGTCCGCGACCCCGTCGTTGTTCGTGTCCACCGTCGCGTGCCCGACGTCGGCCGAGCCGTCCGGCAGGTCGGCGTGCATGTCCCCGGCCTGGCCGGCGGAGGTGTCCGTGCCGCCCGAGTCGCCACCGGTACCGCCGCTCGACCCACCGACCCACTGACCGCTGGCGTTGTCGTAGTGCGCGTCGACGTCGGTATTGCCCTGGGCGTCGAGGTGGATGTACTCGTCGGCGACACCGTCGTGGTTCGTGTCGATGAACTCCTGCGCGGTGCCGTCGTCGTGCTCGACGATGGCGGTGTCGTTCACCCCGTCGTGGTCGGAGTCGTAGTTGACGTCAGCGTGGTAGTCCTGGCCGTCGACGTGGACTTCCATCCCCGCCGTACTGCTGGCGTCAGCGTCCGTTCCGTTGCTGTCGTCGACCCACACGGTGAACTTCCCCTCTGATTTGCCGGTTGGAGACCCAGCCTCCGCCGGTCCTGTCAAAGCCTATGACTCACCGTAAGCCCGTTCGGTTCCCGCCCACAACACTCGCCCGGTGCTACCTGAGCGACCGCATCCGCCCGAGGAAGGACTCCGCCCGGTCCCGGCCGTCGGACACCTCGCGCAAACGTTTGCTGACCACCGAGATCTTCTTCGACCGCTCCTGCGCGTCCATCTTGATCGTCTTGTCGACTTCCTTGAGCTCGGTCTCGATGGCCTCGATCCGGCGCCCCAGCGCCTCGTCGAGCGCCATCGACAGCTGCTGCTCGGCCTCGATCAGCTGCTCGGCGACCAGCTGGTCCAGCATGCTGCGCGCGTCCGCGATCGCCTCGACCAGCCACTGCTTGGTGTGCTGCTTGTCGGCGGCGTGCTTGCGCGTGCGCGCCATCCACCAGCCCGCGCCCAGTCCGATGATGATCGTGGCAGGCAGCACCACCGGGTTGAGGATCGCGATCCCGGCCAGCGGCAGCGCGGCGATCTTGCCCGCCCCGACCCCGCCCGAAATGCCCATGAACACGAGGAGCTTGTCCTCGGCGGTCGGCGGCTTCTTCTCCGGCGGGCGCAGCACCACCGGCGGCCCACCCGCCCTGGCGAACTGCGCGCGGATGACGTCGAGCTCCTCGGCGGAGAACAGCTCGGACAACGCCACGTTGGTCACGCGGTTGAGGCGCTCCGACAGCAGCATCGACACGCGCTGCGACGTCGTCTGCAACGCGATGTCGACCTCTTGCGGCAAGGCCTGCAGCTGCTCGCGCTTCGCCGCCTCGATCACCTGCCGGAAGTGGGTCTGCGCGTCCCGCATCTGCCGGCTGCACTCGTGCCCCACCTCCAGCCGGGTCCGCTGGATCTCGCTGCGCAGTTTCAGCTGCCAGCCGCGGGTCGACGTCCGGCGCTCGGCCGTCAGCTTGTCCCGGCGCTCGCGGAGCTTCTCGGCCTCGGCCTCGCCCGCCGACAACGCGCGGCTCTCGGCCTGCAGCTTGGCTTTCTGCTCGCCCAAGGCGCTGGACAGCGCGCGCAGCGTGTTGGCCTCACCCAGCATGGCCGACCGCCCGACCAGCATCTCCTGCAGCGCGCCCTGCAACGCGCCGATGCCGGACCGCTCGCGCAGCATCGTCGCGGCCTGCTGGTTGGCCTGCAAGGACGCCATCTCGAACATGCGCGCGGAAACCGGGTGGAACACGGCGTCGGCGAACCGCGGCGCGTACTCGGCGAGCAGCAGTTTGTTCGCCTCGAGCACCTCCCGCCAGCCGCGGAAACCGTCGGTCTTGGACAGCGCGAACAGCACGGTTTCGACGCGGTCGCCGACGTTGCGCAGGAACTGGAGCTCACCGGAGGTGAACGGCGCGGACGCGTCGACCACGAACAGCAGCGCGGTGGCGTTCGCGGCGGCTTCCATCGCCAGCTCGCCGTGCATCGAGTCCAGGCCGCCGACGCCAGGCGTGTCGACGATCGACACCCGTTCGAGGAGCGGCACCGGGCCGGACACCTCGACGTAGCGCGGCGGCAGCTGCCCTTCCGGCAGGTCGTGCCCGACCGACACCCAGTTGACCAGCTCGGCGAGGTTGATCGGCACCGGAGCGAACTGCCCGGGGTAACAAGCCTGCGCGCCCCAATGCTCGGCGTGGGAGAAAACGAGGTAGGTGGCGGTCGCGACGTCGGCGTCGACCGGGGACAGCCCAGGTGTCGCGAGCAGCGCGTTGACCAGCGAACTCTTACCCCGGTTGGTCTCGCCGACGACCACCACGGACGGCTTCTTCGGCCGGGCGCGCCGGACGTCGTCGACCCATTTGGCGGCGTCCGGATCGGCGTCGCGCAACACCGTGAGCAGCTGCTCACGCGCGTTCTTGACCTGCGCGGGCAGGCTGGGAACGCCGGTGGGGGCGCTCACGCGGAGCGCTTCGTGTAGACGATCACGATCGGCGCGCGCAGCAGCTTGTCCTGATCGGCGAAGCCGACGACCTCGGTCTCGGCGACCGTGCCGTCGCGCGCCGGGTCGTCCGTCGGCATCGCGCCGCCGGCCTCGTGCACGGCGGGATCGAACCGGTCACCATCGGGACGCAGCGCGCGCACGCCGATCTCGGCGAGGCCGTGTTCGAGGCGCTCGACGACCCCGGTGCTGCGGGCCCGGTCGAGGGCGTAGAGGCAGAGGTGGATCAGCGCCCGCCTGTCGGCAAGGGCCTTGTCCAGCTCACCCTGCTCGGAGTCGGCCTCGGGGTTTGCCGGAACGGAGACAGCCACTAGGGGTTCCACAGTGGGTTCCGACGCGACGGGCTCGGTCGCGGTTCCGTCTGTCTCCTTGATGAACTGAGCGATGCTGGCGGCCGCGATCTGCCCGGTCGGCACGTCGTCCGGGTTCTCCGGCTCCTCGACGTCGCCTTGCCTCCAGGAAGCCACCGCTACCACCCCGTCCCCGCCGGAAACCTCCTGTTTCCGCTGCCTGAATTCCACCAGTGTGATCGAGTGGGCCGGAATCGGGGGGCGAAATGCTCAAACAAGCTCGCGAAGCAGCCTCCGCAAGGCGGTACCGAATACGCCTTCGTCATCGGCGAAGCGGACCGACACGAGGACGTGATCTTCAGCGAGGCGACGCCAGACGTGCCCGGCCACCGACACTTCGGTGACGACGAGTTTGAACGGGTTCGCCCGACGGCCGCGGATGCCCTCGAACTCCCGCACCAGGTCGGTGATGTTCATCGAGAGCCGGGGTGGATGCGCGCCGTCGGAATGCCGGGCGGCCTGCCCTTGGAACGCGGCGATGGCGGTGTGCAGCGCGGATCCCTCGACCAGTGCCTGACTGGGTCGCGCGCCGAGGAGCCGGGCGGGCTCGACGTCACGCTGGAACCGGGCGAACTCGAGCACCTCGGCCCACCAGGCCGGCCATTCCCGCTGGACACCGGCCCGGTCGACCCCTGGCGGAACGCTGACCGGGACGGCGGGCTCGACCGGCGGCAGCCACTGATCGGGCTCGACCGGCAGCGCGAGGGCATCACGGATGTAGAGCGCGGTGTCGACTTCGAGCTCGCGACCCCAGCGCACTTCCCACGCCACCCCGCCCTTGAACCGCATGGGTCCAGAATAACCAGAACGGGCGCGGCGAAAGAGTGGTCAAACTTCCCTGATCTGCTGCCAGATCAAGAAATAAGCCCGATGGACTACATGGGCGACACGGCTTTGCGCCGGCGTTGCGCCGAACGAGGCGAACGAACGCCACCAGCCGGCCCGTTCGAGCGCGAACGGGGCGAGTTCGGCCCGGCTTCCGCCCGGCTTGCCCAGCTGCGCGCCGATGTCGGCGTTGCTGCCGACCCGGAGGACTTCCTCGGTCAGGTCCTCCGGCATGTCGACCGCCCCCGATGCCACCAGCGTGAGCGCTTCGAGCAGCCGCAACTGGTGTGCCTCGGGCTTCGCCAGCAGGACCTCGATCGCGTCGTGCACGCGCTGGCGCTCGCCGGGATCGCCGGACGCGTGGGCCAACGCCGTCACCGAAGCGAGCGCGGCAGCGGCCTTGATGCCGTCCGCGCGGGCCGCGAACACGATGTCGAGCCGGGCGCGGACCGCGGCCAGCCCGGAGGCGTCGAGCAGCACCCGCCGCAGCGAGCCGGCGGTGATCTCGGGCTCCGCCCTGATCGTCTTCACCGCCTGGCTGATGCCGAAAAGGTCCAGCTTCTCCAGCAGCCGCTGGCGGGTGCCCGACGGCACTTCGCATTCCCAGGTGGTGAAGATGTCCGCGGAGATCAACATCATTTCGAGGATCGAGTCGTCCATTGTCGACAGTTTCTTGAGCGCTTCGGCGTCGGCGGAGGTGAACCCGCCCGACTCCGCCGACTCGGCGATCAGGCCGATCACCGGCAGGACGTCGGCGACGCGGGGTTTGAGGGTCGACGCCTGCTTGCCGGCGAGCAGGGTCGCAGCCTTCCAGATGTCGCCGTCGGAGCCGGGCACGGACTCGGGCGCGATCGTGTCGGCCTTGTTCAGCACCGCGATGGCGTTCACCGGGCCCGCTTCGCGGCTCGCCGTCGCGGCGGTGAACGCGGCTAGCGCCTGCTGGTCGTCCGCCCGGACGCCCTGGGTCACGACGTAGAGCACGGCTTCGGCACCCGCGACGGCGCTGCGCGATGTGTCGTCGAGGTCGTCTTCGCTCTCCGGGTCGTCGCTGTCCGGGTCCTTGCGGTGCTTCGCCGCGCCGAGCAACTCCTCGGTCCGGGAGACCGATGCGGCGTCGAGCGAGCCGAGGCCGGGCGTGTCGATCACGGTCATGCCCTGGAGCACGGCGTTGGTCAGGTAAGCCTCGATGTGGGAGACCTCTTCGATGTTCACGCCGAGCTCTGCCGGGATCATCCCGTCCGCGGCGAACGGCAGCACCTGCTTGTGGCCGTCGTTGAAGACGACCTCGACCCGGTCGACCGTGCCGTACTGGAACCGGGTGACCAGGCGGGTGCACTCACCGACGTCCGTCGGCGCGACCCGGCGTCCGATCAGGGCGTTGACCAGCGTCGACTTCCCGGACTTGATCCGCCCGGCGACGGCGACCTGCAGCGGACCGCCCAGCCGGCGCAGCACTTCGGCGAAGCCCGCGGCCGTGCGCGGGGACACCTGCGGCTGCAGGCGGAGGCACAGGTTGGCGACCGACTGCGACAGCGGACCCGCCAGCCGCCCCTGATCGGTCGCCGAAGTCCCCGAAGTCACAGCCGTCGTGCCCCCTCGAATGCGTACGCGTATTTCACGCCTCCACGAATCGTGCCATGCCAGTCATCCTCTGGTCGCACCGAAGGTGCTACCGCCGGACGACGCGCGGACGCCGGGTGACGACCTACTGTGAGGTGGTGAGACGGCTCAGCCTGTGGATGCGGGCACACCCCATGGCTGGGGACAGCTTGATCGCCGTCCTACTCGGACTCTTCGACCTGCTGTTCTCCCTCGGCGACAGCGGGCATTCCACGCCGTGGTTCGTCATCGTCCCGCTGGACATCGCCACCGTGGCGCCGCTGGTGTGGCGCCGCCGACGACCGGTGCTGACGGCGTACCTGCTGCTGGCGATCAGCATCCCGCACGCCATCCTGACCGTCGGCTTCGCCAGCTCGTTCGCCGAGATCATCGCGCTCTACACGGTGCTGGTCTACTCCGGGCGGCGCAACGGGCTCGGGTTCCTGCTGGTGCTGGTGGTCGAAACGGGGATCCAGGTCGTCCTCGGCCCGGAGAACGAGATCGTGCTCAGCGCGATCGTCATCGCGCTCGGGCTGGCCTTGTGCTGGGTGCTCGGCGAGTTTGTCGGCGCGCGGCGCGCGTACGACGTCGAAGTGGAGGCCAGGTTGCACCTGCTGGAGACCGAACGCGACCAAGCCACCAAGATCGCCGTCAACGACGAACGCAGCCGCATCGCGCGGGAGCTGCACGACGTCGTGGCGCACGCGGTGAGCGTCATGGTCGTCCAGGCCGACGGAGCGTCCTACGCGATCCGGTCCGACCCAGAACTCGCCGAACGCGCGGTGCGGACTATTTCCGACACCGGCCGCGGCGCGCTCGCCGAGCTGCGCAGCCTGCTCGACGTGCTGCGCAACGACGACCCCGGCGGGGAGCCGCGCGTTCCACAGCCCAACGCGGCTTCGGTGGGCGAGCTCGCCGAGCGCGTCCGGACGGCCGGGGTCGAGGTGCGGCTCGAGATCGACGAGGACCTCGGCGAGCTGCCGATCGGGGTGTCGCTCGGGGTCTACCGGATCGTGCAGGAATCGCTGACGAACACGCTCAAGCACGCGGGGCGTGGGGCGTCCGCGTCCGTCCGGCTGCGGCGGGACGCCGACGCCGTGCTGATCGAAGTCACCGACGATGGAGCCGGCCGGGAGCTGGTGCCGAAACGCGGTCTGACCAGGGTTTCCGGCGGGAACGGATTGATCGGTATGCGCGAGCGCGCCCACGTTTTCGGCGGCACCCTCGACGTCGGACCGGCTCCGGGTGGCGGCTGGCGCGTACTCGCCAAGCTGCCGGTTAGGTTGGCGCAGTGATTCGTGTTGTCGTCGTCGACGACCAGGAGCTGATGCGTGTCGGATTCCGCATGGTGCTCGGTGCGCAAGAGGACATCGACGTCGTCGGTGAAGCCGCCAACGGCGAGGAGGCGATCAAACTCGCCGAGGAGCTGCGGCCGGACGTCGTGCTGATGGACGTCCGGATGCCGGTGCTCGACGGCGTCGAGGCGACAAAGCGCATTGTCGACGCGGGCACCGCGCGGGTGCTCGTCATGACGACGTTCGACCTCGATGAGTACGTGTACTCGGCGTTGCAGGGCGGGGCGAGCGGATTCCTGCTGAAGGACACGCAGCCGAGCCACCTGGTGTCGGCCCTGCGTGCGGTCGCGAGCGGGGACGCCGTGGTGTCGCCGTCGGTGACCCGCAGGCTGCTCGACCGGTTCGTCGGCGCGGGTGGGAAGCCGCTTCGCGACGTGTCGACCCTCAACGTCCTGACCGATCGCGAGCGCGAGGTGCTGGTGCTGATCGCGAAGGGACTGTCGAACGTCGAGATCGCGGAGACGCTGTTTCTGTCCGAGGCGACGGTGAAGACGCATGTCGGGCGGATCCTGTCGAAGCTCGGGCTGCGGGACCGCGTGCAAGCCGTCGTCCTCGCCTACGAAACCGGCCTAACCCGCCCCGGCCTCGCCTAACCCTCGCAAGTCGACGGCGAGTTGCGATGCCTCGAAAACTAAGAGACCGCAAGTCGACGGCGAGTTGCGATGTCAAGTCGACGGCGAACCGCCTCGACCATGCCTTGTGGATCCTCGTAGAGCTGATCTTTGGTGATGACGACAAAGTCCCAACCGGCAGCAAGGAAGGCAGCCCTTCGTCGAGCGTCGAGCAGGGGCTGGTCGTCTTCCTGGTGCCAAGCACCGTCGTATTCGACGGCGAGCTTACATTCCGGGAAAGCCAGATCCAGCCGGCCGAGGAACTTCCCACGGTGAAAGACGTTTACTTGCGGCTCCGGCTGCATGCCATTGAGCGTCAACCAAACGCGAACCTCGGACTCGGGAACGGACTCCGCCCGAGGATCGGACAGCCCAACCGCCTGGCGGGCCCGAACAATGCCATGGTCGTGACGTGAATCCACTTGGACACGAAGAACGTCCACATCAACCTTCCCGGCACGGAGAATGGCATCGAGGAAACCGACGACCCGGGGTAACGATCGACGAAGCCGAGTATTCGTCAAGATGTCGAGCGTCATCCTGAGGTCAGTGGCAATACGGTTGTCTCCCCAGGATTCGCTGTCGATCTCACCGATCGTCGTACGGCAGATGTTCATACCGCGCTGACACAGGAATTTCGCCTTCTCCGGCACAACAAACTCGACCTGATCCTCCGGCGTGGCGAAGGCGAAACCGCGCACAGCGGCAGCCGAACACCCCGTCAAGACGGCGTCGACCGGAACTATCAAAGCCGCCGCGCGTGCTTTCACCTCGTGCGTCAGCGGGATGCCGGTTGGCAGGTACACGTTCTGAAACAGTCGTCGGAACATGGGCGAGCGGAGTTGAGCCGCCGACAGGACACCTTCACTGACGGCGTGGCTGCCGAGAAACGGCCCCGAGATGTCTCCGGGCTCAATGACGTCGAGTTGGATCATGATCCAAGAATGCACAACCGGGTCCCGCGAAGAGGGTTCCAAGATCAACAAACCGTCAGCTATCCACAAGCCCCCCGAAAACGCCGAGTTGTCCACCACAACTCGACGGCGACTTGCGATGTCTCGATTTCTGAGCTATCGCAAGTCGACGGCGAGTTGCGGTGTCTCGAAAACTAAGAGACAGCAAGTCGACGGCGAGTTGCGGGTGGGGGTTATCGATAGGGGGTGGGGGAGGTGGTGGCGGGATCGAGGCCGGCGAGGTGCACTTCGGCGAACCAGCGGCCGAAGTCCGGGCGCGTGCCGTCGACGTCGGTGAAGCCGTACTCGTGCATCAGCGTCCACGAGGCCAGCGCCTTCCCGGCGAAGCGGGCGACCTTCGGGTCCGACGCGAGCGCGGCCACCCCGCGGCCGAGATAGCTCGGGGATTCCGATACGGCGAAGTCGGGCCCACCGTCGGCGGCGACGGCGTCGCGCCAGGTCGCTTCCGTGACGCCGAAGAGCTCCAGCATCGCTTCCGAACGGAGGAATCCCGGCGTCACCGTCAGCCCGGTGCAGCCGTACTTCGCGAGCTCCGCGCCCAAACCGCGGCCGATCGCGCGCACGCTGCACTTGGCCAGGTAATACGGGATCCCCGCGCCGACGTAGTCGTCGTTGTCACCGTCGGTGACCTCGATGACGAGCCCGCCTTCACGGCGCACCACGAGCGGTAGCAGGCGGTGCAGCGCGATCAGATGCGTGTCGACGGCGTTGCGCACGAGCGTCAGCGCGTTGTCCAAATCGGACTCCCAGTACGACGCCTCGAAATCGACAAACGGGTCCCCGCCCCAGACATCGTCGACAAGAATGTCGAGCCGACCGTCTACTTCGGACTCGATCCGAGCCCGCAGGGCGTCCACGTCCGGCACCGAGGTGAAATCACACCGCACCGCGATCCCGCGTCCGCCGGCGGCGTCCACCAGTTCCGCCGACTCCTCGATGGTCTCCGCGCGGTTCATCGGCGACGCCGTCGCGCGCGTGGTCCGCCCGGTGACGAACACCGTCGCTCCCAGCCTCCCCAGCTCGACCGCGATCGCCCGGCCGCAGCCCCTGGTCGCGCCGGTCACGACCGCTACCTTCCCAGCGAGTTCTCCGGCGAGTTCTCCGGCCATTACCCCTCCCGTTCCCGGCGCCAGCCCACCAGCACCGCGTCGATGTCCTGTTCCAGCCGGTCGACAAGCCGTCCACGCGGCCGGATCGACCAGTCCAGCGCCACCCCATTGACGACGTCCAGCAGCGTCCGCGCGGCCCGCACCGGCCCCGGTGCCCCGGGCAGTTCGGCGGTGCAACCCGTGATCAGATAACGAATCTCGGCTTCCACGGCGGTGAAGTGCTCACCAAGCAACTTGCGCAGCACCGGATCACCGATGTCGACCCCCAGCTGTCCGAGGTTGTTCGCGGCGGCCTCCGCGTCACCGAGCCCGTCGTAGACGGCGACGAGCGCCGCGCGCAGACCGTCGACCCCGGTCCCCGCGGCCCGCATCCGGTCGACCGTGTCCTGGGTAACCGCGATGCTGAGCGCTTGCAAGAGACCGCTTTTCGAGCCGAACCGCTGCGCGGCGGTCCCCACCGAGATCCCGGCCTCGGCCGCAACCTGCGCGAGCGTGAACCCCGGCCCGACCTCGGCGATCACCGCTCCGGCGGCGGCCAGGACACGTTCGTCGCTGATGCTTCGAGGGCGGGCCACCCGAGTTATCGAACCACGGTTCATTAATGGACGCAAGGAACCCCGAGGGTGAATCAGGGTTACCTCAGGGTTGTCACCGATCGCGGCAAGTGACGAAACACGTCAAACTACGTCTGAAGTCGGGTGCGGATTCGGCCTTGAGGATGACGCGCCCAGGCCCCGCATCAGCCATGATGAGTCAGCCGCGAGTCGAGGGGTCGAGCGATTACACGCTTCGCGGCGGACCAGAGACCAGCTTCACCACGGCGGATTCACTGAGGGAAGCCGCACGACGAGGAGAAGACATGATCGAGGCAACCGGCCTCACCAAGCACTACGGCAAGACGCTGGCAGTGAACAACCTGTCGTTCAGCGTCGAGACCGGCCAGGTGACGGGCTTTCTCGGGCCGAACGGCGCGGGCAAGTCGACAACTATGCGAATGATTCTCGGGTTGGACAATCCGACCGCGGGCAAGGTCACCATCGGGGGCAAGCTCTACCACGACCTCAAGCAGCCGCTGCGCACAGTCGGCGCGCTGCTGGACGCGAAATGGGTGCACCCCAACCGCTCCGCACGGGCGCACCTCGCCTGGATGGCGAAGTCCAACAAGATCCCGACACGCCGTGTCGACGAGGTCCTCGACACCGTCGGCCTCACCTCGGTGGCCACCAAGCGCGCCGGCGGGTTCTCGCTCGGCATGTCGCAGCGCCTCGGCATCGCCGCCGCGCTGCTCGGCGACCCCGAGGTGCTGCTGTTCGACGAGCCGGTCAACGGCCTCGACCCGGAGGGCATCCTCTGGATCCGGAACTTCATGCACAAGCTGGCCGACGACGGCCGCACGGTGTTCGTCTCCTCCCACCTCCTCTCGGAGATGGCGCTGACGGCGACGCAGCTGATCGTCATCGGCAGGGGACAGTTGATCTCGCAGAGCTCCACCACCGACTTCGTGTCGAGGGCGGCCGAGAACACGGTCAAGGTGCGGTCGCCGCAACTGCCGCAACTGCGTGCCGCGCTGCAGACCGCGAGTGCCTCGGTGGTCGACGCCGTCAAGGAAGCCGCGCTCATCGTGTCCGGTATGGACAGTGACAAGATCGGCGAACTGGCTGCCGCCAACGGGATCGTGCTGCACGAGCTGAGCCCGCACGTGGGTTCGCTGGAGCAGGCGTTCATGCAGATCACCGGCGACTCGGTCGAATATCACACCGGCAACTCCGTGGCCGAGCTCCCGCTCGCGCAGCCCACCAACTGACCACCAGCGACCATTCGAGGATAAGAGAAGACGATGACTCTGCTCGCAGTTGAACGCATCAAGCTGTTCACCACGAGGTCACCGTGGTGGTGTGCGCTGATCACGTTGGTGATCTCGATCGGTTTCGGCGCGCTGTTCACCGGCACGTCCAACCAGATCGACACCATCTCCGTGTCCGGCACCGAGTTCGGCCACACCTTCGCGATGGCGGTGATCATGGTCCTCGCGACTCTCGCGGTGACCACCGAATACCGCTACAACACCATCAAGACGACCTTCCAAGCCGTCCCGCACCGCGGCTCCGCGCTGGTGGCCAAGACCACGCTGGTCGCGCTGGTCGCGCTCGTCATCGGCGAGCTGGCCGCCTTCGGTGCTTTGGGCATCTCGAAGCTGATGAAGCCCGGCGCCGACCTGGCGCTGAACAGCGCCGCGGACTGGACCAACGTCGCCGGTATCGGGGTCGTCTTCGCCTTCGCCGCGGTTATCGCGGTGGCCGTCGGCATCCTGATCCGGCACAGCGCGGGTGCGCTCTCGCTGATCCTGATCTACTCGCTGGCCGTGGAAGGCCTCATCAGCATCATCCCGACCGTCGGCCCCAAGATCCACCAGTGGCTGCCGTTCAACGTGGCCGAGAAGTTCCTTACCGGGAACGGCGCATCCAACGGCGTGCGCGGTGCCGACGCTGGTCCGCCGCTGTCCGACTCACCGCTGAGCCCGGGCTGGGCGCTGGCCTACTTCGCCGGCTTCTCGCTGGTGATGCTGTTCATCGCGATCACCGTGGCGAAGAAGCGGGACGCCTGAAGATTCCGGTGAGCGCCGCCGATCGGGGTGCGGCGTGAGCCGGTAGGGGAAATGGGGGAGAGCGGTCCGGGACGCCTGTCGGGGGGCGGCCCGGGCCTCTTTTCGTGCGCGAGTGCTGGCAGGATGGCTACCATGATCGAAGCTGAGGGGCTCACCAAACGGTACGGCGACACACTGGCCGTGAACAACCTGACGTTCACGGTCAACCCCGGCCGGGTGACGGGCTTCCTCGGCCCGAACGGCGCGGGCAAGTCGACGACGATGCGGATGATCCTCGGCCTCGACACGCCCACCTCCGGACACGTCGAGATCGACGGCAAGCCGTACCGGCAGCTCAACCGTCCACTTGAGACGGTCGGCGCGCTGCTGGACGCGACCTGGCGCAACCCTGGCCGCTCGGCTCGTAGCCACCTCCGCTGGATCGCGGCGACCAACAACCTGCCGGACGCCCGAGTCGACGAGGTACTGGCCCTGGTCGGCCTGACGACCGTCGCGAAGAAAAAGGCCGGTGGGTTCTCCCTCGGCATGCTGCAGCGCCTCGGCATCGCCGGCGCCCTACTCGGTGACCCGCGGGTGCTGTTGTTCGACGAGCCGGTCAACGGCCTCGACCCCGAAGGCATCCAGTGGATCCGGCAGCTCATGCACGGGCTGGCCGCGGACGGCCGCACGGTGTTCGTCTCGTCCCACCTGCTCCCGGAGATGGCGCAGACCGCGCAGGACCTCCTGGTGATCGGCCGCGGCGAGCTGATCTACCAGGGCACCACCGAGGACTTCATCGCGCGGGCAACGAAGAAGACGGTCCGCGTGCGCAGCCCGCATCTGCCGAAGCTGCGCGACGCGCTCACCAGCCGTGACGCCCAGTTCAGCGAGGACCGAGACGCGCTCATTGTGTCCGATATGGACAGTGACGCGCTGGGCGAACTCGCCTTCGCGGCGGGCGCGACGCTGTACGAGCTGAAGCCGGACAGCGGCTCGCTCGAGACGGCCTTCCTGCAGCTGACCGGCAATGCCGTCCAATACACCGGCAACCAGAACCAGGAGGTCGCTCGATGAGTCTCCTCCGGGCGGAACGCATCAAACTGTTCAGCACCCGAACGCCGTGGATCTGCACCGGGCTCGCGATCGTGGCGTCGCTCGCCTTCACCATCGCGCTGGTCGGCCTTAACGGGGAACAGGCCGACGTCACGGTCGGCGACACCCAGGGCGCCGGCTCGCTCGGCCGCACCGTGATGCTGGTGTTCGCGGTGCTGGCGGCCACGTCGGAGTTCAACTGGGGAACCATGCGCACCACTTTCCAGGCGGTGCCGAAGCGAGCGCCCGCGCTGCTGGCGAAGGTCACCGTCGTCGGGGTGTGGTGCGGGCTGGTCGGCCTGGTGGTCGGCTTTGGCTCCTGGGGCGTGGGCATGCTGGTCAAACCGGAGGCCAACCTGACGCTGGCCACCGCGGCCGACTGGCGGTCCGTCGCCGGTGAAGGCGTGGTGTTCCTGCTGACCGGAGTCCTCGGGGTCGGAGTCGGGATGCTGCTGCGGAGCACGGCGGCCGCCCTCGCCGTGACGCTGGTGTGGACGCAGCTGGTCGAGGGGCTGACCGTCCTCATCCCTGGCATCGGGCACCACCTCTACGTCTGGATGCCGATGTTCGCCGGACAGCAGTTCGTCGGCGGGAGCCTGGTGACCAACGCGCTCAGCCTCGGGACGCTACCGCTGGGCCCGGTCGGTTACGTGCTGTATTTCGCCGCCATCTGCTTCGTGCTGTTCGGAGCGGGTTTGCTGCTGACCCAGCGCCGGGACGCCTGAGTCCGTTTTGCCCGAAGTAACAAAAGTGAAGATCACGCCGATGTGAATTTGTGTACTAGCTCACGACGGGGGATTAAGACCACGTTAAGAGCTTGTGGCTTCTCTCACAGGAGGCAGCTTCACCGTTTTCACCAGGCATTATTGGGTAGAGGGGTAGTCAGAACCGCAGTCACGGACGATAGCTCCCGGAGCGGAGCTCAGACGGAGGTGACTCTTGACGGTGGATGCCGGCCGAGGAGTCGAAAGTTCCATACCCGCCGCCCGCACGGCCTCGAACCAGCCCCGGTTGGAGCCCATGCTCGGCCTTGAATGGTCGCAGGCGATCGAACTACCGCGAGTCGCAGGATTCGCGACCAGGCCCGCCGAAATCCGCCGGGCTTGGGTGCATCGAGCGCCCGAAGATCACGTTCTCGCGCTGTTCAGGGCGTCGAGCGGCAGCGGTGATCCCGTCCCGGCGCCGTGGTGGCTCCGGGCGATGTCGGCCGGAAAACTGGACTCACGCCGCGACGGCTTCCGCATCGAGGACCGCATCGCCCAGCTGCTGGGCCCGCGTCCCGGCTGGGAGTACGTGCCATGGGCCGCGGACGGCGAATCCGGCTACTGGGAGTTCATGCCGTCCGAGAACGGCAAGTCCGGGCACGCCATCCCGACCACGGTGCTGAACACCGACCGGCACACCGGCTGGATCGACCTGCTCCCGGCACACAGCCGGACCACGCCCGAGCCGATCGCCGTCGCCGGCCTCGCGGGGCTGCGGTCGCGGCTGGGAGAGTTCGAAGCGATCCGCTGAAGTAAGGTTCGACTTCCTGACCATATGCTTCACCGGGAAGTTGAGAGTGTTGGAAAACGAGGACCAGCCACGCCTGCGCAGTGTGGTCAGCTACGTGCACCGCGGTGGCCGGATGACCGTCGGCCAGCAGCGCGCCTGGAAGCAGCTCTGGCCGCAGCTCGGCCGGAAGGTCGGTTCGCTTGAGGCCGGGCCAGTCGACTTCGACGCCTGGTTCGGCCGGTCCGCGCCGGTCATGCTCGAAATCGGGTCCGGAATGGGCGAGACGACGTCGCAGCTCGCCGCCGCCGCGCCCGAGACCAACTACGTCGCCGCCGAGGTGTACGACGCCGGTCTCGGGCAGTTGATGCTCCGCGCGGAAACCCTCGGGCTGAAGAACCTGCGGCTGCTGCACGGCGACGCCGTCATCCTGCTGACCAAGCACATCGAGCCCGGGTCGCTGGCCGGGGTGCGGCTCTACTTTCCCGATCCGTGGCCGAAAAAGAAGCACCACAAACGCCGGATCGTACAGCCGGACTTCGTCGCACTCGTCGCGTCGCGGCTCGCGCCCGGCGGCACCTTCCACATGGCGACGGACTGGGAGGAGTACGCCGATCAGATGCTCGAAGTCGCCTCCGCCGAGCCGACGCTGCGCAACCAGTTCGCCGACGAGCCCGGCGGCTGGGCCCCACGGCCCGAGTGGCGCCCGGTGACCAAGTTCGAGAACCGTGCCGATGTGGACGGCCGCGTCTCGCACGACCTCATCTTCGAGCGCGTGGGCTGACCAGGGCTCGTGAGCGTTGCGGCCGGCTCTAAGCGGCTGTGCTGTCTCAGGACTTCGTGAACACATGTGTCCCACGACATCGTGAACAGTTTCTCATACCGGTGTGTCCTGGGTCGGCCCTTGGGCCGGCCCAGGACGTCTCGGGGTGAGGGGTTGGTAG